>PKCY01000078.1 GCA_002862985.1 Haliea sp.
GATCAGCATCCAGTAGCGCTTGTTGCAGGGCCTCCAGCGTGACATGGGCGGTCATTTCAAGGGTGGTCGTGCCGTCGGATAACTCAACGTTTGCATCGGCCACCGCTTCTATAGCGTTGAGGGCTGTTTCAATTTTTTCTTTGCAGGCGTCGCATTGAATCCCTGAGACTTTATACGCATGTTTCACCCACTTAACTCCTTTAAGTCGCTATGAACTGTAATGGAAATAAAGCTACAGACAAGTTAACTTATTTCTGCGTAAAAAGTGAATAGTCTGAGCAGGGAAGTCAGACTATTAATGCTCAAGGTGGTGCCCATCATAAGATTCCCCGATTAGCTGGTGTCCTGAGACCGCTTCAGTATAGGACAGATAAAGGGTCTGTTGAGAGCAGACCTACTCATGGCTGCTCTTTACCAGCCTCAAAATATCGCCCCTAGTCGGTCTATCCCACTGCGTTCCTGCCTATGTTATCAAGTGTACAATGGCGACCTTTCCGATTTAGCGTTGTGGTTGTGGATTGGCTTCCTGCGACAAGAGGCTATGCTCCAGAGGTGTCCGTGATGGTGGTGGGCGCACAGGTGACGGACTCGGATGCAGGCCTGAATTTACTGTGAGCTGTGCCCCAGGTGAGGGATTCAGGCGCTTCTGGAATATTGGACTTCAGGTTTTCCAGACCGGAGACGGGGGAGAGTTCAGGACTGAACGCATGCGGACTAATTCGGTAGAAGAGCTTGTGTTACTCGATAGCAACAATACTGAAGGACTCTTCGCGCTTATCAGGCAGCTAATTTACCTTACAATCGACACGTTTACCCAGTAACGCCCGCCCGTTGGTCAGCCAAAACCTTGAGACTGGAGCCGTGCGCTCTTTGCATCGGCGCGGGCAGGAATGTGGGAGTTGCCGTTGTTATCTCCTTAGGTTAGCTTACGAAACTCAACCCTAATGAAAAGAGAGACAAGTCATGACTCATCCCTTGGCACCGCATGGACTGCCATCCTATATCGGCGGCGCAGACGGCAGTGACCCACTGCTCACCGCGGTGACTTTTATCCTTATTATAGGTCTTATGGGCGTGGTGGTGCTGTACTTCAAGCTACACTCGATACCGGAGCACTTAGCGCAAAAGCAAAATAATACGCAAACGCAACTGATTATGGTGCTGGCAGTGTTGGCTTTGTTTACTCATAATCATTTGTTCTGGGTTGCCGCTCTTGTGTTGGCGCTTATAAAAATTCCGGATTTTATTACTCCACTAAACTCCATCGCAAGTTCATTGCGCAACATGGCAGATACGCCAACCGAACCAGAGATCAGTGCGTCTAATACTGATGAGCACGAGCAATAGACTATGCTGGAATTACTAATTTGTTCGTTGGTTACAGTGCTCCCTGATTATTTGTTTCGGCGCTACAGACAGGGCAAGCGGTGGGGTAAAGAGATCAACTTTTTCTCGGTTTGGTACGAGCTGCGGTGGGGTGTTTCAGCCTGCATTTTACTCACGGTCGCCCTGATTACCCTGATTTTTTATTACCATCCTTCTACCTCGAACGCGGGCCCCTATTTTCGTACCGTCACGATTTTGTCTGAGGGCGGTGGCCGGGTCGAGGAAATTTATGTTGAGAACAACCAGCAAGTGGAGGCGGGCGCTCCCCTGTTCAGTTTGCTGGATAGTTCACAGCTTGCAGCGGTTAATTCCGCGGGCAGCCAGGTGGCCCAGGTAGAATCTGCATTTGTGCAAACGGAAAGTCAGCTTGAGGCCGCGCGCGGTGGTTTGAGGCAGGCGCAGGGAGCGCTGGACCAGGCGCAAAATGAGTTAAAGAAGAAGCGAGACCTTGCGTCTCGCGGAGCCCAGCTAGTGAGCAAAATCGAGCTCGAGCGTCTGGAAAATACGGTCGATTCGCGCAGTGGTGGCGTTGACTCAGCGAAGGCCAATATCGCCTCGGTTGTTGCGCAGAGGGAGTCGGTGCTGCCAAGTCAGCTTGAGAGTGCGAAACGCGCCCTTGAGCAGGCCGAGGTTGAATTGGGCAAAACCATCGTTTACGCCGGCGTTGACGGCACCGTGTCGCAATTCTTTTTGCAGCGCGGTGACTATGTCAATCCGATTTTGCGTCCAGCCGGTATTTTGATTCCCAATGAAGGCCCAGAATCCGGCCGATATCAGATTGCGGCAGGTTTCAGCCAGTTGGCAACGCAGGTTATCCACGTCGGGACGCTTGCTGAGGTTGCCTGTTTGTCGCGCCCCTTTGAAGTGATACCGATGGTGGTAATTCGCGTGCAGCCGGTTGTGGCCGCCGGCCAACTGCGTCCATCGGATAATCTACTGGACGCCCAGCAACGCGCCCGGCCGGGCACGCTGACCGTTGTGATGGAGCCGCTCTATGAGGGTGGCATGGAGGGCGTGATGCCCGGTAGTAAATGTATCGCTAATGCGTACACTAATAATCATGATTTGTTGGCGTCGGATGAGGTCAGTGGTTTCGAGGCGTTGTTTTATCATGCAGTGGACACAGTGGGGATAGTGCATGCCATTATCCTACGAATTCAAGCCATGGTCATGCCGGTACAGATGCTGGTGTTCGGAGGACACTAAACCCGCTGTCTTAGTGAGGTCCTCCGGCAACCCTGATTACTCACCCCATAGCGGGCAAAAAGTCACTGTACATTGATGTTTTGTGGTCGTCCCTGACGCGTCTGTAATTGCGTGGGGCACCGTTCTTGGTGCTCCCGCTCAGACGCGTTTTACTCCACAGATCCAAGCTCTGGCACGTTCCATCGGCCAACGAAATACGCTTTTTGTGGTGAGTAAGTGTGGAACGTCGCCGTCCAGTCAGGGTAGATCCCTAAATAATTATCCTGCTCTGGCGACCCACCGAAGTGCACAACCACCTCGTCTTCCAGGCCTGGTTTGGCAAAAGTAATGTTTAGGGCATTGCTGCGCTCGCTCTATACTTGGTTATTTTCCCAATTTAAGTATCACACTACTGTGTCAACCCGCTGCTTCGTTACTGTTTTCTTATGCAGTGTGCGGGCCCTCGCCTGACTGCAATGATGCAGTTTCACCCAATGGCCTCGCAGGGCGCAATACTTTTGCTTTCGAGCAATACAATGCGCATGTGAGTTCACGGCTGAATGTGACTGTTGGAATAGATAGCAAACAATCAGGTGATCCAAAACGCGGGACGGCAATTGCCTTAATGTTAGCTGGCGCCGGGTCAGGCGGGCGAATACTCTCGCCCAGCGACTTGCGTACCTTGTTGACGAATACGTCCAGATGTAAGATCAGGGCAGGCTTGGCAGAGCTGTACACTGTCTGCTGAAGGCCTAACTCGACGACTTCAGGTTTTCACTGCAGCGCACTATCCTGCGTAGCAGGTAAGAATTCATAGAATAGGGGAATACGATATGTCTGGCTTAAAACTAGGATTGGCTCAGGGTTACTGGGGGGCGGCACCCAATCCGAACTTCGTGGAAATGGCGCAGGAAGCTGAGAGGCTCGGCTATGACTCGGTCTGGTCAGCAGAGGCTTGGGGTAATGATGCCTTTACCCCTCTAGCGTGGATTGGCGCGCAGACAGAGAGGATCAAGCTGGGCACTGCCGTTGTGCAGCTTTCGGGGCGAACACCGGCCTCCTGCGCCATGCACGCCCTGAGTCTGGATATGCTATCCAATGGCCGTTTGATACTGGGCTTGGGGGTCTCCGGGCCGCAGGTCGTTGAAGGCTGGTATGGGCAACCCTTCCCGAAGCCGCTGGCTCGCACCCGTGAGTACATTGATATCATCCGTCAGGTAATGGCGCGCGAGGCGCCGGTTACGAATCCCGGGCCGCACTACCCCTTACCCTATGATGGCGATAATGGGACCGGGCTGGGTAAGCCACTTAAGTCCATTGTGCATCCACTGCGCAATGAAATTCCAATTTACATGGGCGCTGAAGGCCCCAAGAATATCGCGCTGGCCACGGAGATTGCCGACGGCTGGCTGCCGCTGTTCTACAATCCCTATGATGAAAGTGTATATGCAAAGTCTTTGGTTAATGCCCGGCCCGATTTTGAGATAGCACAAATGTTGACTGTCAATATTACAGACGACATTGCAGCAGGCCTGCTGGGCGTAAAAACCTTTCTAAGTTTTTATGTAGGCGGCATGGGTGCCAAGAGTGAGAACTTTCACAAGAACCTGTTTGAACGTATGGGCTATGCGGCTGAGGCGGATAAAATTCAAGAGCTATTTCTCGAAGGTAAACGGGATGAGGCGGCACAGGTCATTCCTGACGAATTGGCTGACTCGCTTGCGCTGATAGGGCCCAAAGATAGAATCAAGGATCGCCTGCAAGCCTGGGAAGACTCCAAAATAACCACCCTGCTTGTGGCCACTGGCGACAAGCAACAGTTGCGAGATATGGCTGAGCTGATCCTGTAATGGTCGACATAGCCTCGCTACCCGATAATACCCCAATACTGGTGGGTTCAGGCCAGGTGGTGCAGCGCGAACCGACGGCCGACGCTCCCATGCAACTGGCCGCGCTCGCCTCGACTATTGCCATCGCTGAATGCGGTGCGAAAAACATTGCGCCGCAGATAGATACGCTTTGTGTCACAAAACTGTTTTCGGATATGAGTCATCTTTGGCCCTGTAAATGGGGCCGCAGCAACAATCCACCACAATCCGTGGCCAGTCGCATCGGCGCCAACCCTCAGCATCGTATCTACACGCAGACAGGGGGCAATGAACCGCAGTCCCGTGTGATTGAATTTGCGACAGATATTGCCCGCGGTCATCGCAGCCTTGTACTGCTTGCCGGCGCCGAAGCCCTGAGGAATCAGCGCCATGCCGAGCGCGCGGGCAACGAGTTGGACTGGAGTGAAACATTTGATGAACCGCTTGATGATCGCGGCTTTGGTGACTACGTAGCTACGAGTCAGGAACTTAAGAACGGTCTTAATAATGTCATCTACTTCTATTCATTGGTAGAACAGGCGCAGCGGCGAAGCTTTGGGCGTAGCGTTGGCGCGCATCGCACCGCTATGGCGCAGTTGATGGAATCTTTCAGTCGCATCGCAGCCATCAACCCCTACGCACAATTTGCCGGCGCGCAAAGTGCACAGGACATCCTCGCTGCTTCCGATCTAACCCATCTCTATACTAAACGGATGATTGCCCAGGACGGCGTCAACCAGGCGGCGGCGCTACTGATGTGCAGTGTGGCCAAAGCGCGGGAACTGGGCATCCACAAATCACAATGGGTGTGGATTCACGGAATGGCGCAAGGACGTGAACTTGAGTTGAGTTATCGCGAGGATATCGGACAGTCTCCCATGGCGGGAATGGTAGCGAGCCGCGCACTGGACATAGCGCAGTTGGGTGTTGAGTCGATAGATGTGATAGATATCTACAGTTGTTTTCCGTGTGCGGTCACCACTGTTGCAGAACAGTTGGGATTGCCGATAGATGGCAGCTGTGATTTAACAATGACTGGCGGGCTTCCCTATTTCGGCGGGCCGGGCAACAACTACGGTATGCACGCGTTAGCTGAAGCTGTGCAATATGCACGGCGGCAACGCGGCGATAGGATAATGGTCACAAGTAACGGGGGGGTACTGTCTAAACACGCCAGTGGTATTTATTCCGCGCTTCCCAGTTTTGTGGATTGGGCCAAGCAGACCACGACAGTCGATAACTCAACCCTAAAACCACGCGCAGTGTCGGCCGACCCCGGGCGTGGGAGAATTGTCAGCTACACCGTACAGCATGATGCCATTGGTCCTGCCCATGCAATTATTTTGGGAGAAACTCAAAACGGACAACGTTTCGTGGCGCGTACCGCGATAGAGGACACACAAACGCCGATGACAATGCTAGCAAACGATCCTAGCGGTAAGCTCGTGCAAGTAACACCACCAGATGATGAAAAACTCTATTTCGAGTTCGTGCAAGAGCGCGAGTGAGCATGGCCGGGGATGCCAGTGAAGGCATCTTCTGCCTGCGTGAAAGCGCAGCGCTCTGCGCGCATACACGGAGATAAGAAAGCTAGCCTTAAAAAACTCATCCGGGGCGGAAGTGGCGGCGTTCGTTGACGTTGTCGGCTTTGGGGTCGGCTACAGGCTTAGGCCTTACGTATCACGTAGTCATTGTCGCGAGCTGTGAAATGTAAGGCCTGACCCTCTAACTAGAAATGCATAGTTAGTGTGTGGTTTATACGAGCTCCGGCAGGGCCTGGTCTTCTGGTACGAATTTTAGTGCCAGTCCGTTGTTGCAATAGCGCTTTCCGGTGGGCGGCGGACCATCATCAAAAAGATGTCCCTGATGACCTCCGCAGCGGGCACAGTGGTACTCAGTGCGCGGCAATATCAGCTTGTAGTCCTTTTTGATGCCAATATTGTCGGTGTACAGTGGCTTCCAGAAACTGGGCCAGCCGGTATGGCTTTCGTACTTGTTTACAGACGAAAACAGCGGAAGATTACAGCCAGCACATGTGTAGGTGCCAGCGCTCTTTTCTTTGTTGAGAGGGCTAGAGCCGGGAGGCTCGGTTGCATCATTGCGCAACACCTGAAAACGATCATCCGCCAGTAACTTGTGCCACTGGGCCTCAGACAACTGTAATGGGAATGTTTTTTTGCTACCGCCAGCGCTGCAGGCGGTCAGCGGCAGTGTCGCGCCCGCGCCAAACAGAGCAATCGCGCTGCAAAAAAGTCTCCTGTTCAAAATACGATCTCCCATGTGTGAATATGTTTTGCAGTTTACAGTTAGTCAACGCCGAGTGCCTTAAAGTTCAACCTAAAGTGAAACAACCGGGGGCAGGCTAGCCTAACCTCCAAGGGAGAACAGTGACTTTGCCACATATGATGTATTGAGCGACAAGGC
>PKCY01000014.1 GCA_002862985.1 Haliea sp.
CTATACAGATTTCGATCGCTCCAAGCTCGAAGTAAAGCGTATACCGAAAATGGGCCGCGAGGCGGTCGACTCCAATATGGTGTTTATCGATGACCTGTTTGTTCCCGATGAAGATCTTATCGGTGAAGAAGGCAAGGGGTTTGGCTATATTCTCACAGCAATGAATGCTGAGAGGGTGATCATCGGTTCAGTGGCTGTTGGCTTGGGGATGGATGCGTTGGAACGCGCCGCTAATTACGCCAGGGAGCGCAAAGTGTTTGGTCGACTCATTGGCATGAATCAGGGTATTCAGCATCCACTGGCCGAGAACTGGATGAAGCTTGAGGCCGCCTGGCTGATGTGTCAAAAAGCGGCGATGCTTTATGACGCAGGAAAGAATTGTGGTGCTGAGGCCAACGCAGCCAAGTTTCTTGGCGCGCAGGCCGGTTATGAGGCCGCTGAGCGCGCGGTACTTACCCACGGGGGTATGGGTTACGCCAAGGAATATAATGTAGAGCGCCTTTTTCGTGAATCGATGATAATGCGTATTGCGCCTGTCACCGAACAAATGATCATGTGCTTCATCGGTGAGCACGTGTTGGGTATGCCCAAGTCCTACTGAATAACGCATTCGGGGAACAGAAAATATGACAGATCATTTACTGGTGGAAAAGTCAGGTGGCATCGCCAGGATTACTTTTAACCGTCCCGAGGCACGTAATGCCGTGTCGGTGGAGATGCGTACGGCATTGATCGACGCGATGTTGGCGGTAGAGCAGGATGATTCTATACGCTGTGTCGCTCTTGGCGGCGCTGGTAAAAACTTTATGGCGGGCGGTGACGTAAAATCGTTTTCCGAGTTGACGAAGCTGGAGCCACAGGAGAGGCGCAGTCATTTCGTAAAGCGGATCCACACTATTCAGCCTCTGTTGATTGCGATGCAACGAATGAACAAGCCCATCGTGTGTGTGGTGCAGGGGGCAGCTGTCGGCTTTGGCTTTTCTCTGGCGATGGCGTGTGATCTGGTCATAGCGGCCAGCGATGCCCGCTTCGCCTGCTCCTATATAGGTATTGGTGCCAGTCCGGACGGTTCTGGCTCCTATTATTTACCGCAGTTGGTAGGCCTCAAAAGAGCCATGGAAATTGCCATGCTGGGCGATATGATTGATGCACCTACCGCATTGGCTATGGGTCTTGTTAATCGCGTAGCAGCGGAGGGGGATTTGGAGGCAGAGGCAGAGGCGATGATAGAGCGATTAGCAAATGCGCCCACCGTAGGTCTTGGGCATATTAAACGACTGCTCTATGCCTCCGCCGACAATAGTCTGCAGGCACAAATGTCGATGGAGGCTCAAAGTTTTGCCGAGTGTGCGGCCACTGAAGACTGGGTGGAAGGAGTGACAGCCTTTACCGAGAAACGCAAACCACAATTTCGGGGATGCTAGTCAAACTGCAAGAGAGTATCTATGTTGAATCGATCGTATTTGTTTATACCCGGCGATAGCGAAAAAAAATTGGGAAAAGCGCAAAGTCTTGGGGCTGACGCTCTAATTCTATGTTTGGAAGATGCGGTAGCTGATTCGAATAAGGCGAGGGCGCGCGAAATGACGCGTGACTACCTGTTGTCACATCGGGCCACGACGGCAAGCGAATTATGGGTTCGCGTCAATGCATTGGATACCGAGCATATTCTTGCCGATTTGGTTGCGATTATGGCCGCAGCTCCCGCGGGAATTTTTCTGCCCAAACCCAGTTGCGGTGATGATGTGAAAGTAGTCGATAATTACCTTACCGTCCTTGAACAGCAAAATGGTGTGGAGGCGGGCAGTACGAAAATATTGAGCCTGGCAGAGTCAGCCCTTGGCGCAGTTAATATAGGCTCTTTTGTTGGCGCATCCCAGCGTCTCAGTGCGATCACCTGGGGCGCGGAGGATATGGCCACTGATCTGGGTGCTTTGGGGAATGTCGATGATAATGGCGACTATTTTTTGGTGCACCAGATGGGGCGAGCGAGCTGTCTAACCGTGGGCGCGGCAGGGGGCATGCAAGTAGTTGATAGCGTATTTACGGACTATAAAGATGAGGCAGGATTACGAACCGAGTGCATTCGTTCCCGGCGAGAGGGTTTTACCGGGAAGATGGCGATTCATCCTGCACAGGTGGCAGTGATTAACGAGTGTTTTAGTCCAAGTGATGAGGAGGTTGAACACGCCAGAAAGATTTTAAAGGCCTTTGAGGAATCCGGTGGTGCAGGTGCGGTTGGACTTGACGGTAAGATGTTAGATAGGCCGCACCTGAAGCAGGCTCAGCGGTTGTTAGCTGGGGTCAAGGCCTACTAACCGCCGTTTTTAAATCGCGGTCACCTACTGAATGTGGACGGTTGTGTCTGGTTGTAGCGTGCGTTGCGGTCAGCTTGTACTGGTGAGTTTTATTGCCGATCGACGCTCACTGATTGTGTACGTTACACTCAATGCATAAACTGTTCTTCCAAGAAGCCTATGTGCCTTTTTAGCCCAATGCGAAACTACACCTGCTCGCTGCATGTCTTGAATGGTCAGAGGCGACCATGAGTCCGCGCAGGGCAATTAGTCTGGACGAGGAACTGCTGACTATTATCGCCAGCCAGGGCAAATCGTCCCCCTACGTCATTATAATGGCGATGAGCATAGTGGCGTATATGCTGTATCAGCAACTACCCGGTATGCCTTGGGTGTGGGGTGGTTGGCTAAGCCTGGTAGCCATTACCCAGATCTATCGGGCGTATCGCCTGCCACGTCTACCATTGCAGACTCATCGCTCTGCTGAACGACGTGCCCGTGAGGCCGCTGTAGTGAATAGTGTCAGTACCGGCATACAAAGCCTGTCACTGCTGGCCTTTCCGTTTTTTACCCCCTTTGAAGCTGCTGTTCAGACCATGATTTTTGTGGGTGTGGGTGTGGGTTCCATGGTCGCTGCTGTCGGCTGGGCACCGTACACACTTTCGCATATATGGCTTACCCTGATGCCAGTGTCTATATTGTGGGCATGGAGTGGTCTCGAGGGATCCGCAGGTACCCTGGGGATTTTGATTGCTCTTGTTGGCTGTGCCTACAGCGTTACCCTGTGGTTGGTCAGCAAGCGCCTCTACCGGATGAACGAGGTGTTTTTTGCCAACCAGGCCGCCCTTGCGCTGGCCCTGGATGAAGCGGAGGCATCAGGCCTGGCGAGGACGCGATTTTTGGCGGACGCCAGTCATGACTTACGTCAGCCGCTTCATGCACTTTCCATGTTTAGTGCGTCGCTGCGCATGCACCAACTGAATGATCGAACACGGGAAATCTCCATCAATATAGAAGCGGCAGTGACGGCGCTGTCGTCCCAGCTGGACGCGCTGTTAGATATTTCTAAACTGGATGCCGGGGTTGTGTCGGTAAAAATTTCCCTATTTGATTTAAGTGAGTCCCTTACACGATTGTGTGGGGAAATGCAGACTATCGCGAATGCTGCCGCTATTAATTTGCAGGTCGAATGCCCATCAGAAGCCACTGTCCGATCAGATCCTGCGCTGTTTGAGCTTTTGGTGCGCAATCTATTAACCAACGCGGTGACACACAATAGAAAATGTAGCGTACGGGTGGTGGTGGTCGCTAAGAGCGATAGATGGGAAATCGCGGTGATAGACACGGGCGTAGGAATACCGCTGGAAGAGCAGGAGCGGGTGTTCGAGGAATTCTACCAACTTCAGAATCCGGGCGGGGCTCCTGGCAAGGGTCTGGGTCTGGGTCTTTCCGTTGTCAGGCGCCTGTCCAACCTCCTCAAGGTGGAATTGGAGTTTGTTTCCGCGCCAGGTCAGGGTACCACTTTCAGATTTAGTATGCCGGTTGGCGTTTTGTAGGGTGCACCGGCGGTGGCTGTCAGGTCACCACTGCGCCTTGCCTGAGGCGGGGGGAGGGGCACTCAAGCCATCAACCGATATCCTGAAGTGGTGGTCTTAGCCCGAGCTTTGCGGCTGCGTATACGGCCTCTGTGCGGTTGTTTACTCCCAGCACTCTATAGACTGCCGACAGGTGCGCTTTCACCGTGCCTTGCGCAATGCCCAGTTCCCTGGCTATCACTTTGTTTGGCTGCCCCTGTATGGCGCGCAACAGGACAGCGGTTTGGCGGTCAGACAACCTGGAGCCGTGATCAGCAAGGTTTGTGTTGCTTGAGTCGCTTACAGGCACTTCCCCCGCTACTTCTCCCAGCGCGTTCTCGGGCAAATAGATGCCCCCAGTAAGAATCAGTTGCAAGGCGCCAACGAGTGCCTGTGAAGTGGATGATTTTGGTACAAAGCCGGAAGCACCTGCCTCTATGGCTGCCCTGATCAGGGCAGGTTTATCCTCTCCGGAGAGCACTGCCAGGGGCGTCGTGGGGGCCGCTTTGATGACTGCCTGAAGTGCCCCAATGCCTTTCGTCCCCGGCATATTGAGGTCCAGCAGGATTAGATTTACAGATTGTTTTCGCAGCATGTCTAGCGCCTGATCACAGCTCCCGGCCTCGGTGAATTGGAGGCTTTCGTCCAGGTCAGTCAGCAGGAATTTAAGCCCCTGCCGAAACATGGGGTGATCGTCAACAAGAAGTACGTGCACTAGGTCAATTCCTCAAACGAACCTGGCCAGTGGCCGAGATTAATGGCTAAAACTATAGTAGACCACAGGACAATTACAACACGCCGTAGAACAAGCATTCCGGCCTGAGCGGGCATGCGCTGCGTCCCCTAGTGATTCGATCGCGCAGATTGTCGCCCCTTATCACGGCGTTCTGGTGATGGCTGGAATCAGCCTCACTATTCGGCGTTTGTTCCTACTGATTCAATGTGCAACGGGTAAGGTGCTCGTACAGATAATTAAGTGTTTGGTGTTAACTTTTCTATGGTAGCGGGAAATTTTCCCCCTAGAATGGTAGACCAACCGTCATGCCGCCGTCTACCACCATCTCAGCACCAGTAATATAGCGGCTTTCAGAGCTTGCTAGAAAAAGTACCATATCACCGACATCGCGCGCTTCACCAGCACGTCCCAATGGCAGTTGGCTCTCCATCCGTGCCTGAATAGCCGGGCCTTGATCGCCTGCGGCCTCGAGTAACCCCTGCAACATGGGTGTAAGCATGGTGCCCGGGTGAATGGAGTTGCAGCGAATTTGGTGCGCTGCATTCTCAATCGCTACAGTCTTGGTTAGCAGACGTACTCCGCCTTTTGAGGAAGTATATGCAGCCCCGCCAATTTGGCCTCGCAGGCCGGTGACGGAAGACAGGTTTATGATGGAGCCACCAGCGCCGTCAGGGTTTTTCTTCATGGCCCGCACGCCATGTTTACACCCTAAAAAGCAGCCAGTGAGGTTGATATCTAGCACGTGTCTGAACTCTTCCAGGGACGTTTCGTCCACCGGGCAGCTGGTAAAAATGCCGGCGTTATTGACGAGAATGTCGAGCCTGCCGAACGTATCCCAAGTATCAGTTACAAGCGCCTCCCACTGATCTTCGTTGCGCACGTCGTGTTCATAGTATTTTGCGCCGAGCTTGCTTGCAGTCGCCGCGCCAGTTTCCGAATTCGAATCACTTAAAATTACCTGCGCGCCTTCTGCGGTCAGGCGTTTTACGGCCGCTTCGCCCAAACCCTGCGCGCCACCGGTAACAATGGCTACCTTCCTGTCAATGCGCCCCATTATTTTTCTCTAGCTGGCCCTTATGCTGTCGGAGATTTTCGCGGATTGTGCTGATGGTCGCCTGCAAATGATCAATACTTTCTTTTGGAAGGTCACCAATGGCAATATTGTGAACATCCGCCAGGCTTTGATTGATAACCTTTCTTAGTTTGCGTCCGCTTGGTGTCAACCAGATACGCTTTGCGCGGCGATCTTTTTCATCGGGACGTCGCTCGATCCAGTTTTTACTTTCCATACGATCAACAAGCCCACCCAGTGTGACTGCGCGAATCCCGAGAGTTTGTGCCAAATCGCCCTGAATGATTCCTTCTTTTTGCATTAACGCAGAGAGTACCCAGGACTGTGTGGCGGTCAACTCGAGGTCTTTCAGCATATTGTTAAAGCAAAATACCCGGAGTCGGGCGATATCCTGAAACAGCGTGCCGAGGGATTCTTTGCTTTTTGTCATTTACGAAATACTCCAGCTGAACAGCTTTCGGTGTTAGTTGGCTAAATTATGGGTGGTGTAGGCGGCAGACGTTATGTGGCCCATTTAATGCCTATATAGGGTCCCAATTAAATACATCCCGAGAAGTGTCTGCGCCGTAAAAACTTGCGCGCATGGCAGGCATTGCATGCTCGAGCACGCTCTCTGGTGTCCAGCCTTCTGAGCGATGTACGCTGCGCACCGGTCGTGGTTGCGAGATGAGAAAAATCTCGTTACTGCGTACCGCAAATATCTGCCCAGTAATATCACTGCTCTGGTCTGCCCCCAGGGCGAGCACCAATGGGGCAATCTTTTCCGAGCCCATTTTCTTGATTTTGTCTAGATAGGGTTCTTCATCGGGATTCTGAGCCCCACCTTTTGTGGGAATGGTATTGGTCATGCGACTGAAGGCGAACGGTGCGAGGCAATTGGAACGAACATTACTGCGTGCCATATCGATGGATATAGAGCGAGATAAACCAATAATGCCCATTTTTGCTGCAGAGTAGTTGGCCTGGCCCAGGTTGCCGATTAGCCCCGCTGTAGATGTCATGTGTAGTATGCTGCCTGAGCTCTGTTTGCGGAATTGTTCACAGGCGGCCCGACTCACATTAAAAGCGCCATTAAGGTGGACGTTGATGACCGCGTCCCACTCCTCGTCAGACATACGGTGAAACATGCGGTCTCGCAGAATGCCCGCATTGTTTACCACATGATTTAGACCG
>PKCY01000034.1 GCA_002862985.1 Haliea sp.
TGGCTGAAGATACTGGCCTTACCAAGAAAGAGATCAGTTCAGTGATGGATGCGTACGATGCATTGGTAGAGCGCAGCATCAAGAAGCGTTCAGTGGGTGAGTTTACCGTGCCGGGCATGATGAAGATCACCACGAAAAACAAGCCTGCTGTCAAGGCACGCAAGGGTATCAATCCATTTACCGGACTCGAGCAGATGTTCAAGGCGAAGCCAGCGAGTATTGCTGTGAAAATTCGTCCACTGAAGAAGCTGAAGGAATTCGCTGCTTCCTAAGCGACGTCACTGACCGGTTTGCGTGAGCAAGCTGGTCAGTAGTTTTTCTACTACAGCACCGTCAGGTGCGGGGGTTGTTTGCCCTTCTGTTTTGCTGCCGTCTGCGCTTGGCCTACAAGTCCGCATAGGGTAAAATCCGCGCCTCCATTTTTACTCCTTCTGCGTAGTAACCACCGGTGAGCCCAATCCATGCCGATATATGAATACCAGTGCCAGTCCTGCCATGAGGGTATCGAGGTGCTGCAAAAGCTCAGTGATGCGCCATTACTTGTATGTCCGAGTTGCGGTGAATCTGCACTTAAAAAGAAGGTATCTGCTGTAGCTTTCCGACTAAAGGGTGGAGGTTGGTACGAAACTGACTTTAAAACGGGGAACAAGAAGAACCTTGCCGGAGGCAGTGAAAGTGCTGGCTCGGGTGACAAACCAGCGTCTGGTGATTCAGGTGATAGCAAGCCCAGCGCAGTTAAGTCCAGTGACAGCAAATCCAGCGAGAGCAAATCTAGCGAGAGCAAGAAGACAGGCTAATACCAGGCCCCCGACGGGCTCGGCCATCCAATCCAGACGGAATACAGAATATGCGCAGTCACTATTGCGGCGCCCTTAGTACAGCAAATATTGACGAAGTGGTTACCCTCTGTGGTTGGGTTGACCGTCGTCGGGACCACGGTGGTGTCATTTTCCTGGATTTACGCGACCGACAGGGCATTGTGCAAGTTGTTTTTGACCCGGACACGGAAGAACACTTTCGGCGCGCCGACCGTGTACGCAGTGAATATGTCCTCAAAGTGACTGGCCGTGTTCGCGCTCGTGGCGACGCCACGGTCAATCCAGCCATGGCGACCGGTGAAATTGAGGTGCTGGGCAAGAAACTGGAAATCCTCAATTCAGCCGAAACACCGCCCTTCCAGCTTGATGACTACACTAATGTAGGGGAAGAGGTGCGCCTGCAATACCGCTATATGGATTTGCGCCGCCAGGAAATGCAGGACCGCCTGATCATGCGCTCAAAAATCACCAGTGAGTTGCGAACATTTTTGGATGATGAGGGCTTTTTGGATATTGAAACGCCGATTCTCACCCGCGCAACACCGGAAGGCGCCCGCGACTATCTGGTTCCCAGTCGCACGCACCCCGGTCAATTCTTTGCTTTGCCGCAGTCACCGCAATTATTTAAGCAATTGTTAATGGTGTCGGGTTTTGATCGCTACTACCAGGTCGCGAAGTGCTTCCGTGATGAAGATTTGCGCGCCGATCGGCAGCCCGAGTTCACTCAGATCGACATAGAGACCGCTTTTCTCGATGAGCGGGAGATCATGGCGATCACTGAGCGCATGATTCGCGAGCTATTTAAGTCGGTACTGGAGGTGGATTTGCCCGAATTTCCGCACATCACTTACAAAGAGGCCATGGATCGCTACGGTTCGGATAAACCTGACCTTCGTATTCCCCTTGAATTGGTGAGTGTTGACGACCTGATGCAACAGGTCGATTTTAAGGTGTTCCGTGGCCCGGCGGAAGACCCCGCCGGCAGAGTGGCAGCACTGAAAGTCACCGGTGGGGCATCAATCAGTCGCAAGGAAATTGATGGTTACACGAAGTACGTGTCCATCTACGGTGCGCGGGGGCTCGCCTGGATCAAGGTGAATGACGTTGCCGCCGGGGTGGAAGGGCTTCAGTCTCCTATACTGAAGTTTATGCCGGATGAGATCGTCGCGCAGATGATCGAGCGCCTGAGCGCTGCAGATGGTGACATCATTTTCTTTGGCGCGGATCGGGCCAAAGTAGTGAATGAGGCGCTGGGTGCTTTGCGGATCAAGGTGGCTGAAGATCAGGGCATGATTGCCCCGGGTTGGTCGCCACTTTGGGTCGTCGATTTTCCCATGTTTGAAGAAGATGGGGAGGGCAGCTGGACACCTCTGCACCACCCCTTCACCGCGCCTTCATGCAACGCCGATGCACTGTCCGCTAATCCGGGCGAGGCGCTATCTCGCGCCTACGACATGGTATTAAACGGCTGTGAACTCGGTGGCGGCAGTATTCGTATTCATGAGCGTGCTATGCAGGAATCCGTTTTCCGTATTTTGAACATTGATGAGGCCGAGGCCGAAGAAAAGTTTGGCTTCCTGCTCAATGCCTTGCAGTACGGCGCGCCCCCGCACGGTGGCCTTGCCTTTGGCCTGGACCGACTGGTTATGCTGATGACGGGTGCTCATTCTATCCGCGATGTAATCGCCTTCCCCAAAACTCAGAGCGCCGCCTGCGTGATGACCAACGCACCGGGCGTTGTCAGTGATCAGCAGATGAAAGAGCTGAATATCCGCCTGCGACAGAGCCGTACAGAGAGTGAAAAAGCCCAATAGGGGCGCACAGGGAAACAACGGTATGGCGGGTCACAGCAAATGGGCCAATATCAAGCACCGCAAGGCAGCACAGGATGCCAAGCGGGGTAAGGCCTTTACTAAGCTGATTCGCGAGCTGGTGGTTGCCGCCAAACAAGGCGGTCCGCTGCCTGAAGACAATCCCCGACTCCGTGCCGCTGTGGACAAAGCCCTCGGCGCCAATATGACCCGCGATACCGTTGATCGTGCCATCGCACGCGGTGCGGGAACCAATGAAACAGACGATATGGAGGAGCTGACCTACGAGGGTTACGCTCCCGGTGGTATTGCCGTGCTGTTAGAGGTGATGACAGACAATCGCAACCGTACAGTAGCGGCTGTGCGGCACGCATTTACCAAGCGTGGTGGTAATTTGGGTACCGATGGCTCGGTTGCTTATCTGTTTACGCGCAAAGGACAGCTTCATTTTACGTCGGGGATGGATGAGGACCGGTTGATGGACGCGGTGTTAGAGGCTGGCGCGGAGGATTTGCGGGTCGCTGAGGACGGCTCGGTGGAAGTGACCACGCCCTGGGAGGACTTGGGTGCCGTCAGGTCGGCGCTGGAAGCGGCTGGATTTCTGGCGGAGGGTGGGGAGGTGACAATGCTCGCGTCTACGACCGTGCCAGTTGATGCAGAGGGTGCGGAGGCGCTGATCGCTCTTGTTGATGCACTGGAAGATCTTGACGATGTGCAGAATGTTTATACCAATGTTGAAATTCCTGATCAAGTGATCGCCTCACTGCAGCCACAGCTGGACCGCCGGTAAGCGGGCTGCAGCCCGGCGTTCAAGACAGTTTTGCACCGCTGACAATATCCACTTCCGCAGCAGTGCTATCGGTATCCATCGCGAGCCCCAATGCTTTCTCCATCAGCCAGCGCGCCTGCCCCGTGTAGGCGTAAATACTCGCATTCACCGAGACGTCCCGCCAATTTTCCACCGGGCAGTTGGCCATGCATTCCTCGAGTGCAGCAAGATCCCGGACCAGACCGGCCAGATGGTCAGGGCCCTCGCCCGCCGCCTCGACGCTTGACTTTTTTGCTTGGGGAAAATCTCCTTCGTCGAATAGCCGGGGTTTGACCGGCACTAGTTGACCCAGATTTTTCGAGCCTCGACTTACTTCCTTTGCCGTACCACAGTTGGATAGGTGGCAGGCCAGCATCGCCGCGTCGGGCGGAAAGCTGGTGATGGTAAACCCTTGCTGTTCCAGTTCCTCCTGGTTTCGAAGGTTATCCTCACACCGTGCTATCAGTACGTTCTTGGTGCACAGTGACGTTGTCAGGCGGGAGAGTGCTTCGCATACTGACCTGACGGACCCTTCAGATTCCACGACCAAACCATCGACCTCACCTGCCATTTCTAGGGTGTCGTGTTCCAGTTGTAGCAATGAACACGGTGCGAGCAGAGCGTCGATATTCACCAAAAAGCCCTGATGATCCTCCATCCACTCACACAACCCTGCGCCGACGAACAGCACTTTGGCCTTGCGCTTTGGAATATCAGTGGTTGAGCCCTTGTTACGGGACCTGAGCAGTACTTCAAGCGTTTTTCGCTTGGAGGAGGCAATTTCGCCAATTCTGGTGCCGGATTTGACGATGGCCGCTACCAGTTGCAAGTGCTCTACGTCTGCCTGGGTGAAGAGTCTCCTGCCGGAGGGCGTTTTTTGACTGGCACCCAGTTGATAGCGTCTTTCCCAAATACGCAGTGTATCCGGCTTGACGCCGGTCAATCGCGCTACCGTGCCGATGCCGTATAAAGGCCTGCGTTGCAAATCCATCCCTCGACTCTCTCTGTTTATGTCTCAAGTTTAAATACGCACGCGTTAGGCTTTCGGATGCTTTGCCCATGTTTTGCCCCAACTTTGCGAGCACCACAGGGCATTAATTTGGCCGTAGATGCCGCGCAATTGCGTATACACAGTGTAAAACAGGAGGAAACAGTAATGAGTAGTTGGGCCAAAGACAGTGAAGACAGCGCTCTGGATGAGCTGTTTGCCAAAGCGCGTGAATACGCGCTGCTGACAGCGGATGAAGAGAAGACTATAGATCAAGGAAAATGGGGGGCAGTTGAGAAATTGCAGGAGGTTCTTGTCGGTGACGATCACTGCAAACGCTACATTGAACAATGGGCGATGAACTTGTTGAGCCATCCACCGACTCCGGATGCGTTTGAAGTACGTGAGCTTTATTATTTGCTGCGCCGCGAGCAAGTGGGTTTGTTGGAGGGCGGTGAACAACGGACGGCGCTGGTGGCGTTCAGCGACTTGTTTTCAGCCGCCGGGTCACCGGGGGTCGATCTGCAGTCGATCGGCACACTGCAGCTGCCCGCTCCGCTGGTAGTAGGGCTGGCAGAAGTTTTGACAGGCTCCGGCACCCTGCGTGGCGTGGCGGCAGCCCTGCATCACTGGCACACACTCTGGTCGGTGCCACCGATTGATTTCACCGTGGGCGTTCATAGTGAAACCCGGAAATTGCTGGACAGGCATCTCGGCACCTATTACGCGGCCCGTGAACAGCTCGTGAGCCACAATTTACGCCTGGTGTTTAGTATTGCCGGACGGCTTACCGGTCGTGGTGTGCCTTACCGAGACCTTATCCAAAATGGTGTGGTGGGTCTTATCCGGGCTGCGGAAAAATTTGAGCAGCGCAAAGGTTTCCGCTTCAGTACCTACGCCTACACCTGGATAAACCAGGCCGTGCAGCGCGCAATCGAAGAACTGCGGGGTATGATTCGGTATCCCAGCGGCATCAACGAAAAGGTGTCCCGAATGCACCGTGAGCGGATGCACTATCTAAACGCTACTGGCACTGAGCCTGATACCGCCACACTCGCGGGGCGTTTGAAGATGACCCCTGATGCCTTGAGGGAACTGCAGCAGGTGGGCAACCTGTCTCTGTCGATGGATACCCCCCTGTATGGCGAACCAGATGGAACCAATTTGGGCGAGACTATCGCCGGTGGTCCGTTTTCACCCACAGCCGCGGGGGCTGAGCAGGACTCCTTGAACCGATGTCTGATGCAGAGCATCAAGATATTGGAGCCCCTCGAACAGCGTGTGGTTATCCGACGTTGGGGGTTGGATCGGGAGGACCCCCTGACGCGCGCGGAGATCGCCAACCAGCTTCAGGTGTCCACAGAATGGGTGCGCCAACTGGAAGTATCAGCACTCGCTAAGCTACGTGTCGAAGAGGGGGTTGTGGAAGCCCATTCGAATCAGCACGAAGTCGATTGTTGAGGTCCGCTGCCCTTTAAATGCTATTGCGATGAGCTGTTGGTGAGCTTGGTGGCAGTGGCGTAGATGGCCGCCAGCGCCGATGTGGTATCTGGGTAGCTAAACTCAAAGCCTGAATGTTGTAACTGGGCGGGGAAAACGCGTTGACCATTGAGCAGTAATTCCGGCGCCATCTCCCCCAGAAGCAGGCGCGCCATCGAAGCGGGAACGCCGGTCTGTAGGAAAGTGCGATGGTGAGTTGTCAGCGCCCTGGCAAACTCCAGGGCGGTGGCGGGCTCGGGAGCGGTGATGTTGAATGGTCCTTGTAGGTCGTCCCGTGCAAGTAGAAACCCGATAGCGCGAATGACATCCTCCCGGTGCACCCAGCTCAGCCATTGATTACCAGAGCCCAGCCAGCTGGCGACACCGAAGCGAAATGACTTTGTCATTTCCGCCAGTGCGCCGCCGCCGTCGTCGAGTACGACACCCAGACGCAGCAGGCAAACCCTCACTCCCAATGACTGCGCAGTGAGCGCCAGAGCTTCCCAGTCAGAACAGAGCTTTTGGGCAAAGCCTGGCGTGGCAGACGAGGATTCTGTTAGCAGTTCGTCGTCGTGGTGACCGTAGTAGCCGATGGCGCTGGCGCTCAACAGCACTGTTGGTGGGCGAGACAGTCGCGCCATCAGAGCAAGCAGTTGCGCGGTGATGTCCATGCGGCTGCTGATAATTTCGCCCTTGTAGGATTCATTCCAGCGACGGGCTGCAAGAGATGCCCCCGCGAGATTGATAACGGCGTCGAGTTCCTCTGTCACAGGAATCCTATCCAGACTTGAAATAAAACGGCACCCGGGCCTATCAATGAGTGCCTGCCTGCTAAGCACAATCACGTCGTACCCGCGGGCAAGTAAACTCTTGGTGAGCGGCACTCCGATGAATCCGGTTCCGCC
>PKCY01000154.1 GCA_002862985.1 Haliea sp.
CCTTAATGATTTATCTCCCTTTACGGAAATAGTGATCGACTCGAAAGTTATATCCAGGCCAGCTAGGCTTCATGAAAGCAACAGGAGCGTTACATTGCATTAGGACGCAGCAGGCCTTGCGTACCAGCAGGCTTGAGTTGCAATACACGGTGCAGGCAATTTTGCGTAATCACGAGGTCGTAACTATTAACAGCGCATATTGAACAGCTTAACCAGACTTCACTCAAGGGCTCCCATGCCGAGGAGTGCACCGAGTTAGGAATGACTCTCAACTAGAAAATAGCTCTGACCCACTAAATTAAACCTTGCGAGATGTAAAAAAAAACTGTTGGATAGAGAGCACTATACAGCTGAGTGACCAGCCGACCGAACTCGCTTTACAGCGCCTGAAATCGTGGGGGACAGATGGAAGATCAAGATATAGCGGCGGAACTGCAGACGCTGAGAGCTCAGCTTAAGCAGTTTGAGCGCGACCGTAGTCAACGTAAATCGCCAGCACCGGAGCCTACCGGGATGGAACATGCAGAAGCCTCAGTCACAGCAAAGGAAAGCCCGTTAGAGTCTGCTGAGGACTGGCTTAAGGGCCTCGAAGACCTTGATCCGGCACAACTTCTGGAACGCATGAAGGACGTCACCGGCGACTGGTTCGTTGAGCTTAACGACGAACTGAAAGACGTCAGACCCGCCACCATTCTTCTCATTTTTGGACTTGGTGTACTCGTAGGCCGATTAACATCGTAGGGAGATTCAATTGTCTGATTCAATTTTCAAGCTGCAACTACTCGCCAGGTCCGAACTGGCACTTACGCAAATCCGTACGCGACGGGCCATCAGTAAAGGCACTTATGTTGCCTTTGCTTTGGTGCTCTTTCTGCTCGGTGTTGGCATGCTTAATGTCGCCGGATTTCTGGCGCTCGAGACATCATTCAGCCCGGCAAAATCAGCGCTAATCATTGCCTGTGTTAACGGACTCGTGGGCGTCATTGTGCTCCTGCTCAGCCGAAAAGCAGGGCCCTCGGATAGTGAAGAACGTATGGCAAAAGAGGTTCGCGAAATGGCATACCGCGAACTTAGTGAGGATGTTGATGAAGTGAAAGGTCGATTGGAAAATCTTGCCCAGGAGGTGAGCAACATTGGCGAAAACGTCACCCGCGCCACGGGAGCTCTGCGATTCCTTTTAGGTCTGCTAAAAAAGTAGCCTGCAGACCTCACTGTCCCACTGTCCCACTGTCCCACTGCATAAAACTACAGCGGAATCTTCATTAAGTCATGTGCAAAAATAATGGGCCCTTCATAGGATGCCTGAACTTTATTCAGGCTGTCGGATTTGTTATCCAGGCTTAGATCCATAAAATGGCTTAACACTAACAATTTAGGCTGCGCTTTTAGTGCCACTTGTCCAATTTTACTCGGATTAGCATGCCAAAATGGCTGACCGCTTTCTTCGTCTTGCTCATTAATCGGAAAATGCATTACAAGAATATTTGCATCTTTGATAAATGCATTCATTCCTGCAGCTGATGCATTATTGTCGCTCGTAAACACTATATCGCCTTTTGGAGTAACCACGCGATACGCCAATGTCGGCGCATTGGCGTGCTCTACCGCAAAAGAATACACTTTTATTTCACCCTCAGACCAAACAAGTAGACCTTTTCCAGGCAAGCTTGCATCTATGGTCTTTATTTCTAGATCGTAATGATTTAAATAACTATAGGATTTCAAAAAATTTTCTACAAAAGCACTAAAAGCCACATAATCGTCATTACCTGAGGGGCCCGCTATTGTTAGAGGCTTACCGCGCTCAGAGAAGTATCCACGCTTTATTAGGCTAAATACATCAATGGAATGATCGGTATGCAAATGACTAATACCAATAAATTCCAGATCAGACATACGAGCGCCAGCTTCGCCAAAGCGCAAAGCCGTACCACTGCCAGCATCAATCATGATTTTTGATTTTCCATCTATCCAAACCAGATAACCACTGGAAGCGCGACCAGAAATATCATTTGGCCCACCTGAGCCAAGTACTTGTAAAGTTACGCTGCTCGCCTGAGCTAACAAAGGAAAACAAAGAAACCCAATTACAAAAAGTTTGATTCTAAACATGATCTCCAACCTCCAGCAATTGTCACTTCACTGTGTGGCAGAAGCCACAGTGGTACCAATTGACCTGACTCTGTAATTGACAGACCAACTACTCTTACACTGCAGCAGAGGTGTCTCGGCATGAGCATGTCAAACACCTAATAGACGGTCAAGGATATCCATCGCAGCGCCTGCGATAAATTTTCCACTGAGGAGAAGGTCCACATCGCTCGAGAGGGCCTCAGAGAAAACATCCCAGTCGGAGAGCGTTATCACGGTGCCGACATCACTCTCAATTTCCATGTTCGCCAGAGCAGGGGCCTCCTTAAAACACGCAAGAAGCATCGGTCGGCGCTAGCAAACCATTAATTACCTATTTGCACGGAGTTTTCATCCAAATCAGGCACCTAAGCGTAATACTCACTGGCAGCGTCGCTACCCGCGACTCTTTACCATCGCTCACTAACCGCCGACTCAACCGATGGCGGGGGTGTGTAGTTCAGCAAGCTAAAATCAGGAGAAAAAAATATGTCTTATCCGCAATTCATCATCAAGGGCATAGACAGAGACGGGCGAGAAGTCCGCGCCTCTGAAAGCCAGTTCACGTCAAGATATGGAGCTGAATTGGCTTCACTGAATTTATATGGCGATCATAGATACAAGGTGGTGTGGGTAGAGCGATCTGGCTACTATGCACAAGCAGTTTGATTAAGTTCTTTGCCTTTATATTGATGGACACAGAGCGCCACAGCACTGGCGCTATCCCTCGCGCTTTACCATAGAGTTATATCGCTGCCCTTACCATTTTAAACCCCCGGATACATGTGGCTGTCTCACAGTCCTGCCTTAGCGAATATATTTTCCAGGCGCATAACATTGTTTGTGGCCTTGTACCTGCGTACTGACCTCTATTGAATCATTTCAATATATTAGAATAGAGCGGCTTGCCTGACCATTAAACTACAACCTGAAGAGGAGGAAACAACAGAAGCGGACACTGAAAAACCATGCCCCTACTCCCTCACCAACATAACAATCAAGGCCACTAGATGCCCTAATTACCTTTCCGAGTTGGGCGCCACATACTCCGCAACTCTCTCTGGCACCCACCGTTCACGGCCTAGCCATTTCAGGCGGCGGCGCGGATTTCATCAATTGACTCCGCCAGCGCTGTCTCCAGCGGTGTGTAACTCATGCCCAATTCTTTAACAGACCGCCCAGCATCAAACAAAAGTGACCCGGCGGCGGTTGTTTTGAGCACGTCCAAAGGTAACAGGGGCCGTCTGCCCGTGCGACGCGAAATCACATCCATACCCCTGGCAACAGGCATCAGCCATGCCTCGGGAATGTTCCAATGGGGAACGGACACGCTGGCAAGCCTGCCAATCGTATTAAAATACTCCCGCGTGGTGGCGCGCTGATTTCCGATCAAATAGCGCTGCCCGATAGAGTCCTCTTTGACCAATGCACGGGTGACAGCCTCAGCTGCATCCCGCACGTAAAGGTAAGTGTAGGTAGTATCGGCTCCCACCAGCGCGGGTAATTTTCCCTCTACCGCCCTTCTCACTTCCATGGTGGACTTGTCATCACCCGCCCCGATCACCGCAGCCAAGTGCACAATGGTCAGCGGTAGGCCCTCTCTCTCGTGCAACCGCCAACCCGCTTGATCGCCAAGATATTTGCTGCGGGCGTAGTCGCTCGCGTGCTGACCCGCCACGCTCGACTCATTGAAGGGTAGTTGATCTGGTAGACCGAATGCCAATGGCGTACTGACTTGCACCACCTTTGCAACACCGACCTTGCGGCAGGCCTCAAACACGTTGATAGCACCACGCTCGTTAATGTCGTAGAAATGCTCTCGGTGCTGACTCCAGAATTCCCGGTAACCGGCGAGGTTGATGACCCCCCAGCAGCCTTGAAATGCGTCCACCAACGTCTCTCGCTGTGTGATGTCGCCGTACACAAAGTCCAGTCCTGCCGATAGCTGCCTCAACTGAGACAGATCGCTTTCTCGCCGCACCAGACAGCGTACCTTGTAGCCCCGCTCCTCAACCAACCGTGCGACCAGGTGGCGCCCGACAAAACCTGTTGCCCCTGTCACTGTGATAATGCGCTGTTTCTTAGCCATCCTGCCTGTTCCCTTGCGTGAGCCAGTTTCTTCTAGTCAGGATTCCTGTTTACGACACCTGCCCCGGCCACTTCGGACAAGGCATTAACGCTCTCTGATCGGGGCCGCGCTCGACCGCATGCGCCTGATCCTTCATCTACCCCCATCGTCTCAGAGATCGAACACCAGCATGGTTGACCGCCTTTGCGTCGTCACAGATCACTGATACTGATCAGCCATATCGAGCGTGTTTTCTACCACAGCCACACCTCCCCGCATGCACGCGCTGAGTGACGCGCGCTGGCGGCTGGAGAAACAGTTCATTGCCCCATCCTGCAAGCTGCACCAACGTCTTTTCCCATTCAGGCTTGCGATCGATGCAGTGACCTCTTCGCGACAATCGACCTGGTAGACGCTGTAAAAACCGCCAGCGGGCAAAATCCCTGTTTTCACTTTCTTGGTGTCAAAGTGATCGGAAGAAGCATTAGCCAATGCGCCAAACAGCGCCATTGATATTGCCAAGTAGGGAATGAAGAAGCGCATAATTAAAATCCTTGCAGTAGTAATGTGGTAGGTATACGCGGCGGGTGCCCTGTCGGATCAAACACAGGCGATGTTGCCCGACGGAGCATCAGGGCTGCCACTCTCGCACCGTCCGTAAACTCCCAGCCGTCAAAGCACTTGCTCATCGCGGTTCAATTATTCAACTCTGGTCGCTCTAAGTGATACACAATACGTCCGTTTCTGTCCTACCCGCGTACTATCTGTGACTTAACCAAACAGTTCTAATTACTGGAGATATCGATGAATGTAGCCTTGACCTCAGAGCAGTTAGCCCTGCGCGACGAGATTCGTAATTACATGGCTGCGATGATGACACCCGAGTTGCTGGCAGAGTTGCGAGGCGAACAGCGCGAAGGGGGCGGGCCTCAACACCGCAAGGCGCTGAAGCAGATGGGCTCCGATGGCTGGATAGTACGCAGCTGGCCGCATGAATACGGCGGGCAGGACGCGGGCCCGATAGAGCAGTACATTTTTTGTGACGAGGTCATTCGCGCGGGGTTTCCCTACCCCTTTCTGACAACCGACGGTGTGGGGCCCGTACTTGCCGCCGTGGCCAGCGATGAAATAAGGGAATCCGTAGTCTCTCCAATACTGCGCGGTGAGTGTGTCATTGCTATCGGATACTCTGAACCAGCAGCAGGGACAGACCTTGCCTCGCTCACTACACGCGCAGAACGCAAGGGCGACAAGTGGGTCATCAATGGTCAGAAAATCTGGACCAGCTACGGCAATGTTGCTGATTACGTATGGCTCGCCGCGCGCACGGACCCGCATGCCGCCAAGAAACACCAGGGCATTTCCATGTTCCTGGTCCCTACCTCCGCACCGGGTTTCAGTTTCACTCCCATCAGCACGCTGGGAGTTCGCACCAATGCCACTTACTACGAAAATATCGAGCTCGAGGATAAATGGCAGGTCGGCCCTCTAAACCAGGGTTGGCGGATGATCACAGAGCAACTTAACCGTGAGCGTCTCAGCCTGGTGAACCATGGCCCCTGCGAATTACTGTACGAGCAGGTGGCGTCATGGGCGACACGCATGGACGCTGGTAACGGCGCCGGCAAAGTCATCGACCTCCCCTGGGTGCGAACCAACCTGGCTAAGGTCAAATCCGGTCTCGAGGTGCTGCGCCTGGTATGCTTCAAGCAGGCCTGGAGTATGAGCCATTCGAATCTTGGCATGGACGAGGCTTCTGCCGCGAAAATCTATGGCTCGGAATTTTTTGTCGAGGCCTGGCGCTTGTTACTGGAGATCGTTGGCCAGGCGGGCGTGCTGTGCAGCGATTCAGAAGGAGCCGTACTGCAGGGCTCGCTAGAGCACCGTTACCGCTCCGGTTCAGTATTAACGTTTGGGGGCGGCACCAACGAGGTGCAGCGCGACATCGTGGCCGCCGCTGGCCTACTCATGCCGCGTTATCGTTAAGGGAGACAGATCATGGATTTTGCATTAACGGAAGAACAGCAGGACGTACAACAGCTGGCCGCTAAAATTCTGGCACAGGAAGTGACCGTTGACCGACTCAAAACGGTTGAAGCAGGAAGAGAGCGCTTTGACGAGGCACTGTGGCAGCAGCTGGCCGAGGCCGGGCTACTGGGCGTGGCAATAAGCGAGACTTATGGCGGCATGGGGTATGACTTCGAAACATTGTGCCTGCTGATTGAGGAGGTCGGCAAGACTGTTGCAGCTGTGCCTGTTGTGCCAGTACTGGCCAGTGCCGCACTCACCGTGCAACAGTTCGGCGACGCGCAACACTGTGACCGCTGGTTACCCGGCGTTGCTCGCGGTGAGCTTTTGCTCACCGCTGCCTTGACCGAACCGGATGCCGATGACCCCCGCCACCCCACCACGCGTCTGGAACAAAAAGGTGACGCCTGGACCCTCCACGGTGAAAAAAACATGGTTGTCTGCGCAGACCGGGCCGACGTCGTACTGCTAACCGCCCATCTGGACGACGAGCTGGTCCTGCTGGCGATCAATCCTAGCGCAGCCAATGTGAAACTCATTTCGCAGCATGTCACTACCGGCGAACCACAGTTCA
>PKCY01000072.1 GCA_002862985.1 Haliea sp.
CTGGGGAGTTTTTGCAGGTTTGGAGCCACTTGCTCCTCGTCCGTTTCTGCGAGGATCGGGTCTGGCTTCCACAAAGGGTCAATGAGTGGTGCGCCCGCTTTTATACCGTCTTCTACTTTACGGTTGTAGCCTGCAAGGTTACGCACACCCATCGTGGCCATCAATTTGTAGCGCCGCTCCATCTCTGCCACGCACCAGCGCAAGCCGTTGGCGGCGTCCTTCATATCAGTTATTACCGGCGTCAACAGGTGTGGAATCCCATCGTAAACTGACAACTCAAGCATTTTGGGGTCTACCAGCATCAAGCGCACATCCGCTGGCCCCGATTTGTAAAGCAAGCTGAGCAGCATGGAGTTGACCCCTACCGACTTACCCGAGCCGGTGGTGCCAGCTACCAATAAATGCGGCATCTTTCCGAGATCTGCCACTACGGGCAGGCCTGAAATATCGTGGCCCAACGCAAGCGTAAGCGGTGATTTAGACTGCTCAAATGCTTTGGATGACAAGACTTCACGGAAATTTACAATTTCCCGATCTTCATTGGGAATCTCAATGCCAACCACAGACTTACCTGGAATGACTTCCACCACGCGAACACTAATTACTGCTAGTGATCGCGCCAAATCCTTGGCCAGATTGGAGATGCGCGAGACTTTAACGCCCGGTGCGGGCTGAATCTCAAAGCGTGTAACGACCGGGCCCGGGTAGACCGCGGCGACTTCCGCAGTCACACCAAAATCCAGCAACTTGAGTTCCAGTAGTTTTGAGAGACCTTCAAGCGCCTGGGTGGAAAACCCTTTGTCAGGATCTTTCATCTGCTCATCCAACAATTCAAGATGCGGCAAGTCTCCGGTGGCAGGCGCCTTGAACAATGGCTGTTGCTTTTCGCGCTCCAGGCGATCACTTTTTTCTACCGGTGCCTTCAGCGATTTAATCTTCGGTGGTTGGCGTTTTTTTTCTTTCTCCACGTGCTCTGTGATTACTAATTTGCGTGCTTCCACCGCTTTTTCGCGCTTGCGCTTATCACGGAAACTTTCAAGCGCCGCGTTTAGACGCTCGCGGCTGGCGTTAAATACTGCAATGCTCCACGCACCGGTCTTGTCTATTAGACTCAACCAACTGAGATCGGTGAATATTGTCATTCCAAAAAGAAAAATAGCCAGGAGGATTAAACGACTGCCCACAGCACTAAAAGCTATGGTGAACCCACCACCAATAGCCTGCCCAAGAATTCCTCCAGTGCCCTGAGGCAAGTTTGATAAGCCCTGATCGTTCATGTCAGCCAGCGCCGTGCCGGCGATCATGACTAACACCAAGCCTAGAGCGCGAATGCCAAACGTGAGTGAATCAAAGCCCTTGCTCTCATGGCGTTCCAGCAAAATGATGAATGCCCGGTAGGCTAGTAACAGAGGAAAAAGGTATGCGGCATATCCCACCAGGGAAAAAAATACATCTGCCAGCCATGCTCCGGTCGGCCCTCCCAGGTTACGAATGTCAGCTCCGGTGCCGGTTGCCGACCAACCGGGATCACCTTGGCTGTAGGTGAGTAGCGCCATCAGGAGATACAGACAAACAGCGGTCACGCCGATAAAGGCGCCTTCGCGTAAGCGTGACCCGATAATGCGATCTGACTTAGTACTTTTGGGCACTGTTTTAGTTTTTCTGGCAGTTGGCATAGAGCGAATTCAAGCCTGTCGATGACGCTACTATCAGGTTCATAGCAAGAAGTAATTGTGAACGCATTTATTATTTATTTCAAAGGGTTATGATAATTATTTAAAGTGGGCTTGATCTTTGTAGCAAGCCGGCCTTTAAAGTAACATAGTCAGCCCCATTACAGAATGAGTTGGCGGTGCCGGGGCGATAAATTGGTAACCTTAACAGCCACTGACAAAGCGCCGGTGCAAGTGGGGTGCGTCTTCACATTCTGGACCAGATGCAATCCTTTAATTAATACAGCGAGCAGGAAGCAACTCTATGAGTGACACCAAGCACCACCGCCTGATCATCCTGGGTAGCGGCCCGGCCGGTTATACTGCAGCCGTTTACGCAGCGCGCGCCAATCTTAACCCCGTGGTTATCACTGGAATCCAGCAAGGCGGACAACTGACCACGACCACCGAGGTCGAGAACTGGCCTGGAGGTGCCGCAGACCTCCAAGGGCCCCAGTTGATGCAGCAAATGCAGGAGCATGTCGAGCGATTCGACGCCCAGGTAGTATTCGACCATATCGAGGAGGTGGATTTCAGCACCCGTCCCTTTCTGCTCAAGGGAAGCTCTCACTACAGTTGCGATGCACTCATAATAGCCACTGGCGCCTCTGCACAGTACCTCGGCCTGCCAAGCGAAGATGCATTCGCTGGCAAGGGTGTTAGCGCGTGTGCGACGTGTGACGGCTTTTTTTACCGCAACCAGAAGGTTGCCGTCATCGGCGGAGGCAACACCGCGGTAGAAGAGGCCCTGTACCTCGCGAATATTGCCTCTGAGGTGGTGTTGGTGCATCGCCGCGACAGCCTGCGCTCTGAAAAAGTGTTACAAGATCGGTTATTCGCGCGCGAGAAGGAAGGCAAAGTCAGAATCTTGTGGGACCATACACTGGATGAGATAGTGGGCGATGACAATGGCGTGACCGGAATGCGAGTGCAGGCGGTGAAAGACCAAACGGTAAGCCAGGTAGATCTATCGGGCGTGTTTATCGCCATAGGACACAAACCCAATACCGATATGTTTGCTGGCCAGCTGGATATGAAAGATGGGTACCTCACCATTGACAGCGGCACCGGCGGCAATGCTACCGCTACGAGCGTGCCGGGCGTGTTCGCTGCTGGCGATGTAGCGGATCACATCTATCGTCAGGCGGTAACCTCCGCCGGATTTGGGTGTATGGCTGCACTGGATGCGGATAAGTACCTGGACGCACTCTGAGCCGGTGTCAATATGCGAGAAATACCCCGCCTCGAACTTGACGCCCCCTTTCCGCCCTCCGCAGAGGCACTGGATTACCCCAGCGGCTTACTGGCAGTCGGCGGCGGACTCTCAGAGAAGCGCCTATTGGCCGCTTACCGTCGTGGGATCTTTCCCTGGTATGAAGCGCCGCAGCCGGTATTGTGGTGGACTCCGGACCCCCGGTCTGTGCTCTTTCCCGACGAACTGCATGTCTCTCGATCACTGCGAAAAACGCTTCGCGCGAATAAGCTATTGCTGGCGGTAGACACACATTTTGAACGCGTCATGGTCGAGTGCGCGAAACTGCGCGGTGACGGGCTGGGAACATGGATCGATGAGGATATGGTCGCAGCCTATGTGGGGCTGTACCGGCGGGGATTCGCACATTCGGTGGAAATCCTCGATGTAGCCGGATCACTCGTCGGCGGCTTGTACGGTGTATGCCTGGGCCGCGCATTTTTCGGTGAGTCCATGTTCAGCGAAGAACCCAACGCCTCCAAGGTGGCACTCGTGGCGCTGGTGGACATCGCGCGGCGTGGCGGTCTGCAACTGATTGATTGCCAGGTAGAGAGCTCCCACCTGAATTCTCTGGGGGCTCGCAATATCACCAGACTGGACTTCGAGCAGCGTCTTGAGCAAAATATAGACTCCGAAACTAGCGGTGACCCTTGGCATCTGCCTACCACGTGTGGAGACTTGCTGTGACTTCATCTCTGCGGGATCTTAAGGTTTACACCACCTACCCCCACAGTTGCAGCTACCTGGAAGATCAGGAGGCGACTACTTTATTTGTTGATCCCGGTCAGCCGGTGGATCAAAAACTCTATAGTAAACTGTCCGTGCTCGGCTTTCGCCGCAGTGGCAATCATATTTACCGTCCTCATTGCAGCCAGTGCAATGCGTGCATTCCAGCGCGCATCCCGGTGGATGAGTTTGAGCTTAGGCGTGGACAACGTCGCACCTGGCAGCGGAACCAGGATCTGCGTGTTGCATGTACCGATTCCATCAGTGACGACGAGGCATACGACCTGTATCACCGCTATATATGCCTGCGCCACGCGGACGGGGATATGTATCCTCCTGACCGAGAGCAGTACGAGGCTTTTCTGAATAGTGTGTGGGGCTGCACCAGTTACTTCCGGTTCTATAATAACCAGGCCAAGCTGGTCGCCGTTGCTGTAGTGGACAGGCTCGAGGACGGCCTTTCGGCAATTTATACGTTTTTTGACCCTGAAGAAGACCGGCGCAGTCTCGGTACCTATGCCATTCTCTGGCAGGCTGAACAGGCACGGCAAATGGGCCTCAACTACCTTTATCTGGGCTACTGGATTCGCGATTGCCAAAAAATGGCGTATAAATCTGACTATCGTCCGCTGCAGGTCTATCGCAACAGTCGCTGGGCAACGCTTCTATAGAAGATAGATTCGGTGTAATCCCCCACGCCATTCAGCCCCGATTGGCGACAGATTAACCTAGCACTAAGGCCGAGTTTCAGGCAGAATGCGGCCTCTTTAATGAGTGAGGACTGCCGCCTGATGGCAAAAGAAGACCAAATTGAAATGGAGGGTGAGGTAATTGACACCCTACCCAACACCACTTTCAGAGTGGAGTTGGAAAACGGCCACGTAGTCACGGCGCATATTTCCGGGAAAATGCGCAAGAACTATATCCGCATACTCACCGGTGACAAAGTTCGCGTGGAGCTCACTCCGTACGACCTGTCCAAGGGACGTATCACCTACCGCGAACGATAAACACCGATTACCCGAAGGCTAAGTACTGCTTAGCTCTTTTCGAGCTCAGCCTCCTCCTCTTGCACCGTCACTTCGAGTTTATCCTCCGCCTTGTTGTAGCGCACTAGTGCAGTGCCACCGGACCGCGCCAGTGATCCAAACAACACCAATTCAGCTAGCGGTTTCTTAATGTACTCTTGAATCGTACGTTCCATCGGGCGTGCGCCCATGTGGATATCGTATCCACGCTCTACCAGCCACAAGCGTGCGTCGACATCCACATCCAGAGTGACGCGTTTTTCATCCAACTGACATTGTAATTCGGTGAGGAATTTGTCCACCACAGTAAAGATAACGTCTTCCGCCAGCGGCTGGAATTGCACAATGCTGTCAAGGCGGTTGCGGAATTCCGGCGTAAACATTCTATTGATGGCTTCCATTCCGTCGGTACTGTGATCCTGACTTGTAAAGCCAATGGTGCGGCGACTGATACTCTCTGCGCCGGCATTGGTCGTCATTACCAAGATGACATTGCGGAAATCGGCTTTACGACCGTTGTTGTCTGTCAAAGTGCCATGATCCATAACCTGCAAAAGGAGATTGAACACGTCTGGATGTGCTTTTTCGACCTCGTCGAGCAGCACCACACAATGCGGATGCTGGGTGACGGCATCTGTTAGTAGACCACCTTGATCAAAACCCACGTAACCAGGAGGCGCACCTATCAGGCGCGATACCGTATGCCGTTCCATATACTCCGACATATCGAAGCGGATAAGCTCCAGACCGAGAATTCCTGCGAGTTGACGGGTGACCTCCGTCTTCCCTACTCCGGTAGGACCGGCCAACAGAAAAGATCCTATGGGCTTTTCCCCAGCGCGCAGTCCTGCGCGGGCCAGCTTGATAGAGGTTGCCAGGCTGCTGATGGCCGCGTCCTGTCCGAATACCACCATCTGCAAATTTGCTTCGAGTTTCTGCAGGGTCTCCTTGTCGTTGGAGCTAACCGTTTTTGGAGGAATACGAGCGATTTTGGCTACCACTGATTCTATCTCGCCGACACCGATGGCCTTTTTGCGCTTGGAAGCCGGCAACAGTTGCTGGTAGGCACCCGCCTCGTCAATTACATCAATTGCCTTATCGGGCAGGAACCGGTCATTAATATAGCGATCGGAGAGATCGGTAGCGACGCGCAACGCGCGGTCCGTGTAGCGTAAGCCGTGATGTTCCTCAAAGCGGGATTTCAGGCCCTTCAGTATCTTGTAGGCATCGTCAGGACTGGGCTCCATTACGTCAATCTTTTGGAAGCGACGGCTCAGGGCCTTGTCCTTGTCGAAAATACCGCGGTATTCATGAAAGGTAGTGGATCCGATGCAGCGCAGCTTGCCAGAGCTTAGCAGTGGCTTGAGCAAATTACTGGCATCCATGACGCCGCCAGATGCGGCTCCGGCGCCAATGATAGTGTGCACCTCATCGATAAATAAAATGGCATGATCACGCTTTTTCAGTTCCGATAGCAGACCTTTGAACCGCTTTTCAAAATCGCCGCGGTATTTAGTGCCCGCCAACAGAGCACCAAGATCCAATGAGTACACTACTGCATCTTTGAGGATATCCGGTACTTCGCCATCGACGATCTTTTTCGCCAAACCTTCCACAATAGCGGTTTTACCGACACCAGACTCACCCACTAGCAGGGGATTATTCTTGCGTCTCCGGGACAAAATTTGCGCGACCCGTTCAACTTCATGCAGACGGCCAATTAGCGGATCGATATTGCCGGCAGCGGCCTCGAGATTAAGGTTAGTGGAAAAACTATCCAGTGGATTACCCTCACCGATCTCTCCCTGACTGTCGTCGCCGCCAGACTGCCCTGGCTCTACCCCGTCACCTTCATTGGCAACCTTGGAAATACCGTGGGTCATGTAATTTACGACGTCCAAGCGCGCCACAGTCTGTGCCTTCAGGAAAAACACCGCCTGGCTTTCCTGTTCGCTAAAAATCGCTACGAGCACGTTAGCGCCGGTAACCTCGTTCTTACCAGATGACTGCACATGAAACACCGCGCGCTGCAATACACGCTGAAAACCGAGCGTCGGTTGTGTATCACGCTGCTC
>PKCY01000196.1 GCA_002862985.1 Haliea sp.
AACAGGATCATTCGAAACTTCCGCGATATGCGCCCGTACTTCCCTAACTGAACAGTGTAATCTTGTTCCCCCAGCACGAATAGCCATCGTGGCGGCTCGAGGGTCTCTGCGGGCGCGGACGCGGATGGGTCGTGTTCGGGTTGGGAGGATAAAGCGTTGTTGTGGAAGTGCAGCCGCCTCACAAAACTCAGGTCTATTTCTGTCGGCGACTCGCCACATGGATACACATGTAGCGCATTTTTCAATACGCGGTGCGTTTCGGTAAGCAAATGCGCGAGCCGCTTCCTTTCAATTATAGCGGAGACAGACCAGATGATGGACCATCTCGGCGCCTTGAGCGTGACAAGTTCACTGGGCTCCACGTCGTCCAGCAGCCCGAGGAACGGGTCGCTGGTAAAGGTTTTCCATCCTTGTGCCTGTGTGGAACGCAACAGGGAATCTAGCCCATCGGTATCGCACAGGCGGTGAATGGGCAGTAGATACCCTGAGAATAGTCCCAGGATTCCCGGCGCTCGACTCTCCATCTTTTTTCGAATGTCGTCAAGCGAGTGGTAGACGAATGTACGGCCGGGCAGGGCGTCCGGATTTTTTTCATATAACCGCGGTGGCAGCATCAAAGTCGTGTTTTGAGCGAACGACTGGCGGTCAAGCAGATACATCGCGAGCGCGAGTTCACCGTAGTCGTTGCAAACGACTAAAATAATCGGTGTGTTGCTGTCCGTCATGCGTATTCCATTCGGTTTGATATTGGTGCTACCTGGCCCGATAGACGCTGTTAGTTGCTTGAATTCATTTTCAGTTCAGTGACTAACATCGCCGTCAGCCCGCACCGAGCCTGTTAACTCTCACCGATTGAGAACTGCCATGCAGGCGCATTGTATAAAAAATTTCTAATCCAAGCGCTGTGTGGCCACTGTATCAAAGGTCTTTCGGACCATCAACCTGCGCGGGCAAACACGGTTGTCCCTGCGCCCATTCTATTGTCATCAAGAGTTACTCAAGCAAACTTTCAGCCGGCCGTCGGCACAGGCAGGCACGCGCCCGATTCCCCGCGGCTAGACGGCAAGTCCTCGAGAACGGCTGTCGAAGCTGAGATGTTCGCGATCACCGAGGGCCTGCCAAAATAACCAGAGTAGGGGGCAATGGAGTCATCTGACCCGGGCTTTCGCGCATTGCGCCGTCCTCGAGTCCAACATCCAGAACGGATATCGGCGTGCCTTCGTACCGATTTATCAATATACTCATAATGGTGTTCTCGAAACGGCATACCCCGAACGTCAGTTAGGAGACAAGGATGGCCGAGACCAACGGAAATCAGCAACGGCAGTGGCCAAGGTATTACTATCTGCTGGTTCCCCTTGTCGCGATATTGCTCACTCTGGCGATGATCGAACTGCTGCTCGCTCTTTTCTGGCCTGTCCCGCCTTCGATGTCGATGAACATGTACTATAAAGCGGACCCCGTCACGGGATTTGCACACGAGCCTAGCGCAGTCGGCCGCTATCCTACTGGAATTTTGGCGATCGCCAATTCACAAGGGTTTCGAGACAATGTGGTCACTGTGCAGAAGCCCCCTGGCACACAACGCATCCTGGTGCTTGGCGATTCGTTTACGGTCGGCGTGAACGTAGAGATGGAAGAGTCCTACCCGCAAGTACTCGAACGTATGATGAACGAAAGTTCCGACACGCCTGTCGAGATCATCAATGCTGCCGTTGGAGGCTCTGATCCATTCCAGTACGCACAGTACTTCGAGCATCATGGGTCCAAGTACTCACCCGATGAAGTCATGGTCGGGTTCTTTGTTGGCAATGATACCTACAGCACGACGACATCGGTCGAGCAAATTGCAACGGTCGTAAATGGGCAGCGAGTGTCGCGAAAGGCCGCTGAGGGTAGCTTTGTTCAGCTTCGGGTAATGCTCCACCAGAATTTCAATCTAGTCCGTCTCCTGCAGGGATTCTCGTTTATTGAAGTTTCCACTACCCGTCAGGACTGCGAGGATTTTTCGCACAACCTGCTTAACATTGCCCGAAACCGCCTGAGAAATCATCGCGTGGACCTTAGTTCCCAACCAAAATTCTCAGCCAATGCCGTGAACCAAATTGAACGAATCAAGCATAAGGCCGACCGCATGGGTATTCCGCTGACCGTGTTATTAATTCCCGACGAACTCCAGATCAACAAAAAGCTTAGAGAAGGGCTAGTTCCTCCAAACGAATTGCACATCTATGACTTCGCAATGCCTCAGCAATTGCTCGCGGAAGAATTTGCAGCGCTAGGCATCGCTACCCTCGATCTACTCCCATTCTATGTCCAAGATGAGCGCTGCCTCTACATGAACGACTCGCACTGGACTCCCCAGGGCCACGCCGTCGCGGCTTCTGCCATTGCGCAATACGTATCGGACCCCGCCAGAAAGCCAAGCAGTGTTCCAGGGACGGCAATTCACCCGGGAGCCGTGTCGACGAGTGCGCAGCAGGTCACCCTCGGAGAGGCGGTCACGATTATTCATTCCTATGTCGATGTTCTCCGTGCGCGCGGGGAAAAAAAATCTAGCATATTCGACAGCTCCCTGCTTCCTTTCCCGAAGGACCGAATCAAGGCTGCAGCAATTGTGCTAAATTTGGCGGCCACCGATCCAGCTGAAAAGGAATCTTTCATCGGCATTGCGAAGTCTCTTGCTTTATATCAACCTGATGTCGGCGACAATCCCATTCCTCTCGAGGGAGAAAGGTCCGAGGGAACCAGTTGGCGCAGCGTCGTAGAACCGGAGATGCAGAATACCGAGCGGGCGTTCGCAGAGACCCAGCGCTAGAGTTGCTCAACAGCGAGAGGTCTCTGCCTACTTCAACAATGGCGTCGAGGCCCCATAAATGGCGCAGGGATAACGAGGCTCTAATTGGTTTCGAAAGTCTTCTTTGGAAATATTCAAACGAAGCCGTATGACTGATATTGGGAGTTTGGAGAATAACCGCTAATGTACAACAAACTGAACTACTTAGTTGAGAGAAGACATGCAAGATAAATTATCAGATCGTAACTATGCTCGTCCTGACCACTATTATAAATATCCAATAGTTCTAAAGTCTGCAAGTGGATGTACTATTACGGATGCAAGTGGTGAAGATTATTTAGATTTTAATTCCGTGATGGGGACTGTCAGTTGTGGACATAACATCCCATGCATTAACGACAGGTTGATAAAGCAAATCAACACAATATGGAACACCAACTTTTTACCCAGTGAAATTCAGTTAGAAGCTATTTCCAAAATTGATTCTATATTGCCTCAAAATATTAATGTGGCTGCGCTTTATAGTACGGGCGCAGAGGCAATAGAGTTGGCTCTCCGTATTGCCAGAGAGGTGACGGGCCGAAAACGTGTCCTGTCTTTTAAAGATCATTTTCACGGGAAAACTCATGGGACCATGCATCTACTTCAACATTTTCCTGATTGTTACGGCCCTGCACCCGACTCCTATAGAACAGTGATTGATAGCGACGGATCCGATGATCCTGAGATCATTGAAGAATACCTTAATTCCCTGCCGGTAGATGATTTGGCAGCGGTTATATTTGAGCCTGTTATCGGATATTCAGGTCCTCGCAATCTCCATAGAGATTTCCTCAAAATAATTCGAAATTTCTGTAATAAAAACGACGTAGTAATGATAGCGGACGAAATTCTTACCGGATTTCATCGCTGCAAAGGTTGGTTTTTTTCTAGCCAGGGCGAAATTAAACCTGATGTTATTGTTTTTGGCAAAGGGCTTGGAAATGGGTATCCATTGTCAGGAGTAGCTTGTGCGAATTCGTTATCCGAATATGTGAACAATGCTCTTCCCGGGAGTACCTTCGCCGGCAACAGTCTGGGCTGTGCTGCTGCTTGCGGTGTTATAGATTTTATGAAGCAAGAAAATTTGCCTGAGAAAACTATTAAGTTGGAACAGTTGTTCTGTGAATATTTTTCGCAGCCCAGATTTGATTCGTGTGGCATTAAATTGGACGGCACAGGCGGGCTTCTGTCGATTAGTTTTCAAGACCCATCGCTTAGCCAAATGCAGGATATTTATCTGAATATTCTAAGGGACGGGGTGATAACTTCTCATACAGCAAAATATTTGAGGATTATGCCCCCATTAACAATTGCTCCAGCTGAATTTGAAAGGGGCCTTGAAGTCATCGGCAAATCCTTTGATGCTTTCACCAAGTGATGTTGGCACCGGGTATTTTGGATTATGGAGAGCTCTAATAGACGGTCTACAAAACAGCCTTCTTTACATTTTTGCGACCACATTGTAAGTTTTTTCCGATAACAACTATCTTTTCAAAAAATGAGTAGAAATAAAAGAAAGGCGCATGAGTCGTAAAAAAGTGTAACTCTCAACTATCGCGTATCTATGAATATTCATGGTCAGCGCAATTTAGAACACTCCCGTCCCAAAGTATTTGGTGTTGGATTCTTGAAGACTGGTACCGGTTCACTAGGACTCGCGCTTCAACAGGCAGGACTTCGTGCTAACAAGGTGGAAGCTACAGGCCAATTCCTGAAAAACTGGGCGCGGCGGGACTTCCAGCCGATTATCGACTTTTGTAAGACCGGCGAGGCGTTTCAAAACTTCCCATTCAGTCTCCCGTTCACATACCAGGCATTGGATTCTGCCTATCCCAACAGTAAATTCATTCTGACCATGCGCACAAGTACGGATGAGTGGTATGAAGCATTCATTCGCTTACACACCGACGTGATTGTCAAGGGCAGATTGCCAGCCGCTCTGTACCTGCAGACATTTCCATTTTTGGAGGAGGGTTGGATATGGGATGTACAAAGCCTCGCCCTCAGTGTTGAGGAACGCTCCCCGTAAGACCGCGATTGATTAATCGACGTCTATAATAGCCATAACAGTCAGATCTGCGATTACTTCAAGTGCTAGGGGGAAAACTGTTCGTTCTGCACAACGCGGCAGCGTGTACGAGGGCAAGCTGTGCAAGTTTCTTGAAATTGAGAATCAGTGGGGCCTGGAGATGCGCAGCATCAACAGTAAAACTATCGCCTATGCAGTCAAAATGCTCCCAGGCCAAACGGGGTCAAGGTTTTGTCACAGAAAACGATAGAAACCCTCAAATCGACCCGGAGAAAGCTCTCGCAGTGGTCCAGTCATACTGCAAGCTACTTGAGCTAAAGGAGGGCTCGGGCGCTCGAGGAGTGATCAACTCGGACGATCTCCCGGCTGATCTCGTTGCGCCCGCTTTTAGCCCCAGAACAAATGAGCATAACTGCTCCATTTTTCATGGTACGGTTCGAGACTCGCCGAAGCACTTTCCGTGTGGCCAGGGATATTGCAGACAACAGCGGCTGTTCCGGCGTATAAACATTTAAAATCCCTTTGCCTTGCTTTCAGACAAAAATCTGCGCTTTCGATTCGAGTGCATGTATAGCCTTCATCGAAACCCCCAACAGCATTCATTACCTCGCGTCGAGCCAGCAAAAATTGTGCGGGTAACCATTGAGCGTCGGAAATCGAGTTAAACTGACTCTCATCTTGTTCTCCAGGGCTTCTGGTTACAGGAAGTTGGTCGTCATTGAAATAAGGGTCAGCAGAGCAGACAACGCCTTCGGCGCTGAGGATTTTTGGACCAATGATATCCGCCAACTGCTCATGCATAATGGCCAACATTGTGTCAAAAATCCCCGCATCTTCGATATGAACATTCTCGTCTAGGAAGCATATTAGGGGTCGGGTCGTCTGCTGAAAGCCTTGGTTATAACTGGCTGCCGCACTGTTCTTTTCCTGTTTAACAAAATGTATGGCATCGGCGGTAATCCCAAAGCTTTTCAACATTTCTAGATGTCGCCCTTTGTTTTTGACACCTTGCGACGACCCTCCGTGAGGGATAACGAAATCAATCATTGTTTTGTCAGGACGGGGCAGTGCCAGGCGTTCATAGGAGTAGGGCGGAACATCGTTTTTCCTTTCTAGCGGTAAGCCAATGCGCGCAATGCTCTTGTCTGCTAGGCGTCTCCACATTTCGTGAGCTCCTTCAACTTCCAAGGAATCGCTGGCTCGTTTCGAGTTGAGTCGGTAGTAATAAAGGAGATCGTCGAGTAGTTCAATGGGAGCAAGTTCTTCCAGTTTTAGAATAATGTCACAGTCTTCGCCCGCGAACATGAAATCCTCAAATCCTTCCCAGCCCGCCGTTCGGTCATACAAAGACCGTTTAATCAAGTAGGGCTGTGAATGATTGAAGACGTCAGTAACCATGCCATGCTGATAATGCCGTGGTTCAAAGGGAAACCAGGGCTCCTCGTCGACCACACGCCCCTCTTCATTGATAAACTTACGCTTGCCTCGAACGATTCCGCTCCAGGGCTTGGCCTCTACAAAGGCCAGGAGCTTTTCTACAGCATCAGCAGTCAGCACATCATCATCATCGAGAGGCAATATGTAGTCGCCCTCTGAACGTTCGGATATAAAGTGGCGAGCGTTGGCGATGCCACGATTTTCTTCGAAATACACCTTGATATTTTTATGGTTCTGTGCTTTCAGATCTTCTAAAATTTGACGCGATTGCTCATCCCCCCCATCCCAGCAGAGAGAAAACATCCAGTTTTTCGAACTTTGGGTAAGTACTGAGTTAATGCATTGTGTTAGCCATTTACCCTTAAATACTGGTGTTTCTATTGAAATGATCATACGAGACCCTCTTGGGGTTTGATTTGGAACTTACTTCACAAAATTGCACATTTTACAATTA
>PKCY01000067.1 GCA_002862985.1 Haliea sp.
GGTAGGTCTTTGCCAAATTGTTCGCTTTTAGTTGCGCCACTATCGCTGTCTTTCCTGTTGTGTTGACGTTGGGACTGTCATTTATGGGATTTCCTGTTCAACGACGTTCTCGGGGTTATCTTCCTCCCCAGTGGGCGTATCGATTATCGACGGCATTGCGACCTGTGGTTGAGTCGATTTATCGTCTTCACTCTTTTGCAGGCTGGGCTGTATCACAACCTCCACTTTCTCGTTGGCGTTAGACTGAGCCTGGATCAGTTCTTTGGCAATAAAGTAATCGATGGTGTCGCCATCGACGACCGAGCCATCCTGTTCAATCCGGGCTTCAGTTTGAAGGTGTACCCTATCCTCAAGCCTGAAGTACTCAATAATGTTGGCCTGGGCATGCACAATGCCCTCTCCTATTTCAGGTTGCTGGCGCATCTTGGCCGGACTGCCTTGGGCAACAAATTTTTCCGCTTCTTCAGAGGGGTGGTAGATTGTGAGTACGTCTGACTCCAGTTCCATGCTGCCCTGGGTCATTTTCACATTTCCGCTGTACACAGTGAGCCCCTTTTTCTCATCCCGAACCGCCTTGTCTGCGGTGATGTGAATCGGCTGATCGCGGTCATCGGGTAAAGCGTAGGTCGCTGCCGGAGCGAGGTATAACAGGAGCGAAAGGGTACTGGTGCAAACTATTCGGAGCAGCATTTTCAATCTGAAGGGGCGGTCGGGCATGGCGGCTCTCCGCAGTATTTTATGTTCAGAATTCGCAGAGTAAGAAGTCATCAGGCGAAGCTGGATTCCAGCGCAGGCCATGCGCCTTTGGCAGACAGAATAAATTCACAGGCTTCGCGAACAGCGCCATAGCCACCCTTGTGCTGAGCCAGCCAATCAGCTGCTTCACGCACCGCTGAACTGCCGTCTGCCACGGTCATACCCAGGCCTGCCGCGCGGATTGCCGCGAGATCTGGCAAGTCATCGCCCATGTAGGCGCATTCCACTAACTCAATGTCGTTACTTTGGCATAATTCCATGAGAGCCTCGCGTTTGTCTTCCCGCCCCTGTATCACGTAGTCAATGCCAAGTTCTTGCGCGCGTCGCGCCACAATCTCCGATTGGCGGCCAGTGATGATGGCAACTTTGACACCAGCAGTCTGTAACAGTTTTATGCCCAGGCCATCTTTTATGTTGAAGGCCTTCAGTTCTTCGCCACTGTTGCTGTAGTAGATCAGACCATCAGTCATAACGCCGTCCACATCCAGCGCCAATAGGCGAACATTGGCGGCGCGATTTTCAGCTGAGGTCATAGAGACTCTATCCAGTATCAGGCAATGCCTGCATGCAGCAGGTCTTTGAGGTGGACGACGCCGGTAAGCGCCCCTTTGTCATCGAATACAACTAGCGAGCTGATCTCGTTTTCTTCCATAATACGCAGAGCCTCTGCAGCCAGCATGCTGGTGCTAATTCTCTTGGCCCCGGTGCTCATTAGATCGCCAATAATGGTTTCATTGATATCCAGGCGGGCATCCAGAGCCCGACGTAGATCGCCATCTGTGAACACACCAATCAGTTGACCCCCCGCATCGACCACTGTCGTCATTCCCATGCCCTTGTCGCTGATTTCCAGTAGCGCGGCGGACAATTTGACCGCCGGGTCGACACGTGGCATATCGCTGCCGGATTTCATCACATCCCGTACCTTGAGCAGGAGTTGCCTGCCTAATGTCCCGCCGGGGTGAGAGAACGCGAAATCATCCGCAGTGAAGCCGCGTGCCTCAAGGAGTGCAATGGCCAGCGCATCGCCCATTACCAGTGCGGTTGTGGTGCTGGAGGTGGGTGCCAGGTCCAGCGGACAGGCCTCTGTTTCGACACCCGTGTCCAGGTGCGCGTCTGAGGACTTGCCCAGAGGGGACTGTGCGTCACCTGTCATACTGATAAGGGGAGTGCCAAGGCGCTTTAACAGCGGAAGCAGGGTCAGGATTTCCGGCACTGCCCCACTGTTGGACAGGGCAATAACCGCGTCTTCGGAGGTTATCATTCCCATATCACCGTGACTGGCCTCTCCCGGGTGAACGAAGAAGGCTGGAGACCCTGTGCTGGCGAGGGTTGCCGCTATTTTCCGGGCGATATGTCCCGATTTACCCATGCCGGTGACAATCACTCGCCCTCTGATGCCAAGGAGTATATCGCAGGCCAATCCGAAATCGGCGCCAATGCGCGCCTCCAGAGCGGCCACGGCAGTAGCCTCCATACGAATGGTACGTTGCGCTGATGCGGTGTAACTGATGTTGCTTTGCAATGGCATAGAGCGAATCACAGGTTACATGGTGGAATAGAGTAAATAATAGTACAGCACATAAAACGACACTAACATCGTGCCGACTGTGCGTCCCAGGTACGCATGGCCTGCGGAAGCCTTGCTACGTTTGCGACTAACAAAAAGTGCAAGCGCGAGGAACACGATCAATAATGTCATCATGAGGTAGTCGCGGGATATTGCGGCGGGCTCCAGAATTTGTGTCGCCACCACGCCGGGAATGGCCATGACGGCGAGTAAATTGAATAGGTTTGATCCGATGATGTTCCCAAGCGCAATCTCGGTGTGTCCGCGCAGGGCGCTGGCGATGGAGGCGGCCAGTTCTGGGAGGCTGGTGCCGATAGCCACAACGGTTAGCCCGATGACCAGTTTCGATACGCCCAGTTCCTCGGCTGTAAAAACCGCCCCCCATACCAGAGCCTTTGAGCTGGCGATCAGTAACACTAGGCCCAAGAAAAAAGTAACCCAGGCACGTCCTTTTGTCAGGTGCGGCATGGCGCCAGTGGCCGTCTCCTCACTCAACTCGGCATCTACGACTCGCAAACGCACCAGAAGCGCGACCAGCACCAGAAGGACGGAGATCATCAGCCAGCCATCAAATGAGGAGAGTTCGCCATCACTTATAAGCGCGAAGACGCCAAAAGTCGCCAGCAGCAATATCGGCATTTCAATTCTCATGCAGCGCTGTTCCACCATCAGGGGGGCAACCAATACCGTGAGCCCCAGCACCAGGGCGATGTTCGCAATGTTGGAGCCGATGGCATTCCCAATGGCCAGATCTCCGGCGCTGGAGAGGGAGGCAGTGGTAGATACCAGAATCTCCGGCGCAGAAGTGCCTATCGAAACGATGGTCAAACCAATGATGATGGGAGACATACCCAGATTCTTGGCAATCGACGCTGCGCCAGCCACAAACAGGTCCGCGCTCCAGATAAGGACGATAAAGCCAAAGATAATCATAGCGGCTGCTAACAGCATATGAGCGAATTTCCTGTTAAAGTGTCTGCCGCTGGAAGCATGGGAATTGTTAGGCGGAGCTTGTTGTCATAAATAGTGCGTGGCGAAACAAGTGAGTTGGTATCTGTGCTGGGCGGAGTATACAGGGCATTGCCTCTCAGGGTAGTGACATATTGGAGTTTTGGAGGGCAGGAATGTCAATTCGGGATAACACAGTTGGGATAGCGGCACTCTGGCTACTGGCAGTTTTTACGAGTGCACATACCGCCGCGCAGGGAAGCTCGCCCTACGATCTTGTCCAGAGCACCACGGAGCAGGTGATGGAGGTCGTGGTGGCAGCGGATGAATATGTAGACGCTGAGCCGGATCGCTACTACACGCAGATTCAGGACTTACTTGATCCGCTCATTGATTTTCGCGGGTTTGCTCGCAATGTGATGGGTCCCTACGCCAATTCCAAGCGCTATCGATCCCTCGATGAGGCCGGAAGACAGCAATTAAAAGATCAGCTTGATCGGTTCACGGCCGCCATGCGAGCGTCTCTGGTGCGCACTTACAGTAATGGTTTGTTGGCCTTTGGGGGTTCGCGTATTGAAGTGATTCCCCCTGAAGAAGGCGTTGAAATGGACGAAGCTCGGCAATCGGTTCGGCAGCTGATCTATGCGGACCGATCGCAGCCCTATGAGGTGTTGTACCAAATGGGTCTGGAGCGCTCTGGAGACTGGAAGTTGCGAAATGTCATTATCGAAGATGTCAATCTGGGTGAAATTTATCGCGACCAGTTTTTGACTTCGGCACGTGAGCAGGACGGTAACCTGGAAGCGGTCATCGACACGTGGACTATCGTGGTTGTCGAAGTCGATGAGTAAATCTGCCATAGGGTAGCAGTCGCTATCCGCTGGTATTTCTCCTAAAATACAGACCGTTCGAGCCTATCTAGAAGGTGAGTGATTGTGCCTGGTGGTCGCCGGGTCTCGTTCGCCGTTCTAGGCAGCAATACTCCCGGAGTTTTAAATGGATGCATCTACAGTCAAGACGTTATTAGAAAATCACCTGCCGGAGTGCGAGTTCAATGTCCAGGGAGAGGGTAATCACTACGACATCGAGGCAATTGGTGAGGTTTTTGATGGCCTTCGTCCGGTGCAGCGGCAGCAGTTGGTTTATGCTGCTCTCAAAGACCAGATCGGCGATGGCAGTATTCATGCAGTCAATATCCGCACCTACACTCAGGCGCAGTGGCAGGCGCATGCGCAGGCCTGAGTATCATGTGTTCTCTGCTTTAACCGCCCTGGCGACGGGTGAAGAAATACAACAAATGGCGGGGTTGAGGGCAGACCCCGAACGATCAGCGCGGTGCTTTTTATGAATGAAAAACTGACGATAGCACTCACTAAAGGACGCATCCTCAAGGAAACGCTTCCACTATTGGCAAGCGTGGGAATTGTCCCTCTGGACGATATCGGTAGCAGTCGAAAACTCGTCTTTGAAACCAATCGAAACGATCTGCAGCTGGTCATTTTGCGTGGCACGGATGTGCCCACGTATGTCCGCTACGGGGCTGCTGATATGGGCGTGGTCGGCAAGGACATCCTTATGGAACATGGGTCTGAGGGACTCTACGAACCCCTTGATCTTGGTATTGCTCGCTGCCGACTGATGACAGCGGGGCCGTTAGGCTGGCAACACATTGGTGCGCGTATCCGAGTGGCGACCAAGTTTGTAAATATTACTCGCGAGTACTTTTCTCGACAGGGTGTGCACGCGGATCTGATCAAGCTTTACGGCGCTATGGAGCTGGCGCCCATGATGAATTTGGCAGATCTGATAGTGGATATAGTCGATACGGGAAATACACTGCGGGCGAACGGTATGGAGCCACTCGAAGAGATAGCGGCCATCAGTTCGCGACTGGTAGTGAATAAGGCTGCGATGCGTTCTCGCTACACGGCGATTTCACAAATTATTGAGGAGCTGACAGCCGTCGTCAAAGAGGGTGAAGATGCTCCGGCTTAATACTAGCGATGCGGGCTTTGATCAGTCACTGACGCGATTGACCTCCTGGGAAGCGGAGTTGAATGACTCTATTAGCGAGCGTGTGAAGGCGATCATCGTCGACGTCGAGGCACGCGGCGATGAGGCATTGCTGGAATATACGGCGCGCTATGATCAGCTGACGTTACCTTCGGCGGAGCAATTAGAGGTTTCTTCGAAGCGCCTGAAGGCGGCGCTTGACGGGATTGATTCGGCACAGCAAAAAGCGCTGGAGTATGCCGCGCAGCGTGTGCGCAGCTTTCACGAACATCAGGTGCAGCAAAGTTGGCAGTACCAGGATGAACTCGGTAACGTGCTGGGGCAAAAAGTTACGCCGCTGGATCGAGTAGGGATTTATGTGCCCGGCGGTAAAGCCAATTACCCCTCTTCGGTATTGATGAATGCCCTACCTGCGAAAGTAGCAGGTGTCGAGGAAGTCATCATGGTGGTTCCGGCCCCCGGTGGTGAGCTGAATGACCTGGTGCTCGCGGCGGCATGTATCGCGGGAGTGGATCGTGTTTTTACGATTGGTGGCGCACAGGCGGTTGCCGCCTTGACCTGCGGCACAGCCACTGTGCCGGCGGTAGATAAGATCGTTGGCCCCGGCAATATTTATGTAGCGACTGCGAAGCGCCAGGTGTTTGGTCGTGTGGGCATTGACATGGTCGCAGGTCCATCAGAGATTTTGATTATTTGCGATGGCGACACCGACCCGGACTGGGTGGCAATGGACATGTTTTCGCAGGCTGAGCATGACGAGCACGCCCAAGCATTGCTGCTATGCCCTGACAGCGTGTATCTGGACAAGGTGCAAGCTAGTATTGAGCGCTTGTTACCCTCTTTGGACAGGGCGGAGATTGTCCGAGCCTCACTGTCCTCTCGAGGGGCCATGATAGTGACCCGGGATCTTGCCGAAGCCGTGGCCCTGTCTAATCGGCTCGCACCAGAACACCTGGAGCTGTCGGTAGCTGATCCTGAGAGCCTCCTGCCGTTGATCAGACATGCGGGCGCAATTTTTATGGGGCCTTTGACTTCGGAATCACTTGGGGACTACTGCGCCGGCCCCAACCATGTATTACCGACGTCAGGTAGTGCGCGTTTTTTTTCGCCCCTGGGTGTCTACGATTTTCAAAAGCGTAGTTCCATTATTATGTGCAGCGAGCGCGGTGTGCAAGAGTTGGGGGCTGTGGCGTCGGTGCTGGCCGAGGGCGAGTCGCTGACGGCGCATGCGCGCAGTGCACAGCTCCGGCGTAACAAGCAGCAGTAGTCGTTTATTCTTCGCGCCTTCTCTTAGATTGATTCAAGACGCCGAGCACAGCACGTAATTCAAAGCTTTGTTGTCCGCGCAGCAATGTAATGTCCACGGTATCGCCGGGTCTCAGCATGGCAATGCGGTGCATGGCAAGCCGTCCATCCTGCACCGGTTCATCGTCGATATGAGTGATGATGTCACCCAACTG
>PKCY01000313.1 GCA_002862985.1 Haliea sp.
GACCTCACCGGCCTCGCCGATCTCGGTCGCTCTCGCCGGAAGAAGGCCTAGACAGAGCAATCGGTATAAAGCCCGCCTTAGCGGGGGGTTTTTGCCTGCGAACTGGCGGTCAATTTCACTGCACCGAAAGTTCGCAATTCTCCTGCCGTGAGTCAAGTCACCGATTACAGGTGATGCAGCTGCCTGAACTAAAGCTTCTTTTGTCGCTCTGCTTTCCCTACTGTAGCCAGTGCCTGCCTAGATTTAATTAATCGCTAACCGCAGCATGGATTGCAGTCCACGCTCTCAGTCTACCTACCTCACTCTCCCACATGGTACATTGCCTTTCTGAGTCAGTGGCTGCACGCGGTTAATTTTTTGCGCTCTAATCCAAACTCAGTTTGTATCTAATGACAATATAGACAGGGGCAGACTGGAATTACGTTGGTTATTCGTCTTCCACGGGAGCCACCAAATAATATGGATAGTGTCCAAAATTTTAAGGTCGGAGGTGATTATGATTAGCTTACTGTTTCTACTGTTTCTTGTGGCTATGGTTTTGACTATGGTCGATAAACACAAGAGTTCATTTACGGTGTTTGGAATCGGTATGTTGTTGAGTTTACTGTGGTTCAGGTATCACGCCACAGACACCATCAATATCTTGCTGTAGCGGGGGTCCACCATGCATATTAATCTTTTCAGACGTTTCAATGCTATCGGCATGCTGCTGGTCAGCGTGGTTTTGTTGGCCGCCTTCTACGGCCAGTTGGTGGAAGGGGAGCTGCCATGCCCTTTGTGTCTATTGCAGCGAGTAGCCTATATTGCGGTGCTTTACGGTTTGATGTTGAATGTAATTAACGGCCCGAAACCATCGCACTACTCTATTATCACTATCAGTGCGTTCTTCGGAGCTGCGATTTCGATGCGGCAAATTCTGCTACATATTGTCCCTGGAACACCGCCCTACGGTTCGCCGTTTTTGGGATATCACTACTATACATGGGCATTTATCGTCTTTGCGTTGGTGATTTTGGGAACTGCTGTAATTGCTGCTTACAGTACGCAGTATCGAGCCGACCATTTCATAGGGTTTAAAGACCATCGCTGGGTATGCAAATTAGCCATCGTGATGGCACTGGGGATAACGGCGGCTAATGCCGTACTGGCCTTTGTTGAATGTGGTCCTTTGGTCTGCGCGGACAACCCGGTCTCCTACTGGTTATTTTCATAAACATAGTGCGTAGACTGCAGAGGATTCTATCTGGTAAAAATAACCGCAAGGTCTTTCCGACCATGCAACAGAATGCTGGGTGGCATTAAAGATTTATCAAGCGGGTAATGCGCTCGATCTCGGCTACCCTGCCCTGCTTCATCAGGAAAACTCAAACCCTTTCGTTCACTTACTGCCAGGTGTCCAGTTAAAGCATACGACTATGAGGCCCGGGGGCGGCACTCTTTGCAGAGCAGGAAAGAGCGAGGACGCGACGGCCCACGACGCCAACTACGTGATTTTACGTCCTACTCGTTTACGTCGCCAAGGGCAACGGGCATATTGGCAGTAGTGAGGTTGACCGCCTGATCGAGATTGTCTCCAGGCGCTTTGATAGTTCCGGAGCCGAGGCAATGGGCTTGTTGTCCGATGCTGTGAGAACGTGCATTGATGGCGGCGACCTCGCCGGGAAGCTCGGAGAGATTAGTCTGGGGCTTACCGAACCTGACTGTAACGGTATTTTTGACAGGTTGCTGGAAGTCGTCATGGCCGAAGGGGAGTGGGCCGACGGCGAAATTCGTACGATGGAATCCTCGGGTATGATCCCGACCATGCCGAGCCCAAGTCAGCAGGCGAGCTAGCGGCGTGAGAGAGGATGGTCATTACATTAGTGTCCACAAAAGTGAACTGAATGCAGTCCAGACACGTACCCGACTATGACTTTTTTTATCAACTAATATGCCGCTGGCCCTCTTCTGCCTACTAGCGAGCCGAGTGCCCACGTGAGGCAAAGAAGTAAGAAGCGTTAATGGCTTGTGGTGAGAATCGAGCCAGGGTAAACCACGAACATAGGCTCATCGGAATGACTTGAGTAGCGCAATCGCCGGGAAAATAAGCTTCCCGCTCCTGCCACACTGTGCGTTGCTTACTACTGAAGTGTTAAAGGACGGTACTGCATGATCCGCTATACTATTTTTTTGCTGCTGACTCTGTTGCCAGTCGATCTTTTACATGCCGAGTCAGAAACGCTATTCAGTGGAGCGCCACGCAGCGACGATGGGCGCTTTACCAACCCGGCAGGTGATCTGACCCACGGCACTCTCAGTGTCCGCTTTCCTTTCATACTGCGTCGCATGGGAACCTATTTTCGCGCCGGTGATGGCGCGCCTTTGCGGGAAGCTAATGATGGGGCCTTTCTGCGGGAAAACACTCGCCACAACAAGCCGACAGTGACCTGGGTCGGGCACGCCACATTATTAGTCCAGTTCGAACATATCGCTTTCCTGACGGACCCTATTTGGTCAAATCGACCCAGCCCTGTAGCGGGAATAGGTCCTAAACGTTTTGTGGAGCCCGGACTTGCGATCAAGGATCTGCCGCCGATTGATTTCGTATTGATCTCCCATAATCACTACGACCATCTGGATCTACCAACATTGCGGTCACTTGCTAAACGTAATGCAGATACCGTATTTTTTACTCCCTTGGGCAATGGAGATCTCCTGCGCAGGCAAGGCATCACTCGCGTCCAGGAGCTCGACTGGGGACAGACGGCTACCTACAGGGGAGCTACCATCCACTGCCTTCCTTCCCAGCATTGGAGTAAACGCAGTCTTACGGATGACCGCAGGGCACTGTGGTCATCCTGGGCGGTTACCGGCGACGAGCGACGTTTCTACTTCGCTGGGGATACTGGCTATTTCGCCGGCTTTGAGGAAATTGGACAAAAACTTGGCCCATTTGATCTCGCTGCGGTTCCTATAGGCGCCTACGAACCACGAGCTATGATGCGCCAGTCTCACATGAACCCTGAAGAGGCACTCCGGGCCGCACAGGATTTACGTGCTAAAACGGCAATCGGCATCCATTTTGGCACCTTCGATCTTTCCGACGAGCCGCTGGCTGAACCGCCGCAACGTTTCAGGGATGCGGCCGCGGATACTGAGTTTGGCGACACTCGCGCTTGGGTGTTAAACATTGGGGAGACTCGTGAGTTCTGAGTCATTAGGCAGGTATTGGCAAAACAACTTTTTGAGTTCAGGGGACTCCGGGCTCAGGTCACTATGGGCTGCACCTTAGCTGAAGATATCCGGGAGGAAATCGATAGCGCTTGTAGGCATTCATACGCTCGATCCTAGCAGGCCTTGCCAACCAACTTACCGACACCAATTCTACACATGATCTGCAGTTTAAGGTGGTAATGCCCTCACTATAGGCATAACCAGACCCATGGTTTCTAATTCATTCAGCGAGATAACTGGCCCACGGCGGCGCCTATCAATACACAGAATCTAATAAGTCGTAATAAGAAAGATCGAATACACCGGCATCCTGCTTTCGATGGGTGAAATTCCAATCGTTGAACCAATCATAAGTCGACCAGAAATTACCTTGGTTGCGCAGTACCGCGTAGCGATCTCGAAATTCGAGAAAATCAGCCATCGACTGCACGTCACGCAGTTGCTGCACGAAAGCGGGCGCTTGCTCGACGTCGACTTCCATAAAGAGGTTTGGGAAGCCACCTACTACGTCCGGATATACGCTCATGGTATACAGGTCGGGAAGTTCCACACCATTCTGAAAGAGAATCGTGTATTGGGTTTCATAAACACGGTTAACCACCAGAGTATAGAGCCGAGATTCTTTCCCCTGCTTGACCTTCATGACGATCATGCTTGGCATGTAGCGCGGAAACTTGTAGTCGGTGGTTACGGTCATCGTTGAGATGGCCTCGACCCACTCGTCGAAGTTAGACACGCCCTTCTCAAGAGGATAAGGCTTTTTCACCCAGGGATTCAGGTGGTCGATGGGGCCAGTAATCGTGGAGCCCATGTGAGCCTCGATATTGCCCACTATACCCACAAGCGGATGAGCGGGATCGTTGTTCTTAATTGGAGCCGGTTGGTCTTTTGCGGCGAAGCTTGTCAGGTGAAGCCCCACATCGCCAACCCCTTTGCTCCAGCTCTCGCGGATTTTTCCACGCATGTCTTCAGGTAGAAATAAGAGGAAATCGTCCTCAAACTCCTGGCGCAAGAAATTAAAGAAGCCTACGGTCTCAAGCTTTCCGGTATCGCCTCCCCAGTATTCAAAGTGCGCCACGGTGTCGTAATAGATGCGCTCAAAACCACTGAAGCCCATCACCCATTGGCTCCGCGGAATCCCCCCCTGCCGCCCGGTCATGACCCAGGTGTTGCTTTCATGGCGAAGGATCGTTAGCCAGGCATTCTTGTTTGTCTTATTTCCGTCCCAAAGCGCATCGATCGTGTAGCCATCCGGAAAAAGCCGCTCGACCGCCTTCCCGTAAGCGGTGTCATAGGCTTCATTCCCAAGGGGAGAACGATCCATTAACGCATCCCAATTACCGAGCCCCAACTGCGGGTCGAGCACCGATACATCATGATCCGGATCCATAAAATATACCCAGAACTGGTCCTTAATCGCGTAAGTAGCGACCTGCCCCAGACAAACCGGACCCGATGTAATGCCGGCCACGATGACCGCCGAATTCTCGATCAGAAAGAGATAGCGGGATTTCTCTGGAATGGCTTGATACATGACGAAGGGGTTACCGACGTCCCAGGGCGCATCAAAGCCTTCAGCCCTGGCCCACTCCCGGTCAAAAAAGACCGATTCCAAATGGGCAATATCGTGCTGTCCAAGCTGCCAGATAAAGTGATTTTTTTGCACGGGTCGAGACGTCACCTTTTGAAGCCTATAATAAAACTGATCCACATCCGCGTAGGCCATCGGATTGTCGTAGGGGTGAGGAGAGTCAATCACGACAACTTTCGGCGTAGGCTTTCCGGCCGCGACGTCTTTGAGTGAGTTTCCGGCTGTTTTTGAACGCACCAACTTGAAGACTTCGCCAGGACTTTCATCCAGCGCGAGAGTCGAGAGGTAGACGTGGTCAAAGATGTACCGTGAAACCAGTTGGTGTTGCGCATCGGCCTGGTTGAAGAATGCCTCCCAGCGAGCCACGATTTCCGGATCGGCCAAAGCCGAGGCTTTCGCAAGATCTGCCGCGGTGGGCCCAGGCGAACCAGCTGAGACCCACTGCTTTATCTGGTCTAACTGATCTTCATCCAATGCGGGAAGGCCATAGGGCATGCCTTCGGCGGGATTGTCAGTCAGGTGCGACGCAAGGTCGTGGGATGTACTGGGACAAGAGTGCTTGTAACGTTGGGAATACGTCGACATTAATGCTTCCCGCGAGAAGCCTGGCTGATTGTTCTGCTGCCCCGTGGTCACAAGCTGTGCGATCATCGATCCCGCTAGATTTTCGGTGGCACTGCCCCCTCGCGACACCACAGGGTAAAAACCTGCCTTGCGCCACCCCTCCGTCGTCGCGTGAACGTCCATCGCAGTTCGCGGAACAGCATCGAAATGGAGGGAATAGGGGTTCGTCCCGAAGCCTCCTCGCTCGACGCCACGAAAAGCAGAAAGCTTTACATTGCAAGGCGAACCAATGCAGCCATGACATGCGATGCAGCGATTATCGAAGAGCGGCTGAATTTCACTGGCGTAAGTAGCGGATTTGCCGGGCGCCGGTTCCGCGACAACAACCTTCTCAGGAGCATTCGCTCCAGCGACCGAAGGTTCATCACTGCAGCCTAAACACAGCATCGAGAATATCAGAACGAACAAAATAGAGCTGAATGGCTTGAGGTAGTGAAGCATCTTCATGATTCCCTTATTTAATAGGCCGCCCGTAAAACATTGTGATCGCTTTGGTTTCAGTAAAGGGCGGAGTCGAAGCCGATTCGACTCTGCCCGCCGAAAATCTGGAATCACGTCAATAGTACTATGGCCTTTCCCAGTCTAGACTCCAAAAATCGACCGGAAGGCCCCATCATTCAAGTATAGGGACATTAAAGCAGCCATGTCGAGCCTATTGTCTGGCCCGGCGCTGTCGGCGAGAAAGCAAGAGCATACGGTTGCGTATTACCAGGTCGTAGCGAAGCTAGTGATGACGGATCATGCTTCATTGTCAAATTTTCCCAAGATCACGTTCTTCTAATGAGAGATAATGAGTAACGAAGCTTAGCCTTTAGTTAAGCACTGGCCAACACTATTAATCTGTAACACCCGCGCACTTGCAACCACATTACTCCATTGCGGCTATAGGAGTGCCAGTGAATGCTCTTACACCCAAGCCAACCCCTGACGCTTAAAAAGCTGATTTTGAGAAAAGGAACCGTAGCGCTAGGATATCTCTGCTAGACTAAATATCCTCATTTATGGAGTCACCTTATGGCTGGGCGGTTGCAGACTGTGCTGAATTGGGTTGGGTTTGTATGCCTCGTCTATATGATCATATTCACCATGATATATGGGGTTGGCATGGAAGTATTTGGCATAGACATTCCGCGTCCTAATAATTTTTTTATAGACCTATTCTTCATCAAGCTCGTCCTTTACCCCATATGCCTTGTCGCTCAATACATCATATGTGGCAAAGTCACTGTTCTCCCTTGGAGGTTAGGCTAGCCTGCCCCCGGTTGTTTCACTTTAGGTTGAACTTTAAGGCACTCGGCGTTGACTAACTGTA
>PKCY01000026.1 GCA_002862985.1 Haliea sp.
GGGCCCTTTCCCGATGGTGAGCGAGCCTACGGTATTTACCGCGTCGGGCAAAAATACATCGATCCGATAACCCAGGAGTTTCTCGGCTACCAGATTATGGATGTAGGCAGCGCCAAATTGCAGAGCAGTAACCGCGATGATGTTACTGAACTGGAGATTACTCGCATCACCGAAGAAGTGGACATAGGCGACCGTCTACTGCCGATGGAGGAGCGCATACTGGATGCCACTTTTCATCCCAGGGCGCCGGATGCGGAGATAGTTGACGGCATCATGATCGCTGTGGAAGGCGGGCTCACACAAATTGGCGATATGAGCGTCGTAGTGATCAACAAGGGTAAAAGAGACGGCATGGAGATCGGCAACGTGTTGGCGGTTTATCAGGCAGGCAATTACGTGTTCGACAACATAGCGCAATCGAATGTGTTTTTGCCGGACACGCGGGTTGGTCTGGCGATGGTTTACGAGTCGTTCGAAAAAATTAGTTACGCTATTATTCTCAAAACCAGCCGAGCACTGCAAGTGGGTGATCTGGTGAAGAACCCCTGATTAGCTAGCAAGCCGCTGGACGCGGCGACTGCCCGGGGAGCTCCTCCGGGCTCAACGCCAACAGATATTACGTCAAGGATGATGTATGAATGTTGTTCAAGCAAAAGCTGCCGCCGAGGCTGTTGGCGCATCGGTTGTGACCATTGATGATGAGCGCTATCCTCCGCTGCTGCGGGAGATATATGATCCTCCTCCTCTGTTGTATACTCGCGGCGACACGGCATCGTTACTGCTGCCCCAGCTGGCTGTGGTAGGCAGTCGACGCGCAAGCCCTGCAGGCTTGCGACTCGCACAAAATCTTTGTAGTGATTTAACGCGAGCTGGGCTTTGTATCTGCTCTGGCTTGGCACTGGGAATTGACGGTGCCGCTCATCGTGGTGCTATTGCAGCGGGCGGAAAAAGTGTTGCAGTGATGGCCACAGGAATCGACGCAATCTATCCCCAGCGCCATCGGAGCCTGGCTGCAGAGCTGGAACAATCGGGATGTTTGGTGACAGAGTTTCCTCCCGGGACAACTCCCGCGAGATATAACTTTCCCAAGCGCAATCGGATTATTAGCGGTCTGTCCCTGGGTGTGCTGGTGGTCGAAGCGGCGCTGCCCAGTGGTTCATTGATTACCGCGGGCACAGGAATGGAGCAGGGGCGTGAGGTCTTTGCCATGCCCTGGTCGATGCTTCATGAGGGTGGCCGCGGCTGCCTGCAATTGATCCGCGACGGCGCTAAAATGGTGCTGCACGTCGACGATATACTCGAAGAACTTGGGCCTATCTACACAGTGCACCAGGGCCAGGCCGCGACGGGATCAGGAGACTGCCAAACGGTGTCAGCGGATACCTCCTGGCTGCTACCGCTGGTGGGGTTTGAGGTGGCTTCATTGGATGAGCTGGTGCGGCGCAGTGCTCGTCCCGCTGCACAGGTTCTGGGAGAGCTTTCCGCCCTGGAGCTGGCAGGACAGGTAGTGCGGACGGCAGGGGGCTATATTCATTGCTGAGTGTCTGGAACTTGCAAAGTCCTTCTCAGTTGGTTAAGTTTTGCGTTTTTTCGGTTGTAGCGTGTGCGTTATTCCCGATTTTAGAGGAGTTTATCAATGAGCAAACCCTTTGTGGCAATAGTGATGGGCTCGGATTCCGATCTGCCCGTTATGGAAGCAAGCTTCGATATTTTGCGAACCTTTGGTGTAGCGTTTGAGGCGCAAATCACTTCGGCACATCGCACACCCGAAGCCACTAAAACTTATGTACAGGGCGCTGAAAAACGCGGCTGTGGGGTTTTTATCGCGGCGGCAGGCATGGCGGCCCATCTGGCGGGCGCGGTTTCCGCGACCACTGTTAAGCCGGTTATTGGTGTGCCCATGAATGCGTCCCTCGATGGGCTCGACGCCCTGCTTTCCACGGTACAAATGCCTGCGGGTATACCCGTCGCTACCGTTGCTATCGGTAAAGCGGGTGCAAAGAATGCGGCCTATCTGGCGGTGCAGATGCTCTCATTGGCTGACCCTTTGTTGGCACAAAAACTGCGAGACGAGCGCAATGCCAATGCTGAGAAAATCTACTCTAAAAATGCCGCTTTGCAGGAACAGTTAAAAGGCTGACTTTGTCGTACTCACCCGGCTCGATACGCCTCCGCCCTGCCCTGAAGGCACTACTCCACAGTGGTGTGGTCGCATGTCCCACCGAGGCGGTGTGGGGCCTCAGTTGTGATCCATACAACGAGCGAGCAGTCGACCGATTGCTGGCCCTGAAAAACCGACCCCCATCCAAGGGCCTGATTCTGGTTGCGGCGAGTCAGCACCAGTTCGACTTTTTGCTGTCCGGTGTGAGCTCGCAGGCGAGCGACACACTCGCGGCCAGCTGGCCAGGCCCGATCACGTGGGTAGTACCACATCACGGACGCGTACCTTCGTGGGTGTCTGGCGGGCACGATACCGTGGCGGTTCGAGTTAGTAATCATCCGGTTGTCAGTGCGCTGTGCATGGCCTGGGGAGGGCCTCTGGTCTCCACTTCAGCAAACCCCGCAGGAGCCCGCCCGGCCCGGGAAGCGTTTCAGGTGCGGCGCTATTTTGGTGACCTCCTGGACTGCCTCCTTCCCGGTAGCGTCGGTAATTCAGTGCGGACAACGATTATTCGCAATCTAATGACTGGGCAAATACTTCGCAACTAGTATTGTTACGTAAAGCGCGCGCGTATAATGCTCGCCGACAAGTCCCGCAGGAACGATTGCATGCAGGTCGAACAGGTCAGGTCCTATCTTTTAAAATTACAGAACACGCTCTGCGACGCTTTGGCTGAGGAGGATGGTCAGGTAACTTTCGCAACGGATGAATGGCAGCGCCCAGAGGGAGGCGGTGGTCGCACTCGGGTGTTGGTAGATGGTGCGGTCTTTGAAAAAGCGGGCGTCAATTTCTCTCACATACAAGGTGCCGAGCTGCCACCGTCAGCCAGCGCGTTCAGGCAGGAGCTCGCCGGGCGCAGTTACGAAGCACTTGGCGTGTCTTTAGTCATTCACCCCCACAATCCATACATACCCACTTCGCATGCGAATGTCCGTTTCTTTGTGGCGAGTAAATCTGGCGAGGAACCCATTTGGTGGTTCGGCGGTGGATATGACCTTACTCCCTACTACGCCAATCGTGAAGACTGTGTGCACTGGCATCGTGTGGCTGCTGATGCTTGTTTGCCATTTGGAGATGATGTGTACCCACGCTATAAGGCCTGGTGTGATGACTATTTTTGTCTCAAACATCGCAGCGAGCCGCGCGGTATTGGCGGGCTATTTTTCGATGATCTGTCTGACGGGGGGTTTGAGACCTGTTTTGCGTTTATGCGGTCCGTCGGGGACTCATTTATAAAAGCGTACCGCCCGATCGTGCAGCGCAACAAAGACAAGCAGTACGGGGAACGCGAGCGGCAGTTTCAACTCTATCGGCGCGGCCGGTATGTGGAATTTAATCTGGTATTTGATCGCGGCACATTGTTCGGTCTGCAATCGGGCGGTCGCACGGAGGCCATCCTCATGTCCCTGCCACCTCTGGTGCGCTGGGAGTATGACTACTGTCCATTGCCGGACTCTCCGGAGGCAGAGTTGACGCGCTTTTATTTGCAGGATCGTGATTGGTTGGGTGAGGCAGGTAGCGAGAGGGATAAGTCATGAGCGGGGAAGACAGGTACGCGGTATTTGGCAACCCGATTAAGCACAGCAAATCTCCGGCAATTCATACCTTGTTTGCGCAGCAGTGTTCGCAGCATATTCAGTACCGTGCAGTTCGGGTTGAGCCGGATGGTTTTGCACAGGCTGCAGCGGGGTTTTTTGAAGGCGGCGGCGCGGGCCTGAACATTACGGTGCCGTTCAAGCGCGAAGCGTTTGAATTTGCAGACAGCCTGAGTGAGCGCGCGGCGCGCGCGGGCGCAGTCAACACTCTCTCGCGCTTACCCGATGGCACGATTGAGGGAGAAAATACCGATGGCATTGGGCTGGTGAGGGATATGGTCGCTAATCTCGACTGGGCGGTGCGCGATTTACGCGTATTGTTACTGGGTGCGGGAGGAGCCGCGCGCGGTGTGCTTGAGCCGGTGCTGCGAGAGGGCCCGAAACAGTTGCTTGTAGTCAATCGAACTGCCGAGCGAGCGTCACAACTGGCGCTGGAGTTTGCTGAACTTGGCCCTATCGAAGGAGGCGCTATTGATCTCGTGGGTGGGCGACAGTTTGATCTGATTATCAACGCCACCAGCGCCGGACTATCGGGCGAAGCGCCGCAGTTACCCGGGTCGCTGTTGACCGAGCGCAGCTGTTGCTATGACATGGTCTATGGGCCAGAGCCGACGCCCTTCATGCGGTGGTCTGCTCATCATGCTGCGTGGGCTGTAGCGGATGGCCTGGGTATGTTGGTGGAGCAGGCCAGCGAATCATTCTACATCTGGCGCAACGAGCGTCCGCAAACGCTGCCGGTGATTAATCAGTTGCGAGAAGCCATGGCGGTTGCCTGAGAGCACTTTAGCGCGATGCCAACTCAAGTTCGGCGATGTGGAGATCCTTCAATTTCACATAATGGCCGGCGCTGTAGGTAAAGTAGGCCAACTCTTTTTCGCTCAGAGGCCGCACCTCACGTGCGGGGCTGCCGGCATAGAGAAAACCACTGCGCAATTGTTTTCCGGGTGTGATCAGTGCGCCTGCTGCGATGACGACATCATCTTCTACCAGTGCGCCGTCCATCACAGTGGCGGACATTCCTACCAGCACCCGATGACCAATTTTACACCCGTGCAGGGTGGCGCTGTGGCCGATCGTCACATCACGGCCGATGCTTAACGGCCAGCCATTTGCGTTATAGGGGCCAGCGTGGGTGATGTGCAAGATACAACCGTCCTGAACACTGGTTCTGTCGCCGACAGTAATCTGGTGCATATCGCCGCGAATAACGACCTGCGGCCACACGGAAACATCATCGCCCAGCACCACCTCCCCCAGCACTACTGCGCTGGGGTCGATTAATACACGTTGGCCAATATCGGGTACTTTTCCCTGAAAACTGCGCAGGCTTAGAGGCGTGTAATGCTGCATGGTCGCTGACTCTTTGTGGGTATTTGCCTGCTACAATAGCTAGCCCGCTAACCGCTGGCCAGACCTGGATTGAATCACGGAGATCGAATTATGCAGAATAGTGGTGGCCGTCGCCGCTTTATCGCTGGCGCAGTGTGTCCGCGCTGTGGGCTGATGGACAAGGTTGTTGTCGACCTGGATTCAGACCAGCGGGTTTGTGTGAGCTGTGGCTTTAGTGAGGAGCGTCCCGGTGTCCCGGCGGTGAGTCCAGGGTCGGTTGCCACACTGGAGGCCACAGAGCTTGCTACACGGGTGAGTCGTGCCTCAGCCAGGCGGGTGGAGACCCCCGCGGAGGCCATTACCCTGATCGATACCGAGAAAGATCGCGATATGCCGCTCAGTTAGTCGCTAGGAGGCGAGGCGCAGTCTGATTTGCCAGGCCGAATCAATTAGAGGCTCTACGGGTACGAGTGGGGTCAATGGGTCCTGTGAGGCCCCAAGTGCGCGCGCCTGCTCCCAAACATGCTCCCTGTGCAATAATCCGGACGCGGTGAATTGAACCAGCTCCTCTAGGAGGGTAGCGAACTCGTCGCCGAGCAAGTGATGCACAATAATGTTGGCCTCAGTCATGTCTAGCGGCAATAGAGGGTGTTGTAAGTGTTTGATATGGTGGTCATTTACTTCCTCTAGTAGGCGATGCGCGAGAAACGCTTCGTCTAGCACGGCTGCCAGCCCCCCAGCCTGGAGCAACTCGCCCCGGGGTTGCAGGAAAGAGACCTCTGCCAGATGCAGAAAGGGCGCCGCGTAGTTGAAAAAGCCGAACCGCTTGCTGACGGCGGTAACCAGGCGCAGGCAGCTGGGAACGCTCCGCACATAGCCGGTAATGAAGGCCATTAGTGCGAAGGCAGGTGCTTCCTCAGGCAACAATAATTTCTGCTGCAACAGGGGCAATTTGCCTTCGAGTCGCTTTCGCAAGTGATGGGTTTTGCTCTCCTCGCCCAGGGCGGCGTCGATGATTTCCCCAATACCCAGTGCCACCATAATCGACCTCTGTGCGTGTTCAATGAGGTCTCATCAGGCTAGTACATTTTTCGCATTTCGCTAGGCGTGTCTTGAGAATTTGAGAGGACAAGCGAGTTATAGGTTAGAGGCTGGCGGCGGTGTTTTGTGCGCCGCGCCGCGCCGCCTTAGAGGGAGTGGGCATTAGTGCCCAGTTCCGCTATAATCCGCGCGTTTTTGTCGGCGCGGCTTGGTTTTGCGTCATCTGAAAACGTAAATCAGCTGGCAAGTTCAAGCAGATACGAGTGCTAGGGTCACCTTCCCATCGCAGGCTTTGGCCCCGATCGATCGTTTCCAGCCCGTGCCATCGGGCAAGCTTCTGCACCATTGATCCCGAGCCAGTTAGCGGGTAACAGTTTTTATTACAGGGAGACACGGGAAATGGGTTCAAAAGCGAAGTGGCTGTGCATGCTAGCGCTGGGTCCTGTGCTGTTGCTGATGAGCGGCGTCGCCATGGCAGCCGGCGGTGAAGCAAGCGAGTACAATATGCCGCAGAGCGTTACGGCTGTCGGTCAGCAAGTCTATGACCTGCACATGATTATCTTGGGTATTTGTGTCGTTATCGGCGTACTGGTTTTTGGTGTGATGTTT
>PKCY01000074.1 GCA_002862985.1 Haliea sp.
CCGGCGCGGCGGCCAGTAAGGTTGTGCCAATAGGAATCGCAAAATCGGTACCATTGTGGCTGTCATACGTCAGTTTACGCTTACGAAAATCCTCTACTTGAGTAATTTTTACTGACCACCCTTTTTCGATAGGGGTTTGCAAGTGGTTGAAGCAATTAGTGATGATGACTTTTCGTTGTACTTTCTGTTTTCCCAGCCACAATGGGATAGCGATGCCGGGCTTTAGTTGTTTCAGACTGCTTAAATCGTATTGTGACGCCGGTACATCCTCTTCGCCTTGCAGTGCTATTTTGGCTTGTTGCATGCGCAGCGAAAATGGGTGCAAGCCAATGGTTTCACCCCAGAATTTAATCCGGCCCGTGTGATAGAGCTTGTTATAATTTTCGATTTCGCTGTCCTGTAACTTCATAGTGAGGTCGCTGGTTTTGAGGGTTTTTCCGTCATAGACTTTCTATTGCGAAGGTTTTTGCGGATTTGTAGTCGGCTTTGCCATTCACTGCCCGAAATGACTGCCCTGATATTACATAGCTCTTGGGGGCCTTATAGGCCGCCAGCAGCGTCTTTATATGACTGTGAATCTCACTGATATCGATCTCTCTTTCTGCGCGCGGTTTCAGAATTGCTGTCACCGCCATACCCCACTTTTTATCTTCGAGACCGATCACCAAGGCGTCATCTATATCCGCATGACGTTTTAACGCCTCCTCAACTTCTTCCGGATAAACTTTTTCCCCCGCTGTATTAATACATGCACTACCTCGGCCTAATAATCGTATGAAGCCATTCTCGTCGACGGTACACCAGTCTCCCGGCACAGAATAGCGTACGCCATTTATTACTGGAAAAGTTTTTAAAGATTTGGCTTCATCCTTATAGTATCCCACTGGAATAGCGCCGGTTCTTGCGATAAAGCCTTTCTGATCACTACCGGCAAGGACTTCTTTATGAGATTCGGTAAAGACATGACAGTGATCACCGATTTTAAAGCGGGCGGTTTGCACACCTGTCTCCTCGCCGGAGATTGAATTGCCAAACCCCAGTGCCTCAGATGAGCCAAATAAATCTGCGCAAATGAGTTGGGGTATGAAATTCATCAGGCCTTCCTTGGTCTCGCTACTCCACATTACGCCGGAGGAAATAATTAAACGAAGTGCACTCAAATCCCATTTTCCCGGGTTGGTCTCCAGGGTGTTGAGCATTGGTCTGGCAAAGGCGTCACCTACAATGACGATCGACTTTGCTTTGCTGTCTTGCGCTGTTTGCCATGTCATTTCGGGGTCAAGACCATTGACCCCCATGGTCACCAGAGTACCGCCTCCGGTGAGAGTGGTCAGCGCTGTGAACAGACCGGTACCGTGCATAAGTGGGCATGCAATCAGTTGCGTCAGTGGTTTTTTGTAGGACTTCACTGCCGCTGCCAGTTCATTAACGTTATCCAGCACACGATAGGCACAGGGATGACTTTTACCGCCGCCAAATCCCTTCCATAGATCGTGTTGTCGCCACATCACGCCCTTTGGCATGCCGGTAGTGCCGCCAGTGTAAATAAAGACTAAATCATCGGGCGACCGCCTTATGTCTAGTCTGTGGCCATCCCCTTCGTTCAACAACCCCTCCATGTCCTCGGCAAAGTCGTTTTTCGAGGGGCCTGCAGCGCCCGAGTCGTCGACTTCGATAAAGTGACTTACCTTATTGCAACGCGAATGAATATTGGCGATTCGTGCAGAAAACTGGGAGGAGTAAACAACAAACTTGGCGTCCGAATTATCGATGATGTAGTGAAGTTCATCTTCGAGGTATCGGTAGTTCACATTGACGTGTACCAGACGCGCCTTCATACATGCAACGACTAGCTGTGTGTACTGAGTCCCGTTGGCCAGATAGAACGCGACTTTGTCATTTGGGCTTGCACCTCTGGCTTTTAGATTTTTGGCCAGATTGTTGGTGCTTGCATTAAATTCCGACCAGGAGAGGGTGCGTTCCCTGTGGATCAGTGCGGGACGAGTGGGCTCGACGGCCTCGCCAACCGCGTCGAAAATATCCCCGAAGTTCCAGGCAAATTTGGAATTTGTATTCATAACCCAGTGGCACCATTACTATGCACATACACTTAACGTCTGATAATACTGAGTGCCCATAGCCTTGAGCAAGGGCTGCGGTTGGGGAATATGAACGGGCTCAGGTTTCGATGGTATTATCACAGCATATTACCGATAGAGGTCCCGCGCAAAAGCGGGGGGTAAACAGATGTGGGCTTTTCCCGTTCAGTCCGCGCCTTAGAGCTAGGAGGAATTTTGATTGCGTTATTGCCCATTGTGGCCGTTATTATTGCGTTTTGTGCGTATTTCTACTACACAAAATGGCGAGATCAGTGGGTCCGCAGTCGTCCCTTTCCGGAAGAATGGCTAGGGTTTCTGACGGAGGGGCTGGTGGTATATTCCCGCTTGTCTTCAGAGGAGCAGCACCGATTACGTCAGCTAATTCTCGTGTTTCTCGCTCGAAAAAAATTCTACGGATGCGCTGGATTAGTCGTGACTGACCAGATGCGGGTGCTTATCGCGGCGGAGGCATGCCTACTATTGCTAAATCAGGGCTGGGCGGTATACCCGAAGCTGTCTTCTGTACTCGTGTACCCCTCTGCATTCCGTGTAACACGCGATGAGGTGCAGGCCGACGGGGTTGTGAGCTCAGGAGACCACCATTTGCTAGGCGAGTCCTGGGGCAGTGGCCGAGTTATTCTTTCCTGGGATGATGTTGAGAATGGCGCCACCGACTTTACAGACGGTCACAATGTCGTGTTGCACGAGTTTGCCCACCAGTTGGATGCTGAATCAGGACATACCAATGGAGCACCGCCCCTGCGCCGAAACAGTTATAAATCCTGGTCCAAGGTTTTTGCCGAGAATTTTGAAGACCTGAGAGAGCGCAGTCGGCGGCGCCAAAAAACGGTTATGGACGTTTATGGAGCAACCAATCCGGCGGAGTTCTTCGCCGTGGCTACAGAAACGTTTTTCGAAGAGCCGTATCAATTGCACGACAGGCGGCCTGACCTTTATGAGGAGCTTTGCCATTATTATCAATTGGACCCGCGAGATTGGCACCAGAAGAGTGGTTCTGGGGGGGGCACTACACGCCGCGAATAGATCGATTCGAGTCAGGTGCTAGATCTCTAATTTGACTTGAATCTCTTGCGTTAGCAGTGGCAACACGTCCAGAGCTGATAAATTTTCTTCGAGTTGTTCGGTTTTGGATGCGCCCAGTATCACGGTAGAGACATTCTTGTTTAGTAGACACCATGCTATTGCTAGCTTAGAGAGGCTTACGCCGAGCTCTTCGGCAACTGGCAGGAGTTGGGCTACCTTCTTCATTCTTTTCTGGCCTCGATCAGATTCCACCATGGAAGTCTTTAGCCATTCGTAACCTTTTAACGATGCCCTTGAGCCTTTCGGTATTCCTTTTAGATATTTTCCTGTGAGTGCGCCGGAGGCCAAAGGTGACCATATAGTGGAGCCCATCTGATACTTTTCAAAAACAGGCGCGTACTCAATTTCAAAGCGCTTTCTGTCGAGAAGATTGTACTGGGGCTGCTCCATTGTAGGCGGCGTCAAATGGTTTTTTTCTGCGAATTCATGTGCCGAAACAATTTCCTGTGCCGTCCACTCGGAAGTACCCCAGTACAGCACCTTACCCTGCGTTATGAGGTTGTGCATCGCCCAAACCGTTTCGCTTATCGGCGTATCCGGGTCTGCCCGGTGGCAAAAATACATGTCCAGATAGTCGACCTTCAGACGTTTTAACGCCTGATGACAGGCCTCGGTGACGTGTTTTTTGCTGAGCCCCATCTGTGTGGGCAGAGGGCCAGGGGTGGCGCCAAAAAAAACTTTGGACGAGACGCAATAGCTGTCGCGTGGGCGTGCGAGGGACGTCAGGGCCTTGCCCATAACAATTTCAGATTCTCCGGCTTCATAACCTTCGGCGTTGTCAAAGAAGTTAATGCCGGCGTCGAAACACATTCCGAACATCCGCTCCGCCAACGAAGCATCCACTTGCTTGTTAAATGTTACCCAGGAGCCAAAGGACAATTCGGAAATCTTGAGACCGGATCCGCCCAGCTTTCTGTATTCCATAGCGCTTCCTTTACAAACTTGACAAAAAAACATACTAACGGACTGAGTCGCGACTAGCCACTTACAGTCTCGTTCTTATATGTGCATCACGCACTTCGAGAATACCGCTTCGGCATTGGAGAATTTGTCAGCGCCCTCTGGCGATATGTTGGCCGGAGTAATCTGGCCGTGCAATCGGGGTAGGGCCTCGTAGTACCGGTGATGCCCGCCCATGGTTAGCTGCCATCGTGTTCATAATGCTTCAGGTACTCAACAATAGCTCTGCGTTCGGCTGGATCGACCACCCCAACTGAACCCATTGCAGTGCCGGGAGCAAAAGCCTGTGGGTTTTCCAGAAAATCAGCAAGCCTTTTATCAGTCCAGGTCCCTTGGACTTTTCTCAAAGATGAGGAGTAATTGAAGTCAGGCCTGGTTGCGATCTGTCGGCCCATTACGCCCTGCAAATCCGGGGCAGTAGCCGCTGCTTGGCCCTTAGCCTCATGGCAGCTGCGGCATTGTTCAAAGACCTCTTTGCCGGAACGTTTTTCCGTACGTTTGGACAGTACGGTGATGCTGCCATCGTCAGACCATAGCAGGACTCTTCCGTCAGACGCTTCCGCCAGATCTCTGATTTCTCTATCTATCAGAATCGGCTCCACATAAGTGACGCGGTTATCACGCATTCGCAACCGGTAAAGACTCTGCATCCTCAATGATCCAAGCAAGAAGTCATCTTCCCATCTTGGAAACTCCCTGCCGCTAAGCTGGATCAGGTTTGATATCGCTATTGATGGCACAAAGGCATGTGTTGGCTCGGTAAAACCCTCGTGATTTCTTGAGTTCGGAGCAAGCGGCCAGGTTAGTTGGGAATAGTCCGTACCGTAGGTGACCATCGGCCAACCGTAGTTCTTTCCGGCTCCAAGCAGATTCACTTCGTCGCCACCTTGGGGTCCATGTTCAGTCACCCATGCTTGCCCTGATTTATCCACGAGTAATCCCTGGGGATTTCTATGCCCGGAGGTAAAGACTGCTGCTCCACCCTGCTTGTCCAGAAGCAGGACTTTGCCATAGTCCGTATCGGACTGTTGTGCAAGAGCCGGGGCGTTGTTCCCATCGAGTCCGTGATCTCCAACCGTCATCAACATTTCGCCAGAACGTGTCCAGGCGATTCGGCCACCGGTCTCTACAGAGTCGAATGAGTCGCTAATGGCCAGGCAGGGTTGGGTCTCGTATATCGTCGTCCAGGAGCTTTCAGCTTCTGCAGGCTTTTCACTGGTCGTTGACAGGGTGGCGCGGGAAACTTTCATGGTGAAGCATTTTTTTGACTGATTCCACGACTGGTGCGCCACGAACAACTGGTAATCCTGCCCGGATTGTTGAATAGAAAGGTCTGTCACCCTATAGCGATAGGCGCGTCCTTCCACCTCCGTAAAAAAAGCGTCACGGTCGGTGATAGGAGAACTGATAGGCAGGCGTGTCGAGACAAGTTCGTCGCCATTTTCCGACCATTGCAGATGGTAGAACTCCCCACTTCCGGTAACCAGAATGAAACCATCGTTAAGACGTTCTATGGCACCCCCATCCATTTCTAGTTGGCCGACGATGTTTTCCTGAGTGGTCAGATCAAGAGAATATAAGGCAGATTGCTGCCATCTTCTTTCATCGTTTTCGACAGGAGTGGGCTGCAGTAACACCCGGGCCACTACCGCAACCAACAACAATGCTAATAAGAGCGTGCTTAGGGCAATCTGGCGGTTGTTTAACCACAGGGGAGGGATGGCAAGTGTGATACCTAAAACAACGGATACAAGCAGAACAGATCGGGAGTACGCGAGGTCTGGTATTAGCAATAAGGTGCCATAAGCGAGGAAAAAACAGGTACTGCCCAGCACCGCCGCCTGAATAATATTCAGGTCACCACCCTGTTTCGAAGCATAAAAAAGAACCAAGGAAAAAATAAGGTAGGCTGCACCCGGAACATACACTTGCGTAATCTGATCGATGGGCAACGTCCAGAAAGGGATACCCAGTCGCAGCGCAGTCGGTAAAGTGACCAGTAGTAGAAAGCTAACCGCAAACCAAGCAAAATAAGAGGCGGAGGACAGGTTGCGGTTTTTAAGTTGAAATCCCGGTAGCTGATGTAGAAAGCCAAACGCCATACAAATTTCTCTCTGGTTATCGGGGCGGATTCACGATCTGTCGACGTTAACTGTACGTTGACAACGTGCAGGCCGTCAAAGCATGAGACTGCGAGGCTCATATTAGACACAGCAGATCCAACATGTCGTGCAGTTTTCCTAAAGTATAAGGCGGCGGGGATCAGCGAGAAGCTGGATAGCCCTGTCACGCTGGACGTGATGCAGCCCTTGCAGGCTCGATGCTGGGGGACGTGCCCGAACTGTGAACGCTATAGTTCAGGCGCTGGCACTGGCGAAGGAATCAGGTGTAGATGCTGGGGAAGCCTTGAAGCTGGTGAATTGGGGCAACGAGTAGTCCGCTTTCACCTCAGTGCGGACATTAGCTTATTGTCAGCTTTCTTTACTCTTGTCGACCCAAG
>PKCY01000211.1 GCA_002862985.1 Haliea sp.
GTGATAAATTATCGCCGATGTCGGACACTACCAATTTGGCCTCAGCGGCGACCGGCGTTGATCTGTTTGAGCATATCCGACACATGCTGTGGACGACTGTGCCCGCGTTTGTGCTGGCTCTGGTTATTTTTGCAGGCATAGGAAGCTCCGAAGCCACCGCTCCCCAGGAAATCGAAGAACTGCAACAGGCGATCGCCAGCGAGTTCAATATTGGGCTACACCTGCTGCTCCCGCTGCTGCTTATGCTCGGACTAGTGTTTAAACGTGTGCCGGCATTTCCCGCTATCGTGATAAGCGCTCTGACAGGAGCTATTTTTGCGCTGGTGTTCCAGCCCGATATTGTGATCCAACTGGCTGGTGGTGATGAGAAACTTGGACGGGCATTTGCTTTATTCAAGGGTGTCTGGATTAGCTTGTTTGCGGGCTACACATCTAATAGCAATAGTACTTTTCTCAATGAGTTACTCAGTAAGGGCGGTATGAGCAGTATGCTCAACACCGTGTGGTTGATAGTTTGCGCGCTCGGTTTGGGTGGTGTGCTAGAGCGAACCGGGATTCTCTCCTACCTGCTGCAGATTTCCCTGCGCGGTGTTAAGAGCACCGGTTCACTCATTACTACTACGGTGTTGACCTGCCTGGGCATGAACGTTTTGACCGCGGATCAGTTCATTTCTATTGCGATTCCCGGCCGTATGTACGCTGATGAATACGAACGCCATGGTCTGTCGCGTTTAAACCTGTCCCGAACATTGGAAGATTCAGCCACGCTGACTTCGGCGCTCATTCCATGGAATACCTGTGGTGCGTATATGTCGGCCACGCTCGGTGTAGCCACTTTCAGTTATGCACCCTATGCGTTTTTCAATCTCTTATGCCCGGTGATTGCGATTATTTACGGTTATACCCAATTTGCGATCAAGCCGCTTGAGCAGAGAGCGGATCGCCCGCAGGCCGCCACTTAATGGAAGGATTGAGACATCTCTGGCAGTATCCCAACCCGCATCTGCTGCATACTCGTGTAAAACCGGATGATATGGATGGCTTGAATCACACCAACAACGCAGTTTATGTCAACTGGTGCCAGGAAGTGGCATGGGCGCACTCGGTGGCTCTCGGCCTGGACCTGGAGCGCTATCGCGCTCTGGACCGGGCGATGGTGATCACCCACAGTGAATTTGACTATCTATGCGCCTCTCGTGAAGGGGATGAAATCTTGGTCGCCACCTGGATTGTGGCGTGGGATCAGAAGATCACCATGGAACGGCGGTTTCAGGTTGTTCGACTGCAGGATGAGGTCACACTGCTGCGTGCGGGTATGCGCTTTGCCTGTGTGGAGCTCAGCAGTGGCCGCCCCAGACGACTGCCACCGGAGTTTATTAGCGGTTACGGGCCGGCGGTTTTGTGCGAAGCGTCGGACGAATGAGTCGTTAGTTTAGAAATTCGGCTTACAGCGAGGATAGTGTGATTCAAGCTGCGAGAGCGGTGCCACATCGCGCGCAGATTGTGGGGACCTGTCGTACATCTGGCGATATCATTCGCCCGCTTGATTCATGAGGCGAATCAATGATCTGACAGGCTGGGCTGGCGACCTATTCTGAACAAAACAATTGAAAGAACAAAGATAAGGAGGTCAGAAAATGGCTGCCAATACCAAAGCCGCGGCGAATAAACTAACAGCTGTTAAAAAGAAATCTTCAACGCGTAAGCGACCCGCAGCGCAGAAAAAAAAGGCCACGGCCAAGCGGTCTAGCGGGCAGAGAAAATCCGCAGCCGGGCTCAAGGGGAGATCGGCAAGTGCTGCTGGACTGCGCTCAGAGCTGCAGAAAAGTTCCGCAGAACAGCCGCTGATGAAGCTGCTACGCGCGGAGCATCGGCACATGGGGACAGTGATGCAATTATTCCTGGAACAACTCAAGACAATTGAGAACGGAGAGCTGATCGATACTCACGTGGTGTACGAGATCATGCACTACATGGTGACCTGGCCGGATCGCTTTCACCATCCGCGCGAGGATTTGATTTACTTGCGGGCTGTGGAAGTCGACCCCCGGGCTTTCGATGATGCAGACACCCTGCAGCGGGACCATGATCACACTGCGAAATGTGGACGGGCGGTGTTGCGTGACATCGAGCGCTGGCGACTGGGTGAAATCTCGGGAAAGGTCGTAGTTAATAATGGTCGGGACTATGTAGATCACATCTATGAGCATATGAATGTAGAAGAGAAGCTGGTTTTTCCGCGCATTCAAGCCGCGCTATCAGCCAGTGATTGGCGCGAATTGGCAGAAGATGACGAGTTGCAGGAGGTTGCCGATTCGGTTTTTGGGCCCAGGGTGCAGCGAGAATTTCGCAATCTTACACGCAAGTTGCGTCGCAGCCTGCGACACTCAGTGGAGCGTGGCACCCTAGTAGAATGGGTTGGTGTCGAGGCGTTTATGGAGTCGCTGGACGTGGTTTCCATCGCTTATGAGTCTGCCGTTGGCACTGCGGGTGACCACCTGCGAGGGGCCGTGCGGGATGCGGTCAAATACGCCAAAAAAGATCCCATGTCCGCTCCCCTGCGCTGCGCGGTTAACAACACCAGGGTCGCCTTTCGACTCCTTGGCGATGTGTTTGATATCTCACGTGAAACGCTCGATGATTTGTCCAGGGTCAACCGGGAACGTATTGATCGGATTCGACTATTGGATAGGGAGGCGTTTCGAAGCTGACCTGGGGTTCGCGAAACTGCAGGCTTGCCAGTCGCGCGTAGAGAGCGCAGTCGCGCAGTAGTTGTTCGTGAGTGCCGGTCGCAATCACTCGCCCCTCTTCCAGCACCGCGATATTATCAGCGTGCAATATAGTGGACAGGCGATGGGCGATAATGACAGTGGTGCGATGTTGCATCAGTTCCTCAAGAGCCAGCTGCACCTGGTGCTCACTCTCTGTGTCCAGCGCACTGGTAGCTTCGTCCAGTAGTAGAATTTTTGGATCGTTAAGAATTGCCCTAGCCAGTGCGATCCGCTGGCGTTGTCCGCCGGACAAACGCACGCCCATCTCACCTAAATGGCTGGCATAGCCATCGGGCAACGCGCAAATAAATTCATGAGCATGGGCAGCCCGAGCTGCAGCCTCAACCTCTTGATCAGAAGCATCCAATTTTCCGTATGCGATGTTATAGCGCACGTCGCCGGTAAACAGGGCCGGTTGTTGAGGCACCAGTGCAATATTGTTGCGCATTTCTGTAAGTCCCATCTCACGAATATCCTGTCCGTCGAGCAAAATACGCCCCTCTTGCGGGTCATAGAAACGCAATAACAACTCGAACACGGTGGACTTTCCCGCACCGGAGGGACCCACCAATGCCAGGCATTTGCCCGACTCTATGCGTAAGGTGAAATCCTGCAGTGCAGCTTGCTTGGGCCGAGTTGGATAGTAGAAAGATACATCATCCATGCGCAGTTCCGGCTGCACACTGGTTGTTGTTTCGACGGTTGTTCCCGGATCGGCAATAAGACTGTCAGTATTGATTAACTCGATAAGCCGTTCTGCCGCGCCGGCGGCCCGCTGTAGGTCACCCCACACTTCAGAGATAGTTGCCAACCCACTGCCCACCATGATGGCATAAAAGACAAAAGCACCCAGCTCACCGCCGCTCATACTGCCGCTGATAACATCCTGCCCGCCTTCCCATAACATTCCGGACATGCCAACGAACAACAGCAGGATCGCCCCGCAAATGAGCATCGATCGCTGCCAGATGCGGCGGCGTGCAATTTCAAATGCACGCTCTACTTCGCGATTAAAGGCCTCTGATTCAAACTGCTCGCGGGTATAACTTTGCACGATGCGGATGTTCTGGATGACTTCGCCGGCATAACTACCGACACTGGCAATGCTGTCCTGGCTTTGGTTGGAGAGTTTTCTCACACGGCGGCCAAATACCAGGATGGGTAACAGCACCAGCGGGACCCCCAGTGCAATGATCAAACTGAGCTTAAGATTGGTGATAAACATCATCACCAGTGCGCCAGTGGTGGTCAGGCTGCTGCGTAACGCCATACTGAAAGAAGAACCGATTATAGTTTGTAGCAGTGTCGTATCGGTGGTCAGACGCGACATGATCTCAAGACTACGATTGGTTTCAAAAAAGCCAGGATGCAGATGCACGACGTTGTCGAATACCTGTTTTCGGATGTCAGCGCTGATTCGCTCTCCTAGCCACGACACCAGATAAAAGCGTACAAACGTACCCACCGCCATAGCCGCGGCAATACTGATAAGCAAGACGATTGCGCTCTTCAGGTCCGCACGCGTGCCGCCGCCAAAGCCCTGGTCGATCAACACCTGCAGGCCGCGACCCAGCGACAGCGTAGCGCCGGCAGTGAACAACAGTGCGATGCTTGCTCCTACAAGACGTAATTTGTATTGCGACAGCAGTCGAATGATTGGCAGGAGGGCCCCCATTCCTCTTTTTGCACGTGAGGACATCAGCTGAGTCTATCGGGGCGGTATTCGAGCTGTCCCTTGGAGCATGCAGTGGTGCTTGGATCAATAGAATTGACTACATTGAGTTTCATGGCGTGGTTCCGTGGAGAGGTAACTGCTTCGTGGTAGTGTAATTGCTCCGTGGCTTGATTGATATCGAGCAGGGAAAGGTTCTTGCCTAGCTTGAATGATATGACATTTGGACTGAAGGAGATTGAAACATGTATTTCTCGATAGGACCGTCTGGCGACAGTGATGTTGCCAGCGAGCCTGCTCCTTCAGAGCTTACCCCGCCTCATCGCGCATGTGGGTTTTTTGATGTATCCCGGCGCTAAATAGATGATTCAACCTCCGTCATACAACTGAAATTCGAACTGAACCAGGAAAATGGGGTAAGAAGTTATGGGTGAAAAATTCAAAGAAAAAGTGGTAATCGTCACTGGCGGCAGTCGCGGTCTCGGTCGCGCTATGTCACTCGGGTTTGCCCGCGAAGGTGCCCACGTAGTGGTAGCCAGCCGCAAAATTGAAAACTGCCAGGCAGTTGTCGCGGTTATCGAAGCCGAGGGTGGAAAAGCGTTGGCTCAGGCCGTCCACATGGGTGACGTCGCCGATTGCGATGTTCTGATTGAAGCAGCCTACAGCCACTTTGGCCGCGTGGATGTGCTGGTTAACAATGCCGGTATCAACGTCGCTCTAGGGCCTCTGTCGGATATTGCACCTGCCGCTTTTGACAAAATGGTGGATGTCAACTTGAAGGGCCCCTGGTATCTGGCATCGAGATTGGCACCGCGCATGGGTAGACAGGGCGGTGGTTGTGTTATCAATGTACTGTCTGTGGCCGCACTGTGTACTCCAGCATATTCTGGTATTTACGCTGCGACGAAAGCAGCACTGAAGGCGCTCACCGAAGTCATGGCGCAGGAGTGGGCGAGCTGGAATATTCGGGTCAACGCGTTGGCCCCCGGAAGTTATCACTCTGATCTGACTGACGCCGCGATCGCTGCTATACCTGAATATGCCACTGGTATGGTAGATGCGGCACTGATACCACGCGTGGCGGAGACTGAGGAAATTCTCAATCCGGTTTTCTATCTGGCGTCAGAGAGCTTTACTACGGGTATAACACTGGTCACCGACGGCGGCTTGATGGCCAAGCGTTAGTCACTGGATTGTCCTGCAGAGCGTCGCTGCATCAGGCGTCCGCAATAGACCCCGACCTCAAACAGTAGCCACATGGGAATCGCCAGCATAGATTGAGAAATGATATCCGGCGGCGTCAGTAGCATGCCAAAAATAAAGCAGCCGACGATGATATAGGGACGTTTTTTGGCGAGTGCCTCTGGCGTGGTGATGCCAGCCCAAATCATTAGAATTGCGGCGATCGGAATTTCAAAGGCCAGTCCAAAGGCAAAAAACAATTTGAGTACGAAATCCAGGTAGCTGTTGATATCGGTCATTATGGTGATGTCATCAGGTGCGACGCTGGTAAAAAACGTGAATATAAGTGGAAAGACAGCGTAGTATGCAAAGGCGGCGCCAGCGTAAAATAGCAGAACGCTCGAAGCCAGTAGTGGAATGGCCAAGCGTTTCTCATGGCGGTACATACCGGGCGCGATAAAGCTCCAAACCTGGTACAACACATAAGGCATGGCCAAAAAAACAGCTGTTACCAGACTCAGTTTGAAGGGTGTGAAGAAGGGCGAGGCGACTTCGGTTGCTATCATGCTGGCACCAGGAGGCAGTATGGACCGCAGTGGCTCTGATACGAAGGCGTAGATGTCATTGGCGAAAGGAAACAAACAAATAAACATCACTAAAATGGCTAAAAGTGCACGCAGTAGCTTGTCGCGCAATTCGGTGAGGTGTGTAACCAGCGGTAGTGGCTGATCGACGGTTTCAGGCTCGCTCATTCGGATTTATTTTCCGTTTGATTCCCTTGTTGCTCACCAGAGCGGGTGTCTTCGGGAGCCGCCCATGAATCGGCAGTACTTTTTAGTTGGTGACCGATAGCTTGCGTGTCTTCTTTCAACTTTTCCTCGGTCTGTCGCAACTCCTTCATAATTGAATCGTTATGAAGTTCCTGCTGCACTTCATGTTTGATTTCATTAAAGCCTCGCCTGATTCGATTTAGCCACAGGCTAGCCGTGCGAACCGCCTCGG
>PKCY01000147.1 GCA_002862985.1 Haliea sp.
TCATCCCGCTGGGCCTTTATTGTTTCCTAGTTGAACATACGCGAGTTACGCTCTGCCTAGCGAATCCTTAGCGATGGCCACGATTTGCATCTCATCAGTGCCCGCGTAAATCTGTAGGATTTTCGCATCACGCATCAACTGCTCTACCCGCATCTCGCGCATGTAACCAGCACCACCAAATATCTGCACGGCTTCGGTGGTAACCTCCATTGCGGCCTGGGCAGCATACAGTTTCATCGCGGAGGCCTCTGCCAACGTCAGGTCTTTGTCTGCCGCGCGGGTTTCGATATAGCGGAACACCAAATTTTCAAGGTTCAGGCGGGCAACTTCCATTTTTGCCAATTTCAACTGAATGAGTTGGTAGTTGCCAATCGGTTGATCGAACTGCACGCGGGTTTTGGCGTATTCCAACGATAGCTCGAGTGAGCGCTGGACTAATCCCAGCGCCATAGCAGCAACACCTGAGCGCTCCAAGCTGAAGGTAGATTTTGCTCCGGAGCGACCGTAGCCATCTTCCGATTCTCCCATCAGGCGTTCCGGACCAGCTTTTACATCAGATAAAAAAAGTTCGCCCGTGGGCGAAGAGCCAATCCCCATTTTCTTGAACGCTGCGCTTTGCTCTAGTCCTTGCATGCCGGAGTCGAGAATAAAAGAGACGATTTTCCTGTCTCGGGGCTCCACACCAGGTTCATCAAGGCGACAGATAAACACTATGACATCGGCGAAGGGGCCGTTGGTGATGAAGGTTTTACTGCCGTTGAGTATGTAGCCTCCCTCGCCATCGCGACGAGCGGTGGACTTCATAGCGCCGAACGCGTCCGATCCTGAACTGGGCTCGGTAATGGCCCATGCGCCAACTTTTTCCAGGGTCAATAATTCGCGCCCGTATTTCTTTTTCTGTGCCAGACTACCTTTGGACATAACGGCACCACCGGTCAAGCCCACGGAAACCCCCATTGCGGTAATAAGCCCCTGGCAGTGACGGCTGATTTCGATAATGGGTATCATGCCCATGGCGGCGGCGTCCAGAGCTTCCGCCGACACAGCGCCGTCGTCGGTGGTTTTGGGGGTTGGTTTTTCGACCTCTTCGCCCCTGGCAATCGCCTCTTCCTTCTCGATCTGCTTGTCAAATCGCGTACCGGCAAGTTCATCCATGCCGAAGGTCTTGAGCAGCTTTCGCAGGATGTCGTAGGGCGGTAGGCCGTTATATTCCAGATCATCAATCAACGGTACGATTTCCTTTTCCACAAAATCGCGAATCATGCCTTGAATCATGAGTTGTTGTTCTGTCCAGGCGAACATTCGTTCTCTCCTTAATATAGAGTTGATTAAAAGACGCTAATAGCTCTTTGCGCAGCCCGCTCGAAGGCTGCTTAGCGCAAGCCATCGAGCGGTTGATGGTTCGGGCTCGAAGCGCGGGATTGCTTAAATCCGACAAGTGGACGACTATTGTAGGCCAAGCTGGGAAAGTGGTCGACTCCACCCTGATTTCACACAGGCATTAAACACCAAAGTTATGTATAGAAAGTTACTGCTCGGCCTCACTGCCTTACTCTTTACGTTTTCCGCCTGGTCTGCCCAGCGGCCGAATATCTTGCTCGTATACATGGACGATGTTGGTCCCGCGTGGCTACCACCCTATGCGCACAGACTGACGGAGGAAGACGTTGAGGAATTTGTTGTTAATTATTACGGTGAACAGAGAAAGATATTTTTTTCTATTGACGTAGATCGCCATATTAAGACGGCTCAAACGGCCATGCCTTTTTTGGATTCACTGGCGCAGCAGGGGATGGTCTTTGAGCAGGCCTTTGCCACTTCGTCATTGTGCGCGCCCTCCCGTGCAGGCCTGATGGCAGGCAGCTATCAACAGCGATTTGGTATCTACGGCAATAACGACGCGGTCGAGAATGGTTTCCCGGTAGATCAACCCATGCTGGTGGAGTCCTTGCAGGATGCAGGTTATGCCACGGCCATGATCGGAAAATGGCATCTGGGCAGGCATGATGAGCGTCTTCGCGAGAGAGCCAAGCGGGAATTGAAGTCGCGGCAGGCGGATGGGCAAGGCATCTCATTGAAAGCTATTTTAGACGATATGGGTTATCGCTCATCATCCGCGGAAGGCCAGCATCCACTGGACCGGGGCTTCGATTACTATTTCGGTTTTAACAGCCACGATGACCGCTATTACGGCTCGAAGTATTTATGGGAGAACCATGAGCTGGTACCGCCGCGCGCGAAAGATGAGTACCTCACGGACGTGTTAACGGATCAGGCAATCGCCTTTATGAATCGCAGTATTCAGGCAAAGGAGCCATTTTTTGTTTACTACGCACCACTGTCAGTGCATGGACCGCTCCAGCCTAGCCCGGAAAAATATCAGCAGTATTTTGATTCCGGGGTCGATTTCACTGATTCCTATGCCGGCCATATGCGTGGAGTGGATGAAAGCCTGCAACGCATCTATGGGGTTTTGGAAGAGCAAGGCGTTGCCGACAACACGCTTTTAATATTCAGCGCCGACAATGGGCAGACCCACTACAGTGTGCCTCCCTACAATGCCCCCTACAGAGGGGGTAAGGGCACAGGGTGGCTTGGCGGGTCCGGTGTTCCACTGATTGTTTATATGCCGTCAATGATAGCGCCTGGATTTAGTTTTGAATTGATTAGCACCATGGACATACTGCCCACTATTCTGGATATTGTCGGCGTAACCTATGACTACGCGATAGATGGCCTGAGCTTTCAGGACTTCCTGTTAGGTCGGGCTCCCAGGGGTCCGCGAGAAGTATTGTACTCCGCCGGATTGCAGTCTACGGAATGGTCGCATGGTTATGACATGGAGGCGCTCAAGGGCGACCGCTCTTCCTGTCCGCTGTATGCCTGGGCGCTGGATCGAAACGGCCACATTCTGACCCACATCAGCACGACTCCCGACAAACTGTACCCGGAATTCCCCGGCGGTCGTCCTGCCAAAAGGACGCTCCACTCCGCGGCCGCAGACCCTGCCCAGTCCAGTAATCTGGATGTCGTTGCTGATTATAGCGAAACGGTTCAGGTCTTGAATCTGCAGTTAGGTGAATGGCTGGATACGCTGCCACCACCACTGACCACGCAGAAGAAAGCGTATCGGGAATTGCGTAAAATCACCCCTTAATCAGCCGACGTCTGTTACGGAGCGAGCCGATGTTTGGCCTGAAAAGAATCGAAGACACTCGTGAGCATGCGCCTTCCTATTATGCTGCTACTGCGAACCGCAAACCTGATTACCCCAAGTTGGAAGGCGATGTTGAGGCTGATGTAGCGATTGTCGGCGGTGGTTTCAGTGGTGTAAATACCGCGCTGGAATTGGCCGAGCGCGGCTACTCGGTAGTGCTGCTGGAGGCAAGGCGTATTGGTTGGGGTGCCACCGGCCGCAATGGAGGCCAGGTACTCGAGGGAATCGGCCACAATGCCCAGCAGTTCGAGAGCCAGATCGGTGCCGATGGCGTGCAGGCCATTTTTAATATGGGTGTGGAGTGTTGCGACATCATTCGCGAGCGTGTTGCAACCTACGCCATTGATTGTGATCTCAAGTGGGGCGCCTGCGATGTTGCGCTAAGGTCCCGACACATGAAAGTATTTGCCCGGGCGAAAGCCTACCAAGAAAAGATGGGTAATCCTCATCAGTACGAGCTGCTGGATAAAAATGAGATCAAGCACTACGTCAATTCAGACCGGTATTGTGGTGGGCTGCTCAATCGCACCGGCAGTGGTCATGCGCATCCGTTGAATCTGTGCCTGGGCGAGGCTGAAGTTGCCGAGAAGCTAGGCGTGAAAGTGTATGAGCAGTCTGAGGTGGCGCGTATTACCCACGGCGACAAGCCGCGCGTTCACACCCACAGGGGCAGCGTGGTTGCCAGCCATGTGGTGTTTTGCGGCAATGCGTATATGGGCGACCTGGTGCCGGAACTCGCCTCACGTGTTCTGGCCGCGAATACCTCGGTCATCGCGACTGCGCCTTTGCCTGAGTCTCTGGCCCGTGAAATTATGCCCGCAGACTTGGCCGTGTGCGACACGCGTACGGCATTGGATTACTTTCGTCTCTCCGCCGACAGGCGCATGCTGTTTGGTGGGCTGTCGAATTACACAGGCTTGGAGCCTCGCAACCTTGCGGGCACAATGCGTCGTAAAATGACGCAAGTTTTCCCCCTTCTGGCCGGGGTTGATATTGACTATGGGTGGAGTGGGCAGGTGGGCGTGGGCATGAACCACATGCCGCAGATGGGGCGCCTGCAGGATAACGTGTCTTATATTCAGGCCTTCTCAGGCCACGGTGTGGCTGCCAGTCATATGATGGCGCGCCTTACGGCAGAAATGATCAGTGGTTCGCCAGACCGCTTCGATATTTTCGCGCGTATCGGGCACCGGTCGTTTCCGGGTGGCAAGCTGTTGCGCAGACCGGCTCTAGCCGCGGGGATGGCCTACTTCAAGCTCAGGGACGAGTTGTTCTAAATACAGCGTAACCCTGCTGAACTGCGCATTGCCCGGCGGCTTAAGCAAACGGAGCCTGCCTCTGAAGCCGGGCGTGTCCCACCGGACTTTGCAGCGCATGAAGGCGTGTGAGTGGCGTTTGAGTCCGGCTTACGATATAACCTACGCCTATAATGAACAGGGCGAATTCACCAACAGTTGTCAGATGAGCGGTAATCGCAAAGCGGGTGGATATTCATGACGAGGACTGTCTTGCTGTGGCTGACTGGTCTCGATATTCGCAGATCGCCGCCGTCAGCGGCGTACAGACTAAAAAATTGCGGGGCTTCTGAATCCGTCCTAAACTGATGGGAGTTGAATGAAGTAATTAGATCGGCGCCAAATCGGTTACAGCCTGTTGGGACACGCCGCAAATACGTGCCCATAAAGAGGGGCAGAAGACCCTCCTTGTAGACTCGTTTCCGCCATCCATGGCCTCAGACGGTTCCCACAAGCGATACAGGATTTGACACCTAACCACTTATTCCGCATAAATCAGGATTGTCCACCAAGACAGGTGGTTCAGCCCACTGGAGAGGTTTAATGATCGAAGTCATAGCATCAGGCCAGGCTTGCGGTGCAACCGTCATAGGGGTAGATCTATCCCAAAAACTGGATGCCGAGACCGTTCGCGCTGTTCGTGCCGCCTGGCTGGAGCACCATGTTCTGGCGTTTCCCGACCAAACGCTGTCAGATACGGATCTCGAACAGATAGTGCAGAGCTTCGGCGTGTTTGGCGCCGAGCCCTTCTTTTCACCTATTGAAGGGAGTGAACATGTTGTTGCGCTGACCCGCAAGGCTGATGAAAAAGCCCCCCTATTCGCCGAAAACTGGCACTCAGACTGGAGTTTTATGGCAGAGCCACCCATTGGAACTTGCCTGTACAGCCTCGTTATTCCGCCGGTGGGCGGTAACACCGGGTTTACTAACCAACAAAAGGCGCTGGCTGAAATGCCCACCGAATTGCGCGCCAAAATTGAGGGGTCTACGGCGCTGCATTCTGCGGAGGCGGCCTACGCCCCCGACGGTATGTATGGCTCTAAAGACAAAGCCTCCGGTCGCAGCATGGCGATTCGATTTTCCGAAGATGCCAGAGACGTATGCGGGCACCCGTTTATTCTGCCTCACCCTGAAAACGGTCGGGATACACTGCTCGGTTGTTTGGGGTATATCGTGGGTGTGGAGGGTATGACGGATGACGAGTCTCTGGCGTTGGTCTGGGAGTTGCACCAGTGGCAGACTCGCGAGGAGTTCCAGTACACACACAAATGGGAGAAGGACATGTTTGTGATCTGGGATAATCGCAGCGTATTGCATCGCGCCTATGGTGGGTACGATGGTTATGACCGGATCCTCCACCGCATAACAGTGGCAGGGGACCCCAGCAAATTTCTGAAACTGAATGCTGCCTGATCGGGTAGTGTTGCACCGCGAATGCGTCTGACATGAATCACTGCTGTGATTGCGTGACCCGTCAGAAAAGATTTGTCATACTCAAGAGACAAAGTGTCAGATTGTTGACTAACCTATAAACCACAGGATGTATATATTATGACTATGAGAGCAATTACGGTTCTGTTCGCAGCCCTGACCCTCGCCCTGACCGCCTGCGCTGCTACCGACCCGCTAACCGGTTCAACCCGCAATGAAATTATCTCTGTTCAATATGGTACGGTCGAAAATGTGCAAACAGTGGATATGGCACCCAGTTACGGCGCTGGATCATTGATAGGCGGCGCCCTGGGACTGCTGGCAACCAGCGGACATTCATCCGGATCGCAAGTGGCAGGTGCGGCAGGCGGAGCTGCCCTTGGTGCTCTGGTTTCGAAAGAAACAGCTGGTAGTGGCGAGCGCTTCACTATTCGTTTAGTGAATGGCAATACCATTAATATGGTCACTGAGAATCAAGCTATACAGGTAGGGGATTGCGTTAGTGTAGAGCAAGGAAGGCACGCGAATATCCGCAGAGTTTCGGCGGTAATGTGTTCAACCCCTGCCTCTCATCCGGCTTATCCGGCGATGCATAATGCGAACGTTCAAGAATCAGCAGAATGCAATGAAGCCAAGCAGGAACTGCTTGCAGCGAAAACGGAGCAAGCGACCGCCATTGC
>PKCY01000188.1 GCA_002862985.1 Haliea sp.
AGTTGCCCAAGGCGGGTCGCTCAATAGCCGGCTTTCTGCCAGTGGGGTCACACTCGAACACGCGACCGAGGTGGAACCACTCCTCACAAGACAGCCAGGTACCATAAGGCATCGCTCCCCCCGAGCAGTTTTGATTGGTGTTTTCCAAGATGGGATAGGCATCAATAATCTCACCGTCTCGATTAAAGCGAAGAGAGGAAGCGCCGCCGTTTGCTATTTGCTCCGAATTGGAAACGTAGATCCAACCATCCCCCTCCTCGAAACAGGCCCCGCCGTCCGGGGATCCATGCCAGTTAAACGCGCTGCCAGCCAACACGGGCTGTGAGGAGCGAGCGACGACGCGACTGGCGAAGCCTGCAGGCAGCCGGCAGCCGTTTGCATCTGCCTCTCTCAGGGGGCCAAGGCTGGTCAAGTTGGAAACTCTTAAACTGTCAGGGGTGTAGTTACCTGAGTCATTGCTACCGGAGTCACTGCAGGCTGTAAGTAGTGGGCTTGCTAATACCGCTGAAAGGTAGCGCATGTTGCGCGCAACAAATTCACGGCGACTCATACCTTCGACGTTTGCAAGTGCGTTTCCTGCGTTGGTTGTAGGAATGATGACGTGTCCACCTGTAATTGCTGCAAGGCTAAACTATATCAAAATCGAGAAAATTGCACTTAGTGCGAATAGCTCGAATCACAGTGAGTTGGAACGGGTATAGCCCTTGCTCAACTGAAATCACAAGCCTCAGAACGCATGAAGCAAAATAGCCCCCGAGGGAGCCGCTATCGACAAAAGTACTACAAAATAGATGCGCAGCATACGTCAAAAACCACAGTCTGGCAGCCCCAACACTGCTGGTAGAGTTTGACTTGACCCTTATCGAATAGTCCCCGATCTGAAGTAAACCCACGGACTTTTTTACGCTCAAGTATCGTTAAAGTCCGATTAGCCACAGTACTCCGTTCAAGCCGTATGCCCTGCTGCATACCACTAGAACGATACACCCATGGGTCTTGCGAGACAGTAGGAGACTTGTAGGGTGTGCAGAAAAACAACCGTTTAAGCTTTTAAATAACTGGTTTTAACGTGGCGCCAAGGGCGGGACTTGAACCCATTGCAATGTTTTTGTGTGCGTTTATATGCGTTTTTGTACGCGATACAACGTGCCCCACAGCCTGCCCCGGCATGCGCTTTTTCATTGGGCTTACCGCCCCACCAGGGATTAATCACCAGCCAATAAAAACCCCGCGCTCGGGCGGCTTGGGTGTGCTTGATAATGTTTACGGAGACGCGGATTTCACTGCCTCATACAACAACTATATCGGCAGACCCACTGGAACATACTCAGGGACAATCGGAGGACTGCTTGCCGCTGTCGGATACTGTCAGGTATACCTCTTCGTTGCCATAATTGGTGTTGATGATTTGCGGTGCCGGAAGGATCACTGGCGCTTGACAGCCTGGGCCACCGACACGTGATGCATTCAAAACATAGTCTTCAGGAAACCTGTCACTAACTGTTCCCGAGTGGCCTGGGAGCCCAGAGCAGACGTCTGCGCTGAATATCGGGGATGTCCCCGCCGCTTCACCGGGATTCAGTAAGCAAAACCCGGTGCAGCTTAATACCCCTTTGCTAACCTTATGGCATGCCGAGCGTCATAATGTGAGGCTCAGTTGCTTGAAAACACAAAGTATTCGTCGCTTAACCGACTTTCTTTGAACCCAAATTTACATTTTTGCGTATATATAATGAGACGAGGACGTAAACTTATGAAACTCACTACCATAATATTGACAGCGATTATGATGCATTCGGGGCTACTGATGGCTACTGAAGAACCTGCTTTTACCCTCATTAAACAAAGCGAACCCTTTGAACTGCGTTTATATGCACCTAGAATTATTGCTGAAACCGCGGTAAGCGGTAATATGAAAAAAGCATCAAGTTCTGGCTTTAAGGCGATCGCCAATTTTATTTTCGGCAATAATCGGGATCCCGGCAGTGGCCAAGCCGAAAGTATCAGTATGACAGCGCCAGTCATACTACAAAGCAGCAGTGTCGATGCGTTTGCAGCGTCTAATGCAGCGAGTGATGGCTCTGAACAGGCCTGGGAAGTCAGCTTTTTTATGCCCAGCCAATACAACCTCGAAAGCTTGCCAAAGCCCAACAACTCAGCAGTTAAAGTTCGCAGCCTGCCTGCCAGTTATGCTGCTGTGATGCGTTTCTCAGGTTTTAGCGGAGCTGGAAAAGTCGCTGAAAATACCCGAGCTCTGCAACAGTGGATTCAACAACAGGAATTGAGTATTTTAGGCACGGCACAACTGGCTCGCTATAATCCACCCTGGACCCTACCTTTCATGCGCCGTAATGAAATCATCATAGAAGTTGCAGCCCCTAGGCTTGCAGCAACGGAAAATGCGGCACCATAAAATATTCAGCAACGTTGCCAACCAAACCTGAAGTTACTTAAAACTGTAATGCCTAAAAGTGTGTCCAGCAACCAATGCGAAACCTGTAGCCTGAGTTTTGACTGGGGTAAAAAGTGGGCGCGCGACTGGGAGGCAGTCAAATATTGCGGAGAATGCTGTCGGCGGAATAAAATGAATTCTGCCAAAAAGTCTCTGGACTGATGAATATTGTGTGGCTTAAACGAGACCTCAGGCTCACCGACCACGCACCTTTATGTCAAGCTTTAGCAGCCAATTCGCCATTTATTATATTGTATATTTTTGAACCACTGCTAATACAAGATAGCCACTGCAGCGATAGACATTGGCGTTTTATCTATCAGTCTCTGTGCGATATGCAGCGCCAACTTAATCAACAACAGCGCGGCACATTAACCGTGTTGGGCGGTTCGGCTGAAAACGTATTTAGCGCCCTACACCAACAACATGCGATTGAACAAGTCTTTAGTTATCAAGAAATCGGCTTAGCCAACACCTATGAACGCGACAAAAGCCTGAGCCGATGGTTTAGATCTGCGCATATAAGATGGCTGCAAAAGCCAGCCGGTGCAGTCGTGCGCGGTCTTAGTCGGCGCAGCCAGTGGTCACGTAATTGGCGTAAAGTGATGCACAGCCCGCTTGATCAACCGCAATGGGGCCAAAAATCGGCACTTAGCATAGACATGGGCAATAGCTTTAAACCAGAGATTCAACCACATTGGCGAACAGTACACGATGACTTCCAGCACGGAGGAGAAAAACTGGCCTGGCAAACGCTGGCCGGTTTTTTTGAAGGTCGCGGTAAAAACTACTGCAAATATATTTCTAAGCCGCTAGCCAGTCGCGAAGCTTGTTCTCGCATGTCACCCTATCTGGCCTGGGGAAATATCAGTTTACGGCAAATGTATCAAAGCGTGGCGCAGTTTGATCAAGCAGGCTGGGGGCAGGTGCGCAAAGGCCTGTGCGACAGGCTGAGCTGGCACTGCCATTTTATGCAAAAGTTTGAAGACGAATGTGAAATTCAAATGCGGCCCATGAACCGAGCCTTCGAACATTTCCCTATGGATGCTAGCACCAGCTCAAATGTGCGCCTTGAAGCCTGGAAAAACGGTCAAACCGGCTACCCCTTAATTGATGCAGCTATGCGTTGTGTGAACCAAACCGGCTACCTGAATTTTCGTATGCGGGCGATGTTGGTCAGCTTTTTATGCCATCACTGCCAAATAGATTGGCGCCGCGGCGTAGAACACCTGGCCCGGCAATTTCTCGACTTTGAACCGGGCATTCATTACCCGCAATTTCAAATGCAGGCCGGTGTTACCGGGGTGAATACGATAAGGGTTTACAACCCGGTCAAACAATCGCAAGAACATGACAGCGAGGCTGAGTTTTTACGCCAGTGGTTACCAGAATTAGCGCCTTTACCACAACCTTTAATGCATACACCCTGGTTGATCACACCCATGGAAGCCATCATGTATAACTTTGAGCCAGGAAAAGACTACCCTGCGCCCATTGTTGATATTCAACACAGTGGAAAGCTGGCGCGAGATCGACTTTGGGCCTTCAAATCTGACGCATTGTTACTGCAAGAAAGAAAACGCATTCTTAAAAAGCACGTGAAAAGTCAACAGCGAGCTAAAAGTAAACCTGCATAATATGACCGTACGTCGTTAGATTATTTGGGACCATTAACCCGGTTTTCTAGGAGACAATTTCCTGCCGGTTGCTCATTCAGCTTGGCCTGGTAATGTCAAAGTGTGTATTTTTCCGTTGCACTGTGTGGCGTCAGCTACCATGGTGCCGAATGACCTGGTTCACTAAGAGATGCGTCTGCTACCGCGCCTGCTACTGTTAAACTTAGGTAAAGAAGTTTCACTATGAGCATTTCAAACACCGAAAAAACCGTCAGGGGTATCCGCCGCAACACTCGCCGCAAGTTCTCCATCGAGAAGAAAATTCTATCGTCCTGGAGGCCCTCAGGGGAGAGAGTTCAGTCGCCGAACTCTGTCGTCGCGAGGGAATCAATTCCAATTCTCCCTGAATTTGCTCAAGCTGCTACAAGGTCCCGGCTACCGGAATCTGCAGCGCGAGACAGCTTGGGAAATGACGTTTGGCGGAGATCATCGATGGCGTTGACGGGGTAATCCTGTTGAAATAGGCCGCTTAATGCTTCAATACCGCTGCACGAGCAGCGCCACGCACGAATGTTCAGGGCAATAGATGGATAACTCGCGAATTTCGCCAGTACAGTCGGCCTTATCAGTTCGGCAAACTACTCTCGATGGAGAGTTTACTTTTCCTATAATCAGTCGATGGCGCTCGCTGCAGTGAAAAATTTCGTATTGAACGGTTTGGCAGTTTTGGTGTCTATCCTGGTGACGTTCACTATTGCCGAGGCGGTGCTGCGGATGCTTTACCCAAAATACGAATACGCGGCCGAAGCACGCTTCCAGGCGGACAGCCTGCGGATTACGAGGCGTCCGCCCAATTCCCGTCGCACCGTGCACCACCCCGACACCCGGGCCCCGCATCTGGTGGTCTATAATAATCATGGTATGCGTCAACATCGGAACTTCGGGCCGCACGATTTGGAAGGCGCCACCAACGTGGGGTTCTTCGGTGACTCTTACATGGAAAACATGGGCTTGCCTGGCCCTTACTCTTTTACCGAGCCACTGGACTATCTGCTGAATCGGTCAGGCCGCGATTTCAACGTGCTGAATTTCGGCCAGAGTGGCTACGGAACGGACCAGTTATTCCTTGCCTATAAGTATTCTGATCTCAGGGCGACGCTCGACCAGGTCTTTTACGTTTTCTGTATCAACGACATCCGGAACATCTACGAAAATGATCTGTTCTACCTGAACCAGAGCGGGGAACTGCAACGTAATCCCGCGTTGGCGACGCCCTGGTGGATCAAGTTGATTTCTCGCCTACACCTGACCTATCTGCTGCAGGACGGCTATAACAGGTTGCGCCCGCGCAAGAACGATTGGGAGGGGTTGGACGCACGTATCCTCCAGGAAAAACATGCCGACAAGCATGTGCGAAAACGCATGCGGTCAGATCGGGCAAAATCTGTGGAAAGTAGTATCCGCGAGGGCACAGATAACCCGGACGTCACACGGAGTCTGGCCGTCTTTCAGGCGTTGCTCGAAGAATGGCAGACACTTGCGGCAGCGAACGGCGCCAGCTTTTACGTTGTATTGCTGCCCACGGGTTATGGCAGCCTGGTGGAAGATTACATCCCGGAAAATATTTCCGTCATCGATCTCTATGCGCGTTTCGCAGCCACAACCCCGGATTACGACTATAGCGACTGGCATTTCAAGAATAATCTGCATTGGGCAGAGGCTGCCAATCGGCTCGCAGCGGCGATCCTTTACCGGGACATCGCCGAACAGGCCGAACTCAAAGCACTGTCCGCCAGCCGCATTAATAAGGCGCTGTACACGTATTACTCCGCCTTTGATCTGGGCTGGATGCCGGCCGCACAAGCGGAGCCTTTAAACCGAAGCGATGGCGAACTGAAAAGAATTGCTGACACATACGCCGAGTTGGACGAGGCCCCTGCGCCGGTTGACTGAGCCGTCGAATCAAGCGGAAGCGCGTCGTGGGCCGCGGTAGGAGACACGGAAGCGCTGCGGGCCCGTATTACCCCGTGTCCCCGGGCGATGATTACCGTGGCTGTCAGAGGCAAGCTACGATTGGCGAATTACCCTGGCGTCTGTGATGCGGGGGAATCTGTTGAGCAGCGCCTTAAGAGAGAGGGTCGCGCCCTGTTGCGCCCCTGCGGCGCGGAGCCAGAGGTTTGGGTGCTGGAGGAGGGCATCAGGAAGCTGCGTAAAGCCTGAATCTTCTCAAGTCGCCGAATGTCCCGGTGTTTTTTGCTGCAAGGATGCCGCGCTACCCGGGAAAAGTAAGTAGTAAAGGACTTGCAAGAAACCCCAAAAAAAGACAATGGTAGAGAGTAATGACTCCGGGAATCTTTAAAATGACTACTGTCACTTCAACCTCCCCTAAGCGTGGCTTATTACCCCCTGCCGCGCTCCTGATTATATTCATGATGCTATCGGGTCAAGCCATGGCATTCGATTCTGACGGTGACACGATCTGTGATGACGATATAGACGT
>PKCY01000077.1 GCA_002862985.1 Haliea sp.
ATGTGTTCACTGAACACGTCGCTAAGCTAACAACGTGCAAACGGGTATCTGTAGGCAAATATGGGGGCATGAGGTGGTATTTCAAGACAAGAATTGAAGATATTTCGCGTCGATATTGGCCTCGCTGCAGATACGGCCTCTCTGCCGACCAAGCACGGCTCACTGCGCGGGGGGACTTCCCGCTGGCAGGAGCCACAAGCTAAGAGAAGGCTGCCGCCTGGCAAATAACGCTAACTAGTGAGTGCGGTGCTCAACATGCGGGCTGTGACATCCACAATGGGTATGACGCGCTCGTAGGCCATTCGTGTGGGGCCAATGACACCCAGAACGCCCAGCGTCCTGGTACCATTATGGTAAGGAGCCGTCACTACGCTGTAATCGCCGAACACCTCGTAGCCGGCCTCCTCGCCGATAAAGATCTGCACTCCCTCAGCCCGCGTGCAGCGTTCCAGCAGGTGAAGCAAATCCTTCTTCTGCTCGAAGGAATCAAACAAATCGCGCAACTTGGACAACTCTTCTGCGGTGGCTGTGCCGCTGCCGAGCAGACGTGACTCCCCGGCCATCACATATTCATCTTCCTCACTCTCTGATTGATCCAGTGCCTTACTGGCCAAATCCAGCGCATCTTCCAGATAGCTATCAATCTGGCTGCGCGCCTCCCTCATTTCCAGCAGAATCCGCTCCTGCACCAGGTTGAGAGCCTGTCCCGCGTAACGCTGGTTCACGATTGCGGCCGCGTTGCGCAATTGCTCTGCGGTAAAGGGCCGCTGGGTGTGGATGATACGGTTTTGCACTTCTCGCTCGTTAATTACCAGAATCACCAGAACCCGATCACCGGACAGGGGCAAAAACTCTACCTGACGCAGCTGATGAGCCTCCTGGCGCGGCACCGTCACAAGACCCGCTTGAGCGGTGACATTTGACAGCAGCAGGGAGGCAGCCTGAACCAGCTCGGAAGAGGATTTATCCGGGTTAAGCTCAGCGCGCATGGCGGTCACGGCCTCGTCTCCCAGAGGTTGAACCTGTAACAAAGTATCGACAAAGAGGCGGTAACCGAGAGCGGTTGGGACACGCCCTGCCGACGTGTGCGGTGACTGCAGATAACCCCGCTCCTCCAGGTCGGACATTACATTGCGAATAGTGGCGGCGCTAACGGGCAATCCGGCGGCTTTGAGCAACGTGCCAGAGCCCACCGGCTGTCCATCCCGGATGTGCTGCTCAACCAAGGTCTTCAACAGAACACGCGCGCGCTGCGATATCACCCCTGCCTTCATACATTTTCACCACGATTTACACCCTTACGGTTTTATCACAGCGGCCTCAATAGTCCTAGCAACCGGCGCAAGATTATTCACCGTGGCCGCAGTTGTTTAACCGCTTGCTCATCTGCGGTATAAATAGAGAAACAATCAGAAGATGCCTATGCTTGCGCACATCAGTATCAGTAACTACACCATTGTTTCTTCTCTGGAGATGGAGTTCAGTGCCGGGATGACTGTGATCACCGGCGAAACCGGCGCCGGTAAATCCATTATGCTGGACGCCCTGGGGCTTTGTCTGGGTGACAGAGCCGATTCCAAGGCGGTACGCCACGGTTGCCAGCGAGCAGAAATTATTGCCGGCTTCGCCCTTGCCGAACTCCCCCAGGCTAGAGCCTGGTTACACGACCGCGACCTGCACACCGGCGACGAATGCCTGCTGCGCCGCGTGATTACAGTCGATGGCCGCAGCCGGGCCTATATCAATGGCAGCGTGTCGACATTGCAGGACTGCGCCGAACTGGGTGCGATGCTCATTGACATCCACAGTCAGCACGCCCATCAGTCTTTACTGCGCAAACCGATGCAACGCGACATCCTGGATGCTTACGCCGCTCACAAGCCACTGACGCAGACGGTAGAACAGTGCGCCTCAGACTGGCTGCGCAAGCGGCGCGAGCTCGAGTTGCTGGCCGGCGCAAAAGACGAACACACGTCACGCACACAATTGCTGGCCTATCAGGTTGAGGAGCTCGATACCCTGGACATGCAAGACAACGAACTGCAGACCGGGGAGCGAGAGCTAAAATTGCTCGCCAATGCAGAGGAAATTCTGCACGGAGCACACCAGGCATTGGAATTGTGCGAGAACCAGGACAGCGGGGTTAACCAGGCGCTTAACCTTCTCGATTCCGACGTTCATGCCACCCAGAACGCGACAGAGGCACGGGAGCTTCTGAAATCAGCGGCCATTGCGTTGAGCGAAGCCCGCAGCGAAATTCAACAGCATATCGACAGCGTTGAGATCGACCCCGAGCGACTGGCAGAGGTGCAACGACGACTGGAAAGCATCTACGATATTGCGCGCAAGCACCGGGTAGTGCCAGAGCGCCTGGCCGACTTACACCAAGCCTTGAAAGCAGAGCTTAAGGAGCTGGCCGATGGCGGCCAGCGCATTGAAGAACTTCAGCAGCAGATGGAGGTTTTGTCTGCGAACTACATTACCGCTGCTGCACGACTGACCAAGCAGCGACGCAGCGCAACGAAGAAACTGGTAAAAGCGGCTACTAAGGTGTTATCCACGCTGGCCATGGAGCAGTGTCAATTCGAGATCGCCCTTGTCCCGCTAAAAAGTGATGACCCGCACCCCCACGGCAGCGAAGAGGTGGAATTCCTCATCAGCACCAACCCGGGTGCGCCCACCCGACCCCTGGGCAAAATCGCCTCCGGCGGGGAGTTGTCGCGCATCAGTCTTGCGATTCAGGTAGTAACCGCTAACACCGGCACGGTGCCGAGCATGGTGTTCGATGAAGTGGATGTGGGCATCGGCGGCGCAGTCGCTGAGGTCGTGGGCAAACTGCTACGCACGCTGGCAGAACGAGCCCAGGTGCTGTGCGTCACCCACCTGGCGCAGGTAGCGGCCCAAGGTAATCAGCACCTGCAGGTGACAAAATCCAGCAGCGATCAAGCCGTAGAAACCACGCTAAGGAGACTGAAGAAAGAACAAAAGGTGCAGGAAATTGCGCGGATGATCGGCGGCGTAAAGATTACCAAGCAAACCCTCGCGCACGCTCGGGAAATGCTGGAAAACTAAACAGCTGTTTGTTTACAGCTTGTTTACGGGGTTTACTTTTCTTCCTTTTTTCGGACATACAGTACGAGCGAGTGGTCTACCAGTTCGTATCCGTGCTCCTTGGCAATCTCATGCTGGCGGTGCTCGATAATGGCATCGGTGAACTCCACCACCTCACCACTCACCATACAGACCATATGATCGTGATGCTCGCCTTTGGCAAGTTCAAACACGGAATGGCCCGTCTCGAAATGATGACGCGTTACCAATCCCGCACTTTCAAATTGCGTGAGCACCCGATACACCGTCGCCAAACCCACGTCCTCGCCGGCATCCCGAAGTGCGCCATAGACATCTTCAGCACTCATGTGCTGGACTCCCGTCTCGGAATCTTCAAGAATTTGCAGGATTTTAACGCGGGGCAGCGTTACTTTTAGACCTGCCCTACGCAGCTCCTGATTTTGCTCGGCCATGATGCGGGGGTTCTCTGTGCTCTCTAGTGGAGGTATGATGCCATTCCAATACCGGAAGTGGAAGTTTTATCCCATGCGGATTCTGTTGATCTCCCTGGCCATCACGTTTTTAGGCGCATGCAGTTTTGTCGGTTTTCCCGGCGTCTACAAAATTAATATAGAACAGGGCAATATCGTTACCCAGGACATGGCAGACCAGCTAAAACCGGGTATGAATCGCCGTCAGGTTCGTTTTATTCTGGGCACACCCCTGGCGGAAGGCACCTTTGATCAAGACCGCTGGGATTACATTTTCGTGATCAGGAATGGCAATAAAGTACTTGACCAATCTCGCCTGACAGTGGTGTTTGAAGGTGATGCTCTGGTGAGCATCTCCGGCGACGTCGCTGCAACGAACTGGGGCACACCAGACCGTGGATCGTCGCCCGCTCCGTCGGCATTAGCGCCAGCCAGCGGAATTCCCACAGGCGGGTAGCCAAGCGGCTGGTTAGTCTGATTTACCCTGTTTACGGCGCTCTTTTGCGGCCTCCGCCCTGGCCCTGCGCACTTCCTTGGGGTCGGCAATCAACGGGCGATAGATTTCTACCCGGTCCCCTTCTCGCAGCACCTGCTCGGCCGATACCTGGACACCAAAAATGCCGAACTTGGCATCGTTCAAGTCCAGTCCCTCAAATTTCCCGGCGATCCCCGATTGCGCCGCAGCCTCCATTACCGTAACGCCGGGGGCCACCTGCAGCTCGAGCAGTGCCTGCCTGTCTGGCAGCGCATAGGCCACTTCCACCGTCAGTGTCTTATCTTGACTCATACGTTTCATCCGCTGCGTTGAACCCTATCGCGCCTGGATCTTCAGCAACCACCACTGCAACAATGGCAGCAACAACACTAGCGCTATTACCGGCGGAGCAATATACCTTAACAGCAAGCGCCAGAGCGAGAAAAACAAACGCGATTCCCGGTCCAATGCCTGCTGCAATATGTCCGGGCGCAACTGCCAACCCGCGAGCACGGCGATCAGAAAGGCTACCAAAGGCAGTAACAGTTTTGCGGTCAGTGCATCCAAAAAGCCAAACAGGCTTGGGTACCCCAACCAGTTAAGCTCCCTGCCAGGCTGAAAGGACATCACCACAGCCACGCTCACTAGCCACACCGCCAACGCGACCAGCAGCGCAGCTGTAAAGCGTTCCAGGCCGCGCGACCGGATAAGAGCGGCAACAATCGGCTCCATGATCGCCACTGCCGAGCCCAGCGCAGCCAACACCGCCAGCACAAAAAAGACCGTACCGGACATCTCACCCTGCATAACGTTGCCGAACGCATAGGGAAGACTGATAAACAGGAGCCCCGGACCAGCAGAGGGGGCGATATTGTTCGCAAAGACGATGGGGAAGATAGCCAGACCCGCCAGCAGCGCGATCATCGTGTCGATGACTGCCACCGCCATCAGCGATCGAGCGATCGGGATGCGGTGCGGTGCGTACGCGCCATAACTGATGCCTGTCCCCACGCCCACGCCCAGTGTAAAGAGGGCATGTCCCAGGGCTACGAGCACCGACTGCGGCGAAAAGTCGACCCAGCGAATTGAAAACAGGAAATCCCGGGTGGCGTCGATATCGCCATTGTCGAAGGCGAACTTAATCAGAAACGCCAACAAGACGAGCATCACTGGCACGGCCATCCACACCAGCAATCCCAAACCACGGCGCACCCCCAGCACCACCGTTCCCAAAACGCCCAACAAAAACAGGCTCTGCCAATAAATCTGCTGTGCCGGATCGGCCAGAAAGTGCTCAAAATGCTGGCCCACCTCCGCTGCACGAGCGGCAGAAAAAACACCCGAATTCATGAAGCTGGCATAGGCCATGCTCCAACCGGCCACAACAATGTAAAACGAAAGCAGCAGCAGACCCGTCAGGCACGCCAGCACGCCCACGAGCACCCATCCGCGAGAGATTAGCGAGCGGTCACAGGCCTGGCGAATTGCCCTCACCGGGCTGGCGCCACCGGCGCGCCCCAATACCACTTCGGCCACCATCACCGGCACTGCAATGAGAAACAGACACAACAAATAGGTAACGATGAAAGGACCGCCACCGTACTCACCACTGAGGTAGGAAAATCGCCAGAGATTGCCGAATCCGATCGCAGAAGCCGATAAGGCGAACACAAAAGTAGTGCGATTGCGCCAGCGACCCCGCGCGTTGGAGGTTGCCACAATCACACACAAACAGCCGGAATTGTCATGTTCTCAGAGTGCCGCAGGCACGCAGGAGTGAAAAGAGTAGGATTCACGTTTCGCCCTGTCGCGCTGTCCGTATAATGCGCGCCATGGCCAAGTCGAAAACAAAAGATTCCAGCAATGTCATCGCGCGCAACAAACGGGCGACCTTTGACTATGAGCTGCTGGACTCCTTCGAAGCAGGCGTGGCCCTCAGCGGCTGGGAGGTGAAGAGCCTGCGCATGGGGAAAGCTGACCTGGGTGATTCTTATGTGTTGATGAAAAGGGGCGAGGCCTGGCTACTGGGTACCCAAATTGTCCCCCTGGACACCGCCTCCACCCACTTTGTGACCGACCCCACCCGCACCCGCAAGCTACTCTTGAACAAACGGGAGTTAGCCAAAATACTGGAGGCTACCTCACAAAAAGGCCAGACCTGCGTGTGCACCCAGCTTTATTGGAAAGGCCATTTGGTGAAAGCCCGCATCGCGCTGGCTGTGGGCAAGAAGGCCCATGACAAACGCAATACCGAAAAAGACCGCGACTGGAATCGACAGAAGCAACGCATCGTGCGAGAAAACGTTAAGCAGTAAAACCAGTTCGTCTTTACAGCGCAGATGTTAGAAGCACACGGTCTAACAATCGGTTTGCGCTTTATCTCATTCGAGACCATAGTTAAAGTGTGAATGACCAAAGACGGGCGAACCGCAAAGCGGCAGAGCGCGCCTTCCATCAGGACGTTCACACCGGGTATACGGTTTAACACCGCAATACTTTCCCATGGAGGAAAGCGTCCGGTGAG
>PKCY01000271.1 GCA_002862985.1 Haliea sp.
GGGCATTCGAACTATTGAAGCAGGCCCCGAGGGTGGTAGTATCGATTTCAAGGAAACGACTCCGGTCAACCCACTGAGCCTGGTCAACCTGGTGCAATCAGATCCGCGTTCCTACACACTGGCCGGGCCGACTCGTCTTCGCTTCGCACAAGCATTACCCGATATTCATGAGCGGCAACGCTATTTGGAAGAACTATTGGATACCATCACCACAGATCCTAACAAGAGGGCTGCTGATGCCTGATCGAACCGCTGCACTGCTGTCGCGACTCATGATCGCTGCAACACTTACACTCCCCTGCATGGTCCGGGCTGATGCACCCCAACTATATCGGGTAGAGCTGATTGTGTTCAGCGATAACACCGGCACAGCAGCCGAACAATGGGAAGCGACCCCGAGCCTTGAGTATCCCGACACCGCCCGCTTTTTAATAAATCCCGCGCGAGTAAAAAACAACGCACGTCGACACGACGGCTTCAGTCGAGTGGATGAATTGGGACGACAACGCTTGAGCACTTCCGCTCCTGCCAGCAACGCCACCAAGCGTTCCCGGACAGGCAGAAACACTTTAACGCAGGAGAGCAACACCAACCCCCTTGGCGAAGCGGTCGCCAGCACAGCGAACACCGTTGCCCGGCCTACATCGTTCACTTTTCTGCCAAGAAACCAGCTGGTGTTCCGCAATAAAGCCGCCTCCATGCAAAAAACCGGGCGTTATAACATTCTATTTCACGAGGCCTGGACACAAACAATTGCTTCCCGGTCGCGGGCGCTGCCTATCGTATTGGATGAGTCCGGTGATGACCTCCAGTGGCCGCTGCTGCAGGGAACAATCAAACTCTACAAGTCCCGCTACCTCCACCTCGAAACCAATTTGTGGATGAATACAGACGGAGAGTATCTACACAGCACCTGGAGCATGCCACCTCCTCCGCTTGGGCCACCCTCTGTCATCGTTGAAGAACAGTTTCAATATGAACCCACAGCAGCACCCACAGTGCAGGTTTATGATCTGCATACGCAGGAAGAACCGTTGGATCTGGAGGAAGCGATGGCAGAGGAACTGGGACCTATCTACCCATTTCGCCACGCCGTATTACTGCAGCAATCGCGGCGCATGCGCAGCGGCGAGGTACACTACATTGACCATCCGATGCTAGGCGTTATCGTCAAAGTGACCCCTCTGGTTAAATAGTGTCCGCTGAGCTAGGCGTCCCCGCGCTGAACCAGCAGCCCACTCAGCAGTTGCCTGACAACAGCTGCTTCCCGCACGAGAATTTCGCGCATCGTAGTGATCGACAGCGGCAAATCGCCGATGCCCGCAGCGGGGTTCACCACCATGCAAATACATGCAAACGGAACCCCAAGCTCACGTGCCAGTGAAGCCTCCGGCATTCCGGTCATCCCAACCACGTCACATCCGTCACGCGCCATACGCTGGATTTCCGCCGCCGTCTCCAGGCGTGGGCCCTGAGTTACGCCGTGAACCCCGCTCGACGCGTTCGGTATCCCAGTAGCATTTGCAGCCGCCAGCAGTTTCAAACGAAGCTCACGGTCATAGGGCTCGGTAAAATCGATATGCATCAATGCTCCCTCTGAGCCTTCATCAACGCTGTGCTCCCGCCCCCAGGTGTAATCGATAACCTGATCCGGGATCAAGAGACGCCCCGGCCGCATCGACTGGGAGATTCCACCCACTGTATTGATGGCGACGATACCGTCCACCCCCAGCGACCTGAGCGCCCAGAGGTTTGCACGGTAGTTGATTTTGTGGGGTGGAGTAGCGTTCGGGCTACCGTGGCGCTGCAGGAAATAGATAGACGCCGCACCCAGTCGGCCTTCCTGAATAGCCCGAGAGGGTTCTCCGTATGGCGTCTGGACGGCGTGATCGCGCAGTACCTCAAGACCCTCGAGTTCATCAATCCCAGTCCCCCCGATAATTGCCAGCGGCTTCAAAGACTTGCCTCCGGTGGGGTCTGCTCGATCTGCTCAAGCTGCAGGGTCTGGGTGGGAAAGGCGACATCAGCGCCGTTGGCGTGAATGATAGTCAGGATCTTCAATAGAATTTCCTCTTTGATCTGGTGAAAGTCTACCCAAACTGTCGTTTTGGTAAATACGTAGATGAAAAAATCCAGGGTTGAAGGTCCGAAAGACACAAAGTTGACGATGAGTGTTCGTCGTGTATCGATGTCTTCATGATTCTTGAGCATGTCTCTTACCTGAATGACAATAGCCGCCATGCAACCGGCATCCTCGTAACGCAGGCCTATCGTCTCGTAGATACGCCGGTTGAACATTCGCGACGGATTCTCCACCGAAATATGGCTGAAAGTGGAGTTGGGAACATACAAAGGCCTCTGATCGAAAGTGCGAATGCATGTCAGGCGCCAGCCAATACTTTCGACAGTGCCCTCAATTTCCTTGTCGGGGGAACGCACCCAGTCGCCCACGGTAAAAGGCCGGTCCAGATGAATACTGAGCCCGCCAAAAAAATTAGCCAGCATGTCCTTAGCCGCAAAGCCTACGGCAATTCCACCCACACCGCCGAAGGCCAATAGTCCGGAAATACTTACACCGAGGGTCTGTAACACCATCAAACCTAACACAACCGACAACGCTATGCGGGCCAGCGTTGCAGTGGCGCGTATCGCCGCTCTGTCAGCCGAGGCGACCGATGTGCCGCGCAAGGCCAAGAATTCCTTCTCTACGCCGGATATCAACCGGTAACCAACCCAGGCCAACAGAACAACCACACCAGTATCGGACGCACGCTGTAAATTTTCCTGCACGCCAGGGCCCTGAGGGTAGAGGGTCAGAGCAATGTAGGCTACCAGTATCCATAAACCGAATATGAGTGGTTTATCGATGGCTTTTATCAGCACGTCGTCCCAGTTGTGAGCGCTGTTGATGGCGACCTGCCGCACGCGTTTTAGCGTGAATCGCAACGCAAGATGCGCTGCACACCCGCCCAGAACAAGCAAAACTAACGCTTGATACTTATAGGTGACGGAAAAGTGTTCCGTAATATAGCTAAACAAACTTTCAATACTATCCACGTCGGTTTTCCAGCCCCCCTCAGTCAATTAAATCGTTCGGTTTTTAGACAGTTTTTTCATGTCGGCGTCAAGTCGTCGAGTCGTTCGGCTATATAAAAGCTACCCCGGCCTGAAGTCAACTCTTGGAAGCCGCTGCAAACGTCTGATCTGTTGTGGAAAGATCACGGCGAGGGCTTTCGCACAGGTTATGACACTGCTCGATTATGCCTGATTCGACCAGTGGACATCACGGTCTAGCGTGATATGTTGAGAATAACGCCGTTTTGAATGTAACAGGGGACCGCAAATGAAAATGTTAAGCCCCCGCGTGGGCGCGTGGTATCAGGACTTGCAGACCAAGGCCGTGCTCGAAGTGGTTGACTGGGATCCCAGCAGCCTTACTATTGAAACCCAGTACCTCGATGGCGAAGTCTCTGAGTACGATCTTGATGAATGGCGGGAGATGCTACTGACAGAAATTGAAGCGCCTGAAGATTGGCGAGCTCCCTTTGAGTTGGACGATGATGACCTACTCGATCCGGACTTGCCGATACATCCGGAAGACTGGGCCAGTCCGCTGAATTCCATCGAGCCCGATGCCATGTACGGAGTAGACGACCTTTAGAGCCCGCCAGAGGATCTCGTGTCGGCTAGCACCTTCCCCGGGGGCTACTCAGCCCAAACCCCTGTTGTATTGCAGCGTTAATACTGTATATAATCACAGCACCTGTATAAATAAACAGAGGGTGCCAGTAATGGAGAAGCTCACACAACGTCAACAACAGGTGCTGGACATTGTCCGCCAGCATATAGACCACACAGGCTATCCCCCAACCCGCGCCGATATTGCACACGAACTCGGTTTCAAGTCTGCCAACGCAGCAGAAGAGCACCTCAAAGCACTGGCGCGCAAGGGTGCTATTGAAATGATACCCGGCGCCTCCCGCGGAATCCGGTTACCTGATAATCCGGGAATCCCCATCATCGGGCGAGTTGCGGCGGGCGATCCCATACTGGCCGAAGCTCACATTGAAGACTACTGCGACCTGCCTGCAAGCTTTTTTAAACCACATGCTGACTATTTCCTCACCGTTGCGGGGGACAGTATGATCGACGTTGGCATTTTGGATGGTGACCTGCTGGCGGTACACAGCACGCCAGTTGCGAAAAACGGTGACATTGTGGTCGCGCGTATTGAAGACGAGGTCACGGTAAAACGTCTGCGTCGAACTAACCAAAAGCACTTGGTGCAATTGTTGCCAGAAAATCCTGATTACGAGGCGATCAAAGTCGATCTGCGGGAACAGGCCTTTGCGATCGAAGGCCTGAGTGTGGGAATACTGCGCCGGGGATAAACCAATGGCCTAGTGCAGGACGCGTGGCGTCTCCGGCAGGGCTTCAACCTCAACCTCAGACTCACTCCTGTGAGATGTGACGGCAGCAGCCTGTATACCCGCTTCCAACATGGCCTTTGCAACCTCCAGGCCATTGTCCTTCATGTACTCACGTGCTTCATCGGAAAAACGGATGATAACCAATGGCTCCGAATCGTCGTCCGATCGCTGCAGGACGATATCTCCGTCGCCGCGATCAACAATCTCTAGTAAGGATGCAGGCACTTTAAAGACCTCCAATAATTAATAACGCAGTATAATTCTACCAGTTGGATTTGCGCGCCACCAGTATCAATAGGTGAACATGGTCACTCTTTACCTCAAAACAGCGCCCATAGTACGCGTTTGCGAACCATTGGAAATCAGGCGTCCAGGGAAGCCCCCTCTCTAGAGATTGCGATGCCAGCCCTCAGGCTTTCTTGCGCTTAGGGGCGCGGCTAGATTTAGCACCAGTTTCGGCTTCTTCCCACTTCCCCCCTTTATAAAACGCTTTCCAGCCAGTGGCCTTGTCGTCTTTCTCTGTCATTACGTACTGTTCTTTGGTTTTACGACTAAAGCGAATTTGAGCAGGATTACCGTCCTTGTCTGCTACAGGCGCACTGAACAGAAAAGTGTACTTGGGATCGATCTTCTCCTTGTGCGGCAGGATTTCCGACACCAGCGGCGCACGGGTTTCACGGTTGCGCGGAAACTGACTCGCCGCGAGAAATAATCCTGCTGCACCATCCCGGAGAATGTAGTGGTCTTCAACCTTTAGACAAATCAGTTCCGGCATGGGTACAGGGTCCATCTTGGGCGGTGCCGCTTCTCCGCTGCGCAACAACTTGCGTGTATTCTTGCACTCCTCTGCCGTACAACCAAAATATTTTCCGAAGCGGCCATTCTTCAGCTGCATTTCCGCCCCACACTTGTCACATTCGAGCGTCGGCCCTTCATAACCTTTAATCTTGAACTTCCCGTGCTCTACTTCAAACCCGGTACAGTCAGGGTTATTTCCACAAACGTGTAACTTGCGTTCTTCATCGATGAGATAACTATCCATGGCCGTTTGACACAGTTTGCAACGATGTTTAGTGCGCAGTAATCGAGACTCTGCCTCGTCATCCGCATCCTCGTGGATTGCTTCATCACCTGAGGTCAGATTGATGGTGGTCTTGCAACGCTCTTTAGGTGGAAGCGCATACCCTGAGCACCCCAGAAAAACCCCTGTGCTGGCTGTCCTCACTTGCATTGGCCGCTCGCAGGTACTGCAGGGTATGTCTGTCATTGTAGGCTGATTGGGCTGCATGCCATTGGGTTCGTCCTCCCCGGCATTTTGCAGAAGAACGCTAAACTCGGCATAAAACTTATCGAGCAATTCGTGCCATTCGAGGCTTCCCTGAGCGACCTCGTCCAGCCGCTCTTCCATCGACGCTGTGAATCCGTAGTCAAGCAAGTCGGTAAAACTGCCCTGCAAGCGCTGCGTGACGATGTCACCCATTTTCTCTGCGTAAAAGCGCTTGTTCTCCAGTCGCACATAGCCGCGATCCTGAATGGTCGAAATAATGGACGCATACGTAGAGGGGCGCCCAATCCCGCGTTTTTCCATTTCCCGCACCAGACTCGCTTCGCCGTAGCGCGACGTAGGCTTGGTGAAATGCTGCGCTGGATCGAGTGTTACCAAATTCATAGCCTCTCCCTCGCTCACATCTGGCAGCACTGCATCGTCATTTTTTCGTCCAGCAGGCGGCTGCAGGCAGGTGTAGCCATCAAATCGAATAATGCGACCTTTGGCAGTGAGTTGATAGTCCCCCGCACTAACGGTCACCAGCGTAGAAGTATATTCTGCGTCCGGCATCTGGCCGGCAACGAATTGCCTCCATATCAACTCATACAGGCGCTCTGAATCCCGCTCCATTCCTTTTAGCGCACTTTGCAGTACGTTCACGTCCGAAGGCCGAATCGCCTCATGAGCTTCCTGCGCGCCTTCCTTGGAGGAGAAAACCCTGGGCTCATCCAAACTATACTTAGGCGCGAAATTAGCACCAATGTAGGTTCGACAAGCTGCCACAGCATCGACGCTCAAATTGGTTGAGTCGGTTCGCATATAGGTGATGTAACC
>PKCY01000063.1 GCA_002862985.1 Haliea sp.
GGCGTTTGCGCCCAAACCGGTAACCATGCGTACGCTGGATATCGGCGGCGACAAGGCGCTGTCATATTTTCCTATTGAAGAAGATAACCCTTTTCTAGGTTGGCGCGGCATTCGTGTGACACTGGACCACCCTGAGATATTCCTTGCTCAGGTCCGCGCGATGCTCAAGGCCAATGAGGGTCTAGGAAATCTGCGTATTATGTTGCCTATGGTATGCAATATCCCGGAGCTGGATGAGGCGCTGGATTTGATTAAGCGCTGTCACCGTGAGCTCAGCCAAGACGGTTTAGCAGGAAAGCTGCCGCCCATTGGAGTCATGGTTGAAGTGCCTTCTGCGGTTTATCAGGCGCGGGCGATGGCCAAACGTGTCGATTTCTTGTCGGTTGGCAGCAACGATCTTACTCAGTATCTGTTGGCGGTGGATCGCAATAATGCCCGAGTAGCGCGGCTTTACCACTCTTTGCACCCGTCGGTATTAAAGGCGCTTGAAGAAGTCGCGGTGGCTGGTGTGGCGGAGAATGTGCCTGTTGGAATCTGTGGTGAGTTGGCCGGCGACCCCGGCGCGGCTGTGCTCCTACTCGCCATGGGGTATGACGTCTTATCGATGAATGCGACAAGTCTTCCTAAAGTTAAGAATTCGCTGAGACACGTTCGGCGCAGTGAGGCGCGCGAATTGTTGGAAGAAGTAATGACGATGGATTATGCGGATGAAATAAGCCGCCGTTTAGAGCGCTTTCTGTTGGAGCATGGGATGGAAAAGTTCATCCACAGTCCGGTAGAGTAGTAGCCACTCGCGCCACTCTGCCGTGTCGTTATTGTTGGGATTTTTTTACCTTTTGTTCACGATAATTTCTTTAAGTTGTACTTCGCGCAATACTCCCTTCGCATCGAAGCTTTGCTCCTGCCAGCTGGTTTGGGCGCCGGCGTCGAACCATAAGGTGGTGGTTGAGCGGGTGCCATAGGTATCAGTCACAATAAACTGGGGTGACAACACAGACTCCATAGTACCGTCCAGCCCTTGCGCTTGCGGAATATTCTGGCCTGGCAGGTGCTGGCTGGAAACAACGTCGGCAAGCGTATTGTGGGAGATCGCACCTGTTTTCAGCAGCGCCAGCAGCTTGGCTTTGCCGAGCATCACCTTGGGCCAAGGAGTGTCTAAGCTGGCGTTGCTCAGTCCGTAGATGCCAGGTGCAAGACGCTGCGGATCGTTTTTGTCGCCGTTGGTGTAATGCCATAGGCTGTTGCGATCGCTTACCAAGACGTTAAAGCCGGCATAGTCTTGCGCCATTGTGGCCAGCTCGTAGAGGAAATCCTGCGGTGACTGTGAGCCAGTTAGGTACTTTAATGGGATTTCTCCACGGGAGCGCGGAGCCTCATCCGTGCGGGACGGGTCACGATAGTTCGTCACTGCCGCAAAGCGCCCGTTGCGGGTGATGCCCATCCATGTGCCACCCTGTAAAAGATCTTGGCCGGCCAGCAGCTCGGGATAATCGGCCCAAAAATCCGATATGGTGGTCGGTCTGGCATGAAACTCATCGCGGTTGGCGGCCACTAAAAGCGGGTAGTCAGGCGAGACCTGATGGGCGAAGATCAATAAGCACATAAATTGTAACCGTCAGTCGGGGCGAAATAATTGTGAATCGTTACGCGCTGGATGATAATACGTGTTTTCGATCTTGGTTACTCATGCGGCCAGTTTTTGGCCGGCCTTTTCGTTGTCGACTCATTGAAGTGAAACCATGCTGCAATATCCTGAGCTAGACCCGGTTGCCCTCTCTTTAGGGCCATTAACTGTGCATTGGTACGGTCTGACATATTTGGCAGGGCTGGCTTTTGCATGGTGGTTCGCGGCGCGGCGCAGCCGGTTGTCCTGGACACCAGTGCAGCGTGATCAGGTCGACGATCTTATTTTTTATGCTGCTCTGGGCGTAGTGCTTGGGGGTCGGTTCGGTTATGCGCTGTTTTACGGCGGCGAAAAGCTCGCGCAAGACCCCGCATGGATTTTACGCGTTTGGCAAGGTGGTATGTCGTTTCATGGCGGTTTTTTAGGGGTTCTGTTTGCCATGTACCTTTTTGCGCGCCGTCATAAAATAGTGTTTGGGTCGTTGATGGACTTTGTTGCGCCGCTGGTGCCGGTGGGCTTGGCGCTCGGTCGCTTAGGGAACTTTATTGGCCAGGAACTGTGGGGGCGGGCCAGTGATGCGCCCTGGGCAATGATTTTTCCGCGTGACCCGCTGCAACTTGCTCGACATCCCTCACAGCTGTATCAGTTTGCCCTTGAGGGAGTGCTACTGTTCATTATTATGCTGTGGTTTTCGTCGCGTGAAAGGCCGACCTGGTCGGTTGCTGGTGTCTTTGCCCTAGGCTACGGCTGTCTGCGATTTATTGCCGAGTTTTTTCGGGAGCCAGACCGACACATAGGTTTCGAGGCGATGGGGTGGATGACGCGAGGACAGCTGCTTTCACTGCCCATGGTGGTGCTAGGACTGTATTTAATTGTAATGGCTTATCGTAAGGCAAATAAGGCGGCACCGAAACTTGGGGGGAAGAGCGCTAAATGAAGCAATATCTGGAGCTGCTGCAGGATATCCTTGACCACGGCGTGCGCAAGGGGGATCGCACCGGAACCGGCACTACGTCGGTATTTGGGCGTCAGTATCGCCACGATTTAGCCACTGGATTTCCGCTACTGACAACCAAGAAGCTGCACTTTAAGGGTATAGCGTGCGAGCTTCTTTGGTTTCTACGGGGAGATACGAATACCCGCTGGCTGAAAGAGAACGGCGTGTCGATCTGGGACGAGTGGGCAACCGAAGAGGGCGAGCTGGGGCCGATCTATGGTGCCCAGTGGACCGCGTGGCCAAGCCGTGACGGCAGCACTATTAATCAGATCGATTATGTAATCGATTGTCTGCGCAACAACCCCGACAGTCGCCGTATTTTGTTTCATGCTTGGAATGTCGAGTACTTGCCCGATGAGCGCATGAGTCCGCAGGATAATGTCAAAGCCGGTCGCATGGCGCTGCCACCTTGCCACCTGCTGTATCAGTTTTATGTCGCAGGCGGGCGGCTGTCTGCGCAGTTGATGATTCGCTCCAGCGACTCTTTTTTAGGTTTACCCTACAACACCGCCAGCTTGGCGTTGTTGACCCTGATGCTGGCGCAGCAGTGTGATCTGGAGCCAGGAGAAATTATTATTTGTACCGGCGACTCCCATATCTACAATAATCATTTAGAGCAGGTGCAAAAGCAGTTGACGCGTGAGCCGCGACCTCTGCCTCGCCTGAATATCCTGCGCCGGCCAGACTGTATTTATGATTATCAATTTGACGATTTTGATTTACAGGATTACACCCCTCATGACCATATCTCAGCGCCGGTAGCCATATGATTCAGAGTCTAGCGACATGATCAGGCTGGCGATTATGGCAGCCGTTGCCGACAACGGCGTCATTGGTAACGATAACGCGCTGCCTTGGCATCTCCCTGAGGATCTGCGCTACTTTAAGAGCGTCACGATGGGAAAGCCGGTCATCATGGGCCGCAAGACCTTTGAGTCTATGGGCAGGCCTTTGCCAGGGCGCACTAATATTGTAATAACGCGCAATAGGGCGATGCGGTGTGAGGGTGTAAAAGTAGTGCATTCTCTCGATGAGGCGCTGGAGCTGGCGCTGGGTATCGCTTTATCCGATGATGCGGACGAGGTCGTGGTGATTGGTGGAGAACAGATCTATCGTGCGGCGATTCCCGTCGCCGATCGCCTTTACCTTACAGAGGTTCATGCCAATGTTGACGGTGACGCGGTGCTGCCCGACATTGACTGGTCTAGATGGCATGAGGTTAGCCGCTTAGATTACGCCGCTCAGCCGCCTAATCCCTATAATTACAGTTTTCTGTGCTATGAATCGGTCAATGCTTGATTGAAGGGGTGATGGGGCAAATAGTGTTACCTTAAAATAAGTTTGGCGCAAAAAGTGTAACTAAAGTACACATCTGGGCAGATTATAGAGAATGCTTTAGGACATTCATTGAAAACATCTCCCGAATTGGTTTTAATTCGCTTTCTAGGTTTTTTCGGGCTAGATTTCGGCGGTATTAGCGCTAGAACTGGCCTGTCTCGTTGGCTGTGAATCACTCTGTTGGATACTAGGAAGTACTATTCCCATGACTAAGCATCGTTTAAAAGAAGTCTTAATCGCCGCGCTGATTACCGCAGGCACCCTTGGGGGTTCTGTGGCAACGGTGCAAGCCACCACATTGGACTCTATCCTGGCGGTGGGTAAATCTAAAAACAACGCCGCGCGCAATTCACAGGTGAAAATTGATCGGCTGGCCGATGAAACCCGTGACCTATTGTCTGACTATAAGACGGTTACTAAGCAGGTGGATGGGTTGAAGGTCTACAATGCGCGCCTGCAGCGCCAAATCGATAACCAGTTGGCGCGCATCGCCGGGATTGAGGCAGACATCGATAAGTCGACGGTCATTGCCCGGCAGATACCCCCGCTAGTCCCCCGTATGCTGGACGGTCTCGAGGCTTTTATAAAATTGGATGTACCGTTTGAAGAAAAAGAACGCTTAGCGCGAGTGCAGATGCTGCGCAGCAGTCTTGATCGCGATAACCTGGACACGGCAGAAATATTTCGTGCGGTACTGGAAGCGTACAACATTGAGCTTCAGTACGGCCGCACAATCAGTACATATAAGGGGCCTATTGACACCGACGGCAGCGAGCGAGAAGTAGATTTTCTGCAAGTGGGCCGCATCGCACTTGCCTATCGGTCATCGGATGGCGCATTGAACGGCGCCTGGGACAATACCTCCAGGAGCTGGGTGACACTGCCTTCGAGCGACTACGATGCCGCCATTAAAAAGGGCATTGCAATTGTAAACAAGCAGGCAACAACTGATTTGTTGAAGATGCCCATAGCAGCACCGGAGGCTAACTGATGAGCATTAAACGGGTAAAAGGTGCTGCCCTCGCACTCTGCGGCGCACTGGCAGTTTCAGGCGGATCTGCCCTGGCGCAGCAGGCTAAATCTCTGGATGAGTTGTTGGGCTTTGTCAAGCAGGGCCAGACCACTGAGTCCAGGGAAAACCGACAGCGGGAACAGCGCTTTGCTAATGACAAGGCCAGTCAAGCTGCAGAATTGAAACGGGCGCAGGACGAGCGTGCTCGCCAAGAAGCGCTCTCTACTGAACTGGAAAACGCCTTCGAAGAAAACGAGCTTCTGATCGCTGCCAAGGAAGAATTATTGACTGAAAAGCTCGGCACTTTGAAGGAGCTGTTTGGACATCTGACTTCGGCTGCCGGAGATCTGATAACTAACTTTGAGAATTATTCGCTGGCCTCGGCTCAATATCCCGGCCGGGAAGTCTTTTTGCAAGAGCTTGTGGAGAGAATGAACAATTCTACTGGCCTACCCAGTATTGAGGAGATCGAGCGGGTGTGGTACGAGCTGTTGCGCGAAATCCGCGAGACCGGCGCGGTAACCACGTTCTCAGCGGATGTGTCCTCGCCCGGGGGGGAGAGTACTGAGCGCCAGGTGCTGCGCGTGGGCTCTTTCAATATCGTCGATATGGACGGCAACTATCTCAGCTTTCAGAACGGCAAGCTCAGTGAGCTAGCGCGCCAACCTAGTGGTCCCTACACCGGCTGGGCTGCCGCCTTGGCCACTGCCTCGGGCGGACTGAATCCCTTCGGCGTGGATCCTACCGGACCTACTGGCGGCTCCTATCTGGCGGCCATTATCGGTACACCGACACTGGCAGAGCGTTGGCATCAGGGCGGTTACGTCGGCTATGCCATCACCGCGTTGGGTATTTTTGCCTTTCTGCTGGCTATTTACCGCTTCTCCGTACTGACGACCGTGGGCGGCAGGGTGAGTACTCAGCTTAGGTCAGACAAGGCAAACACCAATAATCCTTTGGGCCGCGTATTGAAGATACACGAGGACAATCCCAATATGGACACTGAGACCCTGGAGCTGAAGCTGTCCGAGGGTGTGCTAAAAGAAACGCCGGAGCTGGAGAGTGGTCTTACCCTTCTGAAGATTATCGCAGCCATTGCCCCGTTAATGGGGCTGCTGGGCACGGTGACGGGTATGATCCTGACTTTCCAGGCCATTACTATCTTTGGTGCGGGTGACCCCAAGGCTATGGCCGGGGGTATTTCTAGCGCGTTGATCACCACTGTGCTGGGCCTTTTGGTGGCGATTCCGACCGTACTGATGTTCACCATCGTGAACGGTCGCGCCCAACGCATCATTCACATCCTGGACGAGCAGACCACGGGTATGATTGCGGAGCACACTGAAGCTAAACTGAGGTCTTGATATGGACGGTTTAGCTCAGGTGCTGCTCGCTTTCATGGAACAGGGTGGCGAGGTCCTGTGGCTGATTGCTGCCCTGCTGTTCG
>PKCY01000281.1 GCA_002862985.1 Haliea sp.
TATTTCTTGCTCGAAGGCATCGCCCTCCGCTAGATTTTCCAATGTTGAATCGAACCGCTGATGGACCGTAAAAGTGGGTGCTGCCACCCACTGCTCAATTTTTTCAAGGCTCTCGGGAATTGTGACTCTGAATTGGGCCGATGGGCTGAGCAATTCACCTTTCACCTCGCCGGTCTCACCGGCATTGACTTGAACCTGCAAAAGAATGGGCCCCACGGTAAAATTACCGGCGCGCTGTGGGTATATATCCAGGGTCCAGCGCTGTATGACCCAGGTTTGACCGTTTTGGGTTTCACTGGCATTACTCGCAAACTGCTCGGTTTGCAGAATGACCAGACCGGGTACTTCGGGAATGCCAATGCGGGTGCCGCCGCTAAACCAACGATCGGTGGCGATTTCAAGTGTAAGAGTGACCCTTTGTCCGGGCACAATAAGCGTATCGGGGGCCAGCGCGCTGTCGATGCGCAAGTTGCCAGACCTTAGCAGCTCCTCGATCGAGGCGCTGAATGTCAAAGTGGGAAAGCAGATGGCGACTGTTATCGCGACGCGAGCGAGCCAGTGCAGACGATGCTTCATGGCATATCCTGCGGCAAGTTATGTGAGGCGCTCTCACGGTTTTGCAGCTGCATAGCGAATTTTATCGCCAGGAAGTTGGAGGGGTCCTGTTGCACGCTGCGCAACCACATATCGCTGGTGGCGGAGTCCTGTAAAATATCCTCGGCGGTCAATTGTTTGATTTCAGTCTGTTGCCAGCTCATTTCGTCCGCTCCCTGGGCGGGAATCATATCGTCGCCAACCCGTTCTTTGCCCTCGGCGGTGTCGCCTGCCTCCTGTTGTTGGCTCTCACTCAGGCGATTGATCTCATCGATTATGGCTTGAACCCGGTCACGGTTAGAGGCTGCACCGGGAAAATCCGGAGCGCGTGCTAATAGACGATCGTAGCGATTCACTGCGCGAACGTAATCCCTGCCCTGGGCGCGAGCGTTGGCCTCATCAAATAGCGCGTCATCGCTGTCACGGCGTGAAAAATATTCTGCCGCCAGCATAAATTCTTCAGCGTAGTAGTACGCCATGCCCTTCCACATAGGATCAGAGAAACGCGTCGCAGCTTCGGGGTAGCGCTCAAACTGCATTAGTAATCGCCCCTGCTGATCGTCCGTCAGCCACAGGGCTGTAAACCAGTTGCCCGCTGAGCTTTTTTTCTCAATGGCGGCTGAGGGTTCTTCTTGTGCCATAACCGGGTGCCCGGTGCCACTCAAAATCACGGGTAGTAGTATCCAGGCCCAGGTGAGAGTCCAGCCTCGCCTGAACCACATCAGAAATAGGGCCATGGCGGGAAACACCAGCACGTATCCACTATCGAGCCACGGCAATGCGCTGTCGTCTACCACGACATAGTGGCTGTCGATGCCGCGATTGAGGTGGCGAACGTCACGGTCATCGATGGTTAGTGACAGGTAATCACCTCCTGTTTGTGCCGCCAGTTTTTCTAAGGACGCGCGTTCCAGAGGTGCCAGGCCAGACTCTTCAGTCTCGGTACCGACTCCCACTACGAACAGTTGATGTGGGCTGGTTGTAAAGTAATCCTCGAACGCCTTGTCACTGTCAGCACCCAGGCCGTCAGTGAGCAATACCAAAGTTGCCGGTGCGCTGGTTTGGCGAAGAATTTCGTCCACCAGTGGGAGTGTGTACTCCGGGAACTTACCAGTGCGAGGCATGATAGCGGGAGCGATCGATGCCAGGTACTGATTGAGAATGTCCTGATCGGCAGTGAGGGAAAGCACGGTGTGTGCCGAGCCGGAATACACCACCAACGCGGTTTTCTTGTCTGGCCGCAGGGCTAAAAGATCAGAGATTTTCTGCTTGGCCCGCTGTAAGCGGCTGGGCTGTATATCCTCTTGCTGCATCGACGCAGAGGTATCCAGCAGAATGACCAGCGCTGCCTCATCTTGGTTTAAAGGCGAGGGCTGCTGACGCCAGGTGGGCCCCATCAGAACGAGCAGCGTCAGGATAATGAACGCAAGAGAGAAGTTGCGTGGATTGAACCAGCGTGTATCGAAACGCCGGAGGCGCAGGTGCTCCAGCAGGTGCGGAGCGATAATACCTCCGAACATATTGCGGTGCGCCCGTTGTTTATTTTTTATCAGCATCATTGCGATCCAGGGGATCAGCAACAACGCCCACTCCGGTCGCAGGAAATGGAAATATTGCACCGCTGTGAGCTCAGGTAGCATGGCTTTTCTTTTCCTGGTGCAGTGAGCGCCAAGTGCGCCATGTTCCCGCTCCGTGGTAGAGGCTATACAAAATCAGAGCCACGCCAATCGGCAGCCAGTGCAGGCTTTGTCTTGGCCTGAAACTAATGGTCTCGTAGAGTTGTGGTTCCAGTTTAGCAATGGTCTGGTAGGCCGCCTCCAGTTCCTCTTGGTTCAGTGCCTGAAATTGTTGTCCACCAGTCACCTCAGACACCCGTTCCAGGGTTCGTGTATCCAGCGCATCTTCGCCGATTGACGAGGGGTCGCCAATGGCGATTGTGTATATCCGGATACCATAAGTTGCAGCCACCTTGGCTGCATCAATGGGAGGAACGGTGCTGCCGGTATCGTTGCCATCCGTGAGGATGATCAGCACGCGATTATCAGATGCACTTTCTCTGAATAGCTTGATCGCCAGTCCGATTGCATCGCCGAACACGGTGCTTTGTCCTGCCATACCGATTTCGGTTTCGGCCAGCAGTTGTTCCCATACCAGATGATCATCGGTGAAGGGCGTTTGCAGATATGCCGCGCTGCCGAACACAATCAGTCCGAGTCGGTCTGATTCGCGTTGCGCTGCCAGCTCAGAGAGTACGTGCTTGACCGCTTGGAGGCGGTCAATGGTGTCGCCGTTAGGCAGGACAAAATCTGCAGTTTCCATGGACCCGGACAAATCTACAGCGAGCATCAGGTCCCGCCCGGACTTTTGCTGCTCCACGGGTGGACCCACCCATTCAGGCTTGGCCGCTCCCAGTACCAGGCAAAGCCACATAAAACCAACCAGAAAACGCTGAATACGATCGCGTCGCAGAATCATCGCGCCGCTTCCTGGGCTCTCTTCACTCAGTTCGACGAGTTTGTCGAAGAACGGTACTCGCACTGAGTCCCGACTCTCTTTGTAGGCAGGCAGCAGGCGCATGAGCAATGGCAAGGCAAGCAGTGCCATGGCCCAGGGATAGGCCAGCTCATACATGCTCTGGCCTTTCGTGCGTGCGAACCCAGTTGAGGGCAGCAGCAAGCAATTGTTGTCTGCTTGCCTCGTCCACAGCGGTGCCAGTATAGGTGCCCAGTGCCAATAGGCTGCCTAACTCCGCAGAGAATGGAGGCGCGGCGCAGTGGTGATTAAGGAATTCTACCCAGTCTTTCCCGGACAGTCGGGCAACTTGTTCGCGTGAATAGGCCGCCAGAGCCGTTAGCTTTAACAAGCTGTTCAGTTCGACCACCCAGCCGTCGTGAACGGGTTTATCTGCCAAATGCGCCAACCTGGCTGCAGCTTCTCTGCGGTAGCGATTTTGGTACCAGCGACGAAGCTGCCTGTAGAGGAAGCGAAGCAACAGCAGCAACAAACCTGCTCCTAGCCATGCCCAGCCGACGGTTTGTGGCAGCCAGCTGATTGCTTCTGGTGATACGACCTCTGCAAAATCACCCAGCACATAGTTGCCAAAAATTTCAGGAAGGGGTGGGGCACTCATTGTAAAACCCTTTCGCCGCCGAGCTTTTCCCGCAATTGATCGGCAACAGGCGTAACCGTATCAATAGGAATTACGGGAATTTGGTGGCGCTTCAGCTCCGCTTGCACGTGTGCTATGGAGCTTTCGAAGCTCGCCTCGAATTTTTCACCTAACCCCTGGCTAGCCGGATCGATCTCTAACTGGAACCTGCCATCACTAACGACTAGTTTTTCAGCTTGGGAGATGTCGCGTTCCAGCGGATCATAGATAAGCGAACAAATGACATCATTGTGTTGGCTGATACGGCGTATGGTTTTCAACGTGGTGTCGTTCCAACCGTAGAGATCGGAAATCAACACCACCAGATAATCGTGGCCGACGCTGCGCTCCAGCGTGGCAAGTGCCTGTGCTAACGCGTTCGGGTTGTTCTCCTGGCCGGACGCTACCGAGAGCTGATTGTTCATTGTGGTCAGCTCACCTAGCCAGCCCATTACCCGGCGTTCGTTGCGGGACGGTTTCGCTTCCACCGAGTTGTTGTCGTTAAATACGATGGCCCCGATACGGTCCCCCACTGCCAGAACTCGCCAGGCCGTGATCGCGGCAACTTCAGCGGCTACTACCGATTTCATTTTTTGTTGGCTACCGAAAAACATGGGCAGACGCTGGTCTACCACGACCATTACCGGTCGGTCGCGCTCTTCTGTGTACACGCGTACATGAGGCTTACCAGTGCGATTGGTCACTCGCCAATCCATATTGCGGATGTCATCTCCAGGCCGGTAGTGGCGTAGCTCATCGAAATCCAGCCCACGTCCGCGCAGGCGAGAGCGCTTGCGGCCACTCAGCAAAGAGCGCACGGGTTGGCGTGGCAGGTAGTTGAAACCCTGGGCGGTATAGCGCAGCTTGACCAGGGCGTGCAGGCTGGCATAAATGTTTTCGCTGGGTTTCTCGTTCACCGCGTTCTAGCCCACTGCAACTTGCCGAATAATCTCATCGATGATGTCATCCGGGCTCACATTATCGGCCAGCGCATCGTAGGTCATGATCAGGCGGTGGCGCATGATGGCATGCAGCACGGAGCGCACGTCGTCCGGATCAACATAGTCCCTGCTGTCCAACCAGGCACTGGCGCGACAAGCCCGGTGCAGGGAAATGCTCGCGCGCGGACTGGAGCCAGTGTCTATCCAGTGGCCCAGTTTGTCGCCAAATTGAGAGCGCAGCCGGGTCGACATCACGAGGTCGACAATATACTGCTCTACCGCTGCTGACACTTTCATTTTTTGAATGGATTCCCTGGCTGCAAAAATATGAGTCTGGGGGATCTTCTGTCGCTGTGCCGGCTGCTGTGCCTCTTCCGCCTGCAACATGCGAATGATGGCAAGTTCAGCATCTGACTCGGGATAATCCACAGAAATTTTCATTAGAAAACGATCCATCTGCGCCTCAGGCAGGGGATAAGTACCTTCCTGCTCAATAGGGTTCTGGGTCGCTAGCACCATGAAAAGAGCGGGAAGCTGATACGTTTTTCCCGCTACCGTAACCTGCCGTTCCTCCATAGCCTCCAATAATGCAGATTGTACCTTGGCGGGCGCGCGGTTGATCTCATCCGCCAGGACGAGCTCATTGAAAATGGGGCCGGGTTGGAATTGTAGTTCTGGCTTACCCTGATTGTCATGGTAGATCTCGTTGCCAGTAACGTCAGAGGGCAACAGGTCCGGAGTGAACTGTATTCGACCAAGACCTGCTTCCAGCACTTGGGCCAGTGTTTTAATAGATCGGGTTTTTGCGGTACCGGGTAAACCCTCCAGCAGCACGTTGCCATTGCACAATAGCGCAATTGTTAATGTGCGTACCACCTCATCTTGACCGATGACTGACCGCGCCATCTCTTCCATCATTGTATGGACGGCGTTGTGATGTTGGCTTGTCACAGCAGGACTCCTGTAATGAAATACCGTGCCGAATGCCCGGCTGACTTATTCAAGCGGAGTATAGCGCCTTCGATCGAGAGTTTTTAGGCGTGTGTTAATGGACGCGTGTTAATCAAGGCGCACAAATTGTGCGCGCCGATTTAAGCGGCCCAGTCCCGCGCAGCCCGAAATCGTTTTGACAGGTAGTCCATCTGGTCGGCAAAGATTCGATCCTTGGCCAGAAAGTGCCACTCCCAAGAGTTGGGCTTGAATGGTACCGCGAGCAGCGGCATATGTGCCTCTTCAGGTGTTCGATTGTCTTTTTGCCAGTTACACCGTTTGCAAGCAGCCACCACATTTTCCCAGCGGTCAGTGCCGCCGCGTGAAGTAGGCAATACGTGATCACGCGTTAGGCCTGTACGAGTGAACTGCTGCCCGCAGTAGAGACAGCGGTGATCGTCACGCCGAAAAAGAGTACGGTTGCACAAGGGGGCGCAGAAGCCCTGAACGATCCTGCCCTGAATGGCTACGATGGGTTGCAGATCGATGCGGGAGCGCTGCCCGTTAATGCGTTGAATACCGCCAAAAATCGGGGGCAAGACGTTCCCGATGCCGTAAACGACATCTCCTTTGGCATACGCTGTAACGGCCTCGTGCAATGTTATCCAACCGCGAGGTTGGCCGGCGAGGTCGAGTCGCAGGATAGTTTGCATGGTCTTACACCCACAAGATTGGGCTAAAACTACTGCAAATTGGCAAGAACTACAATTGTGAATCGTGTACC
>PKCY01000030.1 GCA_002862985.1 Haliea sp.
GCACCGTGTTGCACTTTGGAGGGTGTGCGACTAAAGCGCGGAGCCGGAGCCGGCTGGGTCAGTCCGTCCATTTCAATATAGGTATTGCGCGCGACATTGGCGGGATGCTTTGGTGCATCCATAAAATTGAGTACCGGAGCAAAACAAACATCTGTACCCTCCATGAGCTCACACCACCGGGCCTGCGTTTTCTGCTTGATAATTTCGGTCAGCTGCTTTTTCATTGCCGGCCACGCCGCCTGATCATTCTGCGCACCAAAGTCGTCTTCAGACAATCCTGCCAACTCTTTTAGCAAGGCGTAAAACTGGGGCTCGATAGAACCCAGTGAAATGTACTCGCCGTCGGCGCACTCATAGGTATCGTAAAAATGCGCGCCTCCATCAAGCATGTTGGATTCACGCTGCGTCTCGTCCCACATACCGAATGACTGAAAGCCGTAGAACATCCACATCAGCTGCGCTGCACCATCCACCATGGCTGCGTCGATCACCTGACCCTTGCCGGAATTCGCAGTTTCCAATAAAGCCGCCAGTACACCGTTAACCAGCAACATACCGCCGCCGCCCATATCACCAACGAGATTCAGTGGTGGTACAGGTTTCTCACCGCTGCGACCCATTGCGTAGAGCGCGCCGGTGATGGAAATATAGTTGATATCATGCCCGGCACTTTGCGCTAATGGGCCTTCTTGGCCCCAGCCGGTCATACGCGCGAACACCAGTTTGGGATTGCGCGCAAGGCAGACGTCAGGGCCAATACCGAGTTTCTCGCAAACACCTGGACGAAAGGGGTCGATCAATACATCGGCGTTTTCCACCATGCGCAACAGCGCCTCAACACCACCGGGATCTTTGAGATTAATGACTACGGACTTCTTGCCACGCGCACTAACGTCTTTCATGACCATCGCTGACGCACGGTCAATGCGAATCACTTCCGCGCCCATATCAGCCAACACCATGCCGCCCATAGGGGCGGGGCCGATACCGGCCAGCTCGATTACCGTATACCCATTGAGCGGACCCATTAGTTTACTCCTGTGCTTGAATCGAAAAGTCGCGCCGCCATCACAGCGGCGCGATGGGACGAACAGTTCTTACTTGGGCTGCATACGAATACCGCCATCCATGCGGATGCACTCGCCATTGATATAATCGTTTTCAACCAGCTGCTGTGCTAACTGTGCAATTTCATCCGCTTTACCAAGGCGCTTGGGGTACAGCACCTGACTGGCCAGCGGCTGCAAGAATTCGGCAATCTCCGGCGTCATTTCTTCGACACCACCCATCATCAGCGGTGTGGCGATCAGGCCTGGCACAATAGTATTCACCCGAATACCCAACACCGCCAGGTCACGAGCGATTGGCAATGTCATTCCAACCACACCACCCTTGGAAGCCGAGTATGCGGCCTGACCGATCTGGCCCTCGTAGGCAGCAACCGAAGCAGTATTAATGATGACACCGCGGCCACCATCATCGTTAAGCACGGCGTTATCGGACATTTGCTCAGCGCACAACCTTAGGACATTAAAGGTGCCTACTAAATTGATCTGAATAATACGATTGAACTCATCCAACGGGAACGGACCCTTTTTGCCCATGGTGCGCATAGCGTTACCCGTGCCGGCAAAGTTGCAGCATACGTGGATAGCGCCAAATTCCTCCATCGTCTTGGCAATGCCTGCCACGACCGATTCTTCGCTGGTTACATTGACGTTGCAAAAAATCACGCTGCCGGGGTACTCCTCAACCAGAATATTGCCCTTCTCTTCATTCATATCGAAGATGGCTGCCTTAGCACCGTTAGCCACGAAACGTCGAACAGTGGCACGACCTAAACCAGATGCACCGCCAGTGATGACGGCTACTTTACCTTTCAAATCCATATCAATTCTCCTGAACTGTGTGAGTTACTGCGTTTCTTAAAGGGGTTAAAAGTTACGGGTATTGAACGGCGTGTAATCCTCGCCCAAAAAATCCCGACTGATGATAATTTTCATCACCTCGGAACTGCCCGCATAAATTGTCGAAATCTTCGCGTCAGTATACTGCCTGCTAATCGGATATTCGTCCATATATCCATTGCCGCCGTGCAATTGAACACCCAGTTCGCCCATCGCCACCTGTAGCTCGCTGGTGACAAGCTTTGCCTTGGCTGCATCAACCGCCGACAATTGATCCGCATTGAATGACGTCACGCACTGATCCACATAAACCTGCGAGAAGTCCAATTGGGTGCGCATTTCCGCGAGCTTGAACTGGGTATTCTGAAAAGCCGCTACCGGTTTACCAAAGGCTTTGCGCTCCTGAACGTAGGCAAGCGTGAGATCAAAGGACAGCTGAGCCGAGGACAGATAACCCACTGCCCCCAGCAGGCGCTCTTCCGCCAGGCCCTTCATCAGGTAAATAAACCCCTGACCCGGCTCACCCAACACATTAGCCTTGGGCACTTTTACATCATTGAAGAATAGCTCGGCGGTATCCTGGGCCTTCATCCCCATTTTTTTCAGGTTGCGCCCCCGCTCAAACCCGGACATGCCGCGTTCCACGACAAATAGCGTCATGTGGTGGGGGTTATTGTCCGGGTCAGTCTTGGCGGCAACAATCACGATATCGGCGTTGATGCCGTTGGAAATGAACGTTTTTGAGCCGTTCAGCACCCAGTGATCATCGTGCTCAATCGCGGAGGAACGCGTGCCAGCGATATCACTACCAGCGTCGGGTTCGGTCATGGCAATGGCCAGAACACTCTCCCCGCTGACGCACTTGGGCAGCAGTCGCTGACACTGCTCTTCATTGCCAAAGCGCGTGAGATAAGGGCCTACCAGACGGCTGTGCAGGCTATTGAACCAATCACCAGCGCGCGCATAGTTGGTCTCCTCGATAATGATCTGCTCAAACCGAAAGTCGGCTTCGCCCATGCCGCCGTATTTCTCATCCGGCCAAATCATCAGAAACCCCTGCTCACCCGCCCGACGGAAGGCGTCCCGGTCAACACATCCAGCCTCACGCCAACCTTCCATATGTGGCACAATCTCTGCTGTGAGAAATTTTCGATAGGCATCGCGAAACATGTGTTGTTCTTCGGTAAATTTTCGTTGCAACATGACGGGGTTCCCGAGGTCAGAAAACTGAGCGGCAAACAGTATGGTGAGCAGCCGGCAGGCCAACAATGACCTGCGCCGACAAATAAATAGACTGGACACTACAGCCGGTAACACCGGTGCTGACTGGATATACAATGGATCAGATTAGCCTGGAAAACTGGGTCGTTATGCATCTGGGTTTAATTTTTATGATCACCTGTGCGCAGGTACTGGTGGTATACGCACTCAGTGACGCCAGCAACCCTACCCCGGGACTGGGGATGTACACAGTCTATTTCATGGCCGCACTGCTGGGATGGCTCGCATTTGCCCTCCAGCAGGGGTCTGACATACCCATGGCCGTGGATGTGCCCTCTGTGGCCTCGATTCTAAATAGCTACATTCTGTTTTTGGCAGCGGGCCAACGTGCAGGGATTGATACAGGTCGCTTCCTGCTGGGTCTAATTTGTCTCTTTTCCTGCCTCAGTGTCTTTTTTCTGCCGCCACAACAGATGTTTGCGGTGCAAATGGGGACCGCCAGCTTTTTTTTCGCTGGAACAGGCCTACTCTGTGGATGGCGGAGCTGGAACAAACACAACGTGGGTGACGCAATCATGGTAATCGCCGCACTACTGATGGCAGTCGGCATACCCTTAGCGATTTATCAGTGGTTAAGCTTGGGCAACTACCTGCAGGCCCAGGCTGTGGCTTTTGGTGTTTACAGCTGTGCTTACGTATTAGTGGTAATAGGCTTCCTGGCGAGCGTGCTTGTCGAATACCAACAAAACCTGTCGCACCTGGCCACGGTTGACCCTCTCACGCGACTACTGAATCATCGCGGACTAGAACAGGCTTTGCACATCACGCTGGCACATGCGGCCCGGCAGCAATTACCCACAGCCGTAATCATGGTAGACATCGATCATTTTAAGGAGGTGAATGATAATTTTGGACACGAAGCCGGAGACCAGATAATCAGTCAAATCGCACAATATCTGCAAAGTGCGGGTCGAGCAAGCGATGTGGTAGCCCGAATCGGCGGCGAAGAATTTCTACTGGTCCTCCCCCACACCGATCCTGACGGTGCGCGCCTGCTAGCCGAAAGCATTCGCAAACACATAGCGGAGCGGCCTCTGGTCGTTAATCAGCAAAGCATCCCCGTTACAGTGAGCCTGGGGGTTGCCAGTGCCGTTGGCGAAATTGACCTTGATAACCTGTGTCGAGAAGCAGACCGGGCGATGCATCTCGCAAAACGTGGCGGACGCAACCAGGTGGCCTCCGTGGAGCATAACCCTATTCACCTGAGCACGAAAGTCAGTCAGGCCTGATACAACATGCGCGACCTCTCAATATCCGTTTATTTCGCTCGAGCTGTGCTGAAAAATGCTGTCGCTCAAGGGCTGGACCCGATCAGTCTGCTGCGCAAGAATCGAATTTCTCCGCGCCTGATGCTCGAAGACAGCGCTCGCATTTCCATAGAACGATTTGCTGACCTACAGGTCAGCACCATGCGGGCGATGAACGATGAGACCCTCGGTTACGGTGCACAGCGAATGCCCATCGGATGCTGGTCCATGATGTGTCATGCGGTCATTGGCTGCGAAACACTGGGGCAATCGCTGAGCCGCTACTGTCGCTTTTATCAGCTGTTTGATATCGCTGCACAGCCCGTACTGGAGGAAAGTGGGGATCTGGCGCGTATCACCCTGGCCGCACCCGATACCGGCAGCGCACAGACCCCCTACCTCCACGAAATGTTACTGTTTAATACTCACCGCTTTGCCAGCTGGCTAGTACAGGAGCACCTGCCGCTTCAGGCTGTGAATCTCTCTTACGCGCCATTGGCACCCGCGATGGACTACCGCCACATGTTCCTGGCAAATCCGATAGAGTTCGAACATCCACTGTCACAACTGGTCATCTCGCGCAGCCTGCTCGATAAACGGGTGACACAGAATGAAACGTCACTGCGGCACTTCCTGCGCCACCCTGCACTAATAATGCTTACTCAGGATTACGCTGTGAACAGCTGGACTGCGCAGGTCCGACACAACTTGCGCCGCCGCTTGCGGGATATGCCGGAACTCAGCGCAGTGGCCACAGCCCTGGAAGTTCACCCACAAACATTGCGGCGGCGCCTGTCGGCAGAAGGCACTACTTTTAAGGACATCAAAAATCAGGTGCGCCGGGACACGGCACTGCATTTCCTGGGGAAGCAGGGACTCAGTATCGAGGAGATAGCGCACCGTGCGGGGTTTTCAGAGTCCAGTGCGTTTATAAGGGCTTTTAAGGGATGGACAGGGGTGACGCCTTACACATATCGCAAGGGTCTCTGACTCAAGGGGCTCTTGCGTATTTGCCCTGTACCTTCCAACGCGCCGTCGCGTTTTAAGAGCGTACTTCTCAGGGAATAGGGATTAGATCCGGGGCGTGGTCACCTTCGCGATAGGCCTTACAAAACGCGTCCTCATCTCCAGCGTAAACCGGATCATGCTCTATCAGTGCCGCGCGAATAAGATCCCAGGCCGTGGTGAGAGTAGCGGTGCCACCAGCATTTCTGGTGACCATGACGAGGTCAAGGCCTCGGTGGGCGGCGATGTTTTGTCCGCCAGCGCCCAAGCCTCCAAATACTCCTACGTCGTAGGTCTGGAGGCAAGAGTACGCCCCGTCATAGTTACAATCGGTGGACTCGCTGAGCGTGTGAGGAAACTCTTTCCAGATCGCCGGTGGCTGGCAGTTTCCCAGTGGTGAGGGAAATTTAATGTCAAAACCGGGGAAGTAATAATTGCGATTGGATGCCACCCACGTCAGGTAACCATAGGCAGTATTCGCATCTTCAAAAGCCGGGTGAGTCATCTTGTAAATCCACTGTGAACTTACAAGGCGCTGTTGGTCCCATACGCCGTCGTGTACTAGCAATGTTCCGAGGCGGGCCATGTCGCGCAAGTTGGAATGCCAGGTGGATGCAAAACTCTCTCCAGTCCATGCGCTCATGTTCATGCCAAGGCGGTTAAATATTTCCAGCTGGGCAAATTCACCGGCCGTGGTTGTGCCGCTGAAACGTTCGCTGTCCTGCGCGATCACTGCTGCAACAACGTCACTCAGTCGATTAATTTCACGGGAACCGCCGGCATCGTAGGAATAGATGCGCTGGCCAAACTCTAGACTCTCATTGTATCCCAACATCGCGAGAACGTGTGCAACCTGAGCGTCGGGATTAAAGCTAATATCATCGA
>PKCY01000185.1 GCA_002862985.1 Haliea sp.
CCAGAAACCTAAGGGATAGTCCGCTGTCTCCAGCGAAAGGAGGGGCGTTGCGCAGGGGGTCGCCGCCAGGTGGTTCAAGCCTGACAACCTCAGCCCCCAAGTCTGATAGCATGCGGCCGGCCATGGCCAGTGGTTCACCGGCCACATCCAGAACTTTTACACCTTGCAGCATTCTAGCGCTCAATTTCTATCTCCTAAGATGTGGATGATCTCATAACTTTGTACCGTGTAGCAGAGCGTGGGTGCCCGATCGAGTCAGTGTCAGCGTCGCGCTGAGATATAGGGCCATCAGCGTGCTATCCCCGGAGCGATTAGGGGTTTGTTTATGGGCGCCTGGGCGAGTGAAGGTCAAATCACCGAGGTGACGTTAAGCGTGTCCGCTTCGGATCTGTTGAACAACTCGTGCGAACCTGAGGAAATGGTAGAGTTCCAGCGCAGCTTGCTCCAGTCAGATATCTGACTGGAGGGTGCGAGCAGTATTCTCGGACCTATAAATACAGTTTCCATCGGCCCCCATGCTTTATCGGTATATCTAGCTCAGCTCATCAATCAGATAGTCGCCATAGTTCACACCATCAATTTCGATGGCATCTTCGCGCAGTCGCTTCAGTGCTTTTTCCACCAGTTTTGGGGTTTGAATTTTTTGGTTACCGGTGAAACTCAAATCCTTCTCTGAAAACAGCAGAACTTTCTTCGGAATTTTATAGGCAGCTAGCTTTTGCTTGAGAAAATCCAGAATAGCCGCTTCGGCGAGTTCATGTCCCTCAATCGCTATTGCACACAGAACAATGACCTCACCCAGACTGGGGTGTGGCGCGCCAAAGGGAATGCCGCTTCGCATGTTGGGGTAGCTAAGGAGTGCCTCTTCAATTTCCAGTGGCGAAACGTTGGCTCCTCCTGTTTTGATGATATTAGACAGTCGGCCCGTCCAGTGCAGGTAGCCGTCACTGTCCAGGTGGCCTCCGTCCTGGCTGTGATAGTAACCATCGGTGTCGAATGTAGCCTCCGGTTCTATTTTGTAATACCCGCGCATCAAGGTTGGGCCTTTTACCGCAATCTCACCTGCTTCCCCGAAAGGAAGCTCAAGGCCGGTTTCTGTGTCCAGGATGCGCACACTCATGCCCGGCAGTGGTTTGCCGGCGGTGGAATTTCTAAGTGCAACTGGCGCATCGGTTGGCAAGTTAGACGTGAGGGTGAAGGTTTCTGTCATGCCAAAAGAGCCCTGTGTTCCCCATGCGTCATCTTTCGGATCAACGTTCGGCTGCAGGCGACAAACCTCCTTGTCGATGTGTGATAAATCCAGTGTCGCATAGAGCGGATGTTCCGCCATGGCCTTGGCTTGATGTGGCCAGCATTGAGTAGCATTGGCCCGTTCATCGCTCAGGCATTGTAAGGCCGCGCCGGGTTCGAAGGTTTCCTGCAGAATCAATGTTGCACCTGCAGCCATGCTGGCTCCGAGCGCCATGCAAATCCCAGCCGACCAGAAAAAGGGGTAGGCGGTCCAGATGCGGTCGTTGCTGGTCAGGCGCAGGTCGTCTGCGAAGCGCCAACTCTGTATTACCGCGGCGCGCTGCAGGTGCAGTACCCCTTTGGGCCTGGCAGTGGTACCGGACGTGTAGATAATCAGACTCTCGTCGCCGGGACAGACTTCTGCAATCATCGCATCGAGCACTTCATCAGGAAAGTTGTCACCCCGTTGAAGAAAAACCTCCCACGCCTGAACTCTGCCCTGCGATGCCTGCAACCCCAGTGCAATAACCTGGCGCAACTGTGGGATTTTAATGTTGTGCACAGGCTCGCTGGATTCGTCGTTTAGCTCTGGTAGCAAGCCTGTTAATTGTTCGAGAAAATTGTGCTTCAGTAACTGACTTTGGAAGAGTAGAAACGCGCTATCGCTGTGCCGCAGGATGAACTCGCGTTCGTCTACGGTGGCAAAGGTGTTCACAGGCACCATTACCGCACCCAGCATTGCGACGGCAAACGAGGCAATGACAAACTCTGGTCGATTTGCCATATGCACTGCGACGCGCATGCCTTTGGATACACCACTGGCTGCCAGCGCCTTGGCGAGGCGCCTCGCGTCAGTCTGTAACTTCCGACTACTGATGTCGCGACCCTCAAAGCGGATAGCACAGCGGTCACCGTGTCGGCTTACCACATCCTCAAGAAATGCCGGCCAACTAAGACGAGAACCATCGGGTTGTAAGCGCAGCTGAAGATCGCTGCTCATTCTAGCGTTTCCCGGCAAGTGGTAGTTCCAGGGTTGGCAGTCGTACCTCTGCGCCACCGGTGGCCAGGACATCATCATTCTGATTTGTCATGCGGACCTGCACAACTGCCAATGGTTGGCCAGTCATTGTGTCTTCACGCACGGAACTGATCTCACCATTCAAAATGGTTAAATCCCCGGTCATGGCCGGTGTACGATATGAAAATTTACTGTGGATGATGTCGCTCCAGGCACCGCCCCACAGGTTGATGTAATCCAGAATCCAGGCGCCCATGGAGGCACCGTAACCGTAGGCTCGAGGCAGTCCGATCAACTGAGCGTACTCCGGTTGCACATGGCCGCGCGAAGGACCGTGGTAGAGCCCATCGAGGTGCGTGGGGTCGATGGCGCCCTTGCCGAAATCGCGGGACATTTCCGGCAGCCAGCCTGCTTCATAGAGCGAGGAGGGGAGTCCGTCTGGGCGAAACGTGTGCCAAATGGTAAAGGGGTAGGCGCGCCACTCGGTAGTGAAACTGGCCACCGAATGCGGCCCTATCAGTCGTTCCGGTAGTTGTTCTCCCGCCAGTACGTTTAGTTTGCGTTGATGTTGTTCGTCCTGCACCCGCTCGAAATAGGCCATCTTTTTGCGCTCAATTTCAATCAATTGCTCTTCTGTCCAGGTGGGGTCGGTTTCCTCATTGAACTGTGCGCGATTGCGGGCTTCCTCTGCCAAATAGCGAATGGAGGTTGACCGCTGTTTGCAAATGAATTCCCCGCCCTGGTTGACGTACTCGGTGTCACCGCGGGAGAACATGGTAGGTCCGGCAAACCCAGTTTGCGACACTTTATAGTCAAACAACATGCGTGAACGTGTGATCTTGTCTCCCGGCCGAATACGAGGGCCGTAGAACCACCATTCATCGCCGCCGAACAACATGTGTGTGCCGGGAATGTTGCCCTGAATGGCGGGGGCCGCACCGTGACTGTCGTCTGTGCAGACGGCGAATGACTGCGGCGCGACCAGTTCACCGAAGCGACTTTCTGCAGCCTCCGCGATCTCTTCATCGTAATACAGCGGGTTGCAGTTTTGCATGCCCTGGGACCAGCGCCTGATGTCATTGGGAGCTACCGGGTCTTTCATCTGTCCTCCGCCCAGCGGCACGCCTACCCAAATGTCCACCGGGCTGGTATCGAGTTGGGCAGTGTCGTTATCTTCTTTTTTTGTCATCAATGGTCTCCAGTCGCGGGGCAAAGGGTACCCCGGGTGCAAATCAGTTTGTTTGGCGGGTTAGCTCGTAATCTCCCGCATCATCCAGTTGAGCATTCCAGCCCGGGTAGACAACAATGGTAGTAAAGGCTTCTTCAATAATCGCTGGTCCCCTCACGAAATGACCCGGTACGAGATCTGAGCCGCGATAAATATCCGTCGAGTGGTAACCCTGGCCAAGGTTGGCGCGGCGCTGTTTATGGGGTGTAGCGGAGTGACACTCGGCGCTGAATCCACCGGTGAACTGTGGTTTCGGTATTTGAGTGGAGGCGATCAGACGCACGCCGGTAATCTCCGGCGCCTCACTCGTTCGCGCATGTCCGTACTCTGAAAAATGCAGCTGATGAAAGCGGTCTAGCATGTTTTCTACCAGTTGTTCGCCTGCAAAGGAAAGATCCTGGGCGCCGCGAACGTCCGCAGCGTCGACGGTCAGTGACCAGTTTTGTCCGGGGTAGCGTACGTTGAGCTGATAACGACAATGTATGTCGTCTCTTTTAAACCCGGCCTGCAGTAAATAACTTTCGGCGCGCTGATCCAACTCTTTCCACAAGTGGCGCAGGTGATCTACGTCTGCCTCCTTGCCGGGTACGATATAGGAGCGCTCTTCATCGATGCTCGGTTGTGCCGCTAGTGCCCCTGTCGCCGAAAAGCCAGGAGAGGTACGCGGCACTAATACACGACTGATGCCCAGCTCCTGCGCCTGTATTGCCGCAAACACAGGGCCGTTACCGCCGTAGGCGAGCAGGGTGAGGTCTTCTGGATCACTGCCTTTTTGCGCCGTGAGGCGGCGCACTGCCTGAGTCATATTGGCATTCACTAGGCGCCAGCAATCAAACGCGGCGTCCTCGACACTGCAATTCATAGGGTCGGCAACGTACTCCTTGAGAGCGGCTTCGACGCCATCGCGCGTAAGCTGGAAACTCCCGCCAGCAAAGTCCGATTCGTCAGAGAGTAAACCCAATACCAGGATTGCATCAGTGACTGTGGGCAGCGTTCCTCCCTGGCCATAGCATATCGGTCCTGGCTGTGCGCCGGCGCTTGCTGGTCCCACCTGTAATGTGCCGGATGCCGCACTACAAATAGAACCGCCTCCAGCGCCCAGGGTTTCAATCTGCACCATGGGTACGGCGACGAGGTAGCGATGGTGCCAATTCCAGCCCGACTGCGCGGGCGCCATGCCCTTGCGGATGACCGAGACATCGTAACTGGTTCCACCCATATCCACGCACAGTAGTTCAGTTGCCCCCTTTGCCTTGCCAATAGCCGCACTACCGATCACGCCACCAGCCGGTCCAGACGCGAGGACGCGTATGGGACTGCGTGCCAGATAGTTTTGAGTCATTACTCCGCCGTTGGATTGCATCAACAGCAAATGACGTTGGTATCCGGCGTCCTTGAGTCGATCGCTCAGTTTCGCGATGTATTCGCTGACACGGGGCCCCACGTAGCCATTTACAGCCGTAGTGCTGACGCGCTCGAACTCAGGAGATTTGGGAAGCACTTCATGGGAAAGAGAGATATAGGCGCCGGGCATTTCTTCTGCGACTAACTGCGCCAGCCGGATTTCGTGAGCCGGATTGGTAAAAGAGAACAGGGTGCAAATAGCCACTGACTCGACACCCTGCTTGGCCAAGCGGCGAATCGCATCACGCGCAGCATCTTCATCTAAGGAAGCATGAACCGAACCGTCAAAACGAATACGCTCCGGTATACCCAGGCGGCGACGACGAGGAATGATCTGCGGCGGCGGCGGAAGGCGGACATCCCAAATATCTTCCTTGTATCCTCGGCGCAGTTCCAGTTCGTCGCGAAAGCCCTCAGTGGTGAGCAGTCCCGTAAGGGCGCCATTCATTTCGATCAGTGTGTTGTCTGCTACGGTAGTGCCATGAATAATGGCGTCGACCTGCCGCAGCAGTTCTGACAATTTCTTTCCCTCTAGCGCCGCCAGGTGCTCCAGCCCCTGGATTACACCGAGTGAGCGATCCTCCGGTGTGCTTAGATTTTTATGCAGTATGAGCTCCCGATCTTTTAACAGCGCGAAATCAGTGAAAGTGCCACCGATGTCGATACCGATACGGTAATTCATGTGCTGCTGTCCCTGATATTTTCTGCCACTCGCTGGCGACGCAAGTCCTCGGTTTTTTCAGGATCAATTTCGATATCACAGTTTTCTGCCGAACCTGTTAGTACAACACCGTAACGTTCTCGGGCGGCCTCGACGCTGACATATTCGTCCAGCACATCCTCTCTCACTGCCTCAGCCGCGCGTAACAATGGGTTTTCGAAACCAGCGCCCCCGCCATATTGGTACGCGGTGACTGCACCAGCGGGCAATTGTGCGTTAATTGCGTTTTCTACTTCGAATTCATCGGCGCTGCCGAACAGGAAAAAGTTGGAGTAGGGTGCGGCATCGTCGCCCCCGCACAGTCCACGCAGCGGGTGCTTGCGCGACACCATCCATGTCATGGCAGATACCGGTTCAAGCACTTGCTTGATGTTGCGTGTGCCGGGTTGGCCGCGCCAGCGTCCCGCGCCGCCAGTATCTGTTGTCATCTCGCGGCTCAGATTGAGCACAGGAAAACGGCTCTCTGCATCCTCCGCCGTAGCCAGGATGAGGTTGCCCAGACCTGCGCACATAGAGCCCCAGCCGTCGAGGCCCTGGGTTGCTGAGGCGTCAGATGCGCGGACATCCACGCCCTGGTCCATCCACATTTCACCCGCGTCGTTGAATCCGATGACCGCACTGGGCATCCCGAGTTTGTATACCTGGGGCGCCGACCGTTGCGGAAGTATCGGTGAAAGTGCGATGCAAATCGCCTC
>PKCY01000151.1 GCA_002862985.1 Haliea sp.
CCGCCGGGCTGGCTCCGCCTCTTCTCGGCGCCCGAGCTCCAGCGCCTCGTCAACGGCGACGACGCGCCCGTCGACGTCGGCGATCTGAGGAAGCACACGCGCTACGCCGCCGGCTACAATGCGATGAGCCCGACGGCAAAAATGGCTCGAGAGAAACAAGAAGACATTTTGAATTTAACGCCTGCAGCGATTGCGAGAATATTAAAGGTTTGCATGTTACAACACCTGGGATATTAAGCTAGTTGTCCGTCTGCTGGTGCGCAGTGCTTCTTTAAGTAGTGCGCACTTGTTAACTTTTTATCGATTCTGCCAGTGTATTTGTCCACAGGCCAAGTTCAGTTTGCCTACCCTCAGAGGGCAAAGGGCGCTGATAGTTCCCTGTCAATTGCGTTAAAGCGATGTGCTGGATTACATGACAAGCAATGGAGCCTTTAACGACTCATATCGAAAAAGAGTGGGGTAAACCCTGAGTTCGGCGCAGTCAGAGTTGGGTGACAGAACAATCCAAAAAAATTAAATGTTACTCCTCCGCAAAAAGAGAACCCTGCTACAGTAAGCCACTCATCATGTGGCAGACATATACTAATGTTGACATTAAAAATAGGGGGCCGCAATTTTGCGCGCTGCCGCTGGCCGAAGCACCATTGGCGATGGCCATTGCAAGCGCTGAATATAGTCTTTTGTGCAAGCCTGATGCTCGCGTGCACAGCACAGCCAACGCCAGAAGACCGGGTGTACTCAGCGTCTCAGACGATGGCTACCCAAGACCACACAGTGGCACTGCTGGGAGCCACTGGAATGGTGGGCGGCTATTTACTGGAGGCTGCATTGCAACGCGGTTACAGGGTGCGAGCTTTGGCACGCAACCCGGCCAAACTCGCGCCGTTTAGTAGCCGCATCACTATCATCACAGGTGATGCCCGCGACCCCGCCGTGGTTCGAGAGCTAGTGCAGGGCAGTGATGTGGTAATCAGTGCCTTGGGGCCAGTAAAAGCGGATGGTGATGCATCACGCTTTATCAATACGACGGTCACCCGCAACGTGCTGGAGGCGATGTCATCAGAAGAAATTTCCCTCTATATTGCAGTCTCCGGCGCGGCAGTCGTGATGCCAGATGATGCGCGTAATCTACTGGGTTGGTGGATACGAACGCTGGCACAAATTGGCCTGCGCAGTGCCCTGCAGGACAAACAGGCAGAGTATGCCCTGCTGGCAGACAGTAACGTTGACTGGATCCTGGTGCGCTGCCCCCTGATAGATCCCGAACCGTGGGATTCGCCACCGTTGGTATCGCTAAAAACACCGCCAGCTTTTCGGCTACGGGCCGGAGCACTGGCGAATTTTATAATGGAGCAGGTACAGACCCAAAGTTTTATTCGGCAGGGTCCTTTTCTCGGAACGCCTGGCGCTCAAGGCAGCGGCCTACACGCTGACTGATCAGCTGAACCAGGTCCTCAAGTTCGCTTTTATCCGGCGCTTTGACGTCATCCTATGGCCGGCACGTCGCCATGTCCTGAGCGGCGCGACTCAAACGCGTATTCAATATCGACTGGAGGTTGGCACTCGATAGGGCGCCGGCACTATCTAAGTTTTGACTCTCAAGCCGTTCATAAGTAGGGCTTTCAGCGTTTTCGAAAAATGCAATGTGATCGAGCTCTACTCGAGCCAAGTCTAATATTTCTACTTCGCATTTTAGCAATATGAAAGCTCCTCAATCCAATTGCGATTTCTGTAGAGACACTCGATAGCCAGAATCCAAATTAGCAGATGTTTAGTTTACATTTGATTTTATCTACGAATTCGAGTTTCTGCTTTAAAGGAAATAAAGAAATTTTCAAACAGAGTAAGCGTAAGTATCGGAAATATAAACGGAGTGTGTCGACTAGATTGTCTAGTCTGTCCTGAGCGGTAACCCACTCAATCTCGTGAAGAGCTTGCCCGTTTCCCAAAACGGTACTCGCATCAGTGGAGAGGCAATGCGGAGCATAATGTGAAGAAAATCCTTCCTATTGGCTACCCTACCCTGAACATTCGAGTATTGCGATCACTTGTCACAGCTGATTCGGTCGCCTGCGAATTGAACAAGGTGTCCCAGCTCATATTGAGGCTCAAAGGACTGTGTCAGCTTCACCGCACCAATGGCGAATAGCTTTGCGGCTTAGGTATAGCTCCCGCTTCTCAAGTTCTGTAAAGTGGGTCTATGAGAACGGCTTGGCATTTTTCGGTATACGGAACAGCTGGCCTGTGATTGCGAGGAACGGACATACATTGAAGAAGGAAAATCCTTTTACGGTTTTGGAACTAGCTGAGGATGTTGGCGGTAGTCTGGCTTCCAGAAACCGGCGTCTGGAAATTCTACATAAATTTGCACTGTCGCAGGCTGGGCTAAATACGCTTGACGAGATTGTTTGGAATATCGCAAAAATGGCAATAGCTGAGCTGGATTTCGAGGACTGTGTTGTTTATTTGCTCGGTGAAGACGAAAAAACCCTAGTGCAAGTCGCAGCGCATGGTAAAAAAAACCCGGTCGCCGAAGAGATACTGAATCCCATCAGGATAGAATTTGGCAGTGGCGTTGTTGGAACTGCCGCTGCGACTGGAACATTCCAGCTCGTTTCAGATACGCGAAAGAATGCTCAGTATATTGTTGACGACGAGATCCGGCTTTCGGAGTTAGCTGTACCCATTAAATACGAAGGCAGGGTCATCGGCGTTCTAGACTCGGAGCACCGGGAGGAAAACTTTTACACAGCTGAACACGTGCATTTGTTCACAACCATAGCGTCACTGGCTTCAATCCGAATTGATACAGCGATGGCCGTGGCCCGCTTACAGGCAACAGTTGAGAGGTTGCAAACTGCCGAAACACAGATGAATGAAATACGAAAAGAACAGGACAGAGAACGTAAAGAAGCCACCGCCCAAATGATTCAGGCGTCCAAACTAGCAACACTCGGAGAAATGGCAACATCAGTCGCGCATGAATTGAATCAACCACTGAGTATTATTCGCATGGCTGCGGGGAATGCCCGCCGGAGAATGTCTAAAAACAGTGCTGACCCCGAATACCTGATCGATAAACTGGAAAGTATTGAGGAACAGACGTCAAGAGCAGCTGCAATCATTGACCACATGCGGATGTTCGGGCGCGAGGCGACGGAAGAGCCAGAGCCAATTGATCCTCGGGCTGTGGTTATGAATGCGCTTGAGCTGATGGGAGAACAATTGCGATTGGCGGGAATTAGGGTTGAGACCCAGTTAGCGGAAGACTGTCCGTCTGTTTTGGGCCATTCTATTCAAATGGAACAAGTGGTCTTAAACCTTCTCACTAACGCCAGAGATGCTATGTCTGAAAGAGATGGGGAATCGAAGCTTACATTGCGCGTGTTTTCAGATCATAAAGGTGTTCACATTATATCTGAGGATACCGGCGGGGGTATTTCCGAAGAAGCTCTGCCGCGCATTTTCGAGCCCTTCTATACAACAAAAGAAATGGGCAAGGGAACGGGATTAGGGTTGTCTGTAGGTTATGGTATTGTGCGCGACATGGACGGCACCATCAGGGCTGAAAATATCGGCGATGGCGCCCGGTTCTCAATTACTCTGCCGTTTGGTAGATGATAAGTATTGATTATTGCAAGGAGTAAGACGATCACAGTCAAGATCCTTATTGTGGATAATAAAGAAACTATTCTTGGAGCATAAGCCAAACAAACAACCTTTTCCTGGCTACACTACCCTGAACATTCGGAGTATTGCGGCCGCTTTTCGCGGCTGGGAGGGTCGGTTGGAGATTTAAATCCTGAGTTCACCCGTCCCGGACAGATCAGAGTAGTCTGCACCGGCAATGGAAAGAATAGTTGCGGTTACATCAACCGCCGAGGATAGCTCGGCACGTAGGATGGAGTCGTACTTGGGGTGACGTATCAAAAGCTGGGGCCGAATGCCATGCGCGTAGGAACTGGCCTTGCTCCTCGTTGCTTGCAATTCCGGCAACTCCGATTGTATGAACCCGTTATCTGCAAGAAAAATCACTACGGTGTTATCTTCAGCTCCCTGGAGCAAGGTGCCGACAACATCATCGAACCATGACACCATGGCGAAGTACTCGACAGCAGCACTATCCAGCCCCATTTTTTCGTACATCGCCAAAAAATTGTCGGGTGCGTTGTGCGGGCTGTGTGGCATTTGCGGACTGAACCACACGAACCAAGGAGAGCTGGTCTCCTCCATGAAATCGAAAATAGGGTCGATAGAGGTCCGGCCAATGGACAGGTTTCCAAAGTCGGAATTAAAAGGCACATTGTCAGTAAAGCCGCGAAAATCAGGGCTGCCTTCCCAGAACTTGCCGGCCTGGAAAGTGCTATAGCCAACGCTGAGGAAACGATCGGCAACTGTGGGGAAATCACTGAGTAACGGTCCGTTTAGATAGGTGACTTCGTGTAGATGCTCCGGTAGGCCCGTCAGAAGCGAAGCATAAGTAGGACGACAGGAGCTCGACACGTAGGCGGCAGGAAAACGAACTGATTGTGCCGCGAGACTATCGATGAATGGGGTTTTAAGTACCGGGTGACCGGCAAATCCATAGTGGTCGTAAGCCAGGTCATCCGCGATGATAAGCAGGATATTGTGCTGCCCTGCTGACTTCTCTGGTTCGACGGGCGCTGGAGTCGCCTCACCAGATGAGGCGTTATCACTGGCACCACCACCTGCGCACGCAGCAAGAAACGAGAATAGTATCAGTAATGCGAAGGAACTAAACAACCTTGCGAGCGCTGTATTGCTGAAACTATCCATAATCTTGAATCTTACGCCAAGGCTGCGCCTCTTCCAATTGGTAGGCGAGCTCGAGCAGCAAACGATCGCAACCATGATTCGCGTTAAATAAGATGCCAATCGGCAAGTTAGTTGGCGTGTTGTGGCTCAGCGGAAGCGAAATTGACGGCCCTCCTGTGACATTAGCATACGCCGAAAAACCCGCCCATTGGCGAACACGACCGAATAAAGTGTCGCAATCAAGAGTTTCACTCAGGTGGCCTATTTTTGGCGTCACATGATTCACACAAGGCGTTACTAGGATATCTATGCTGTGAAAAATTTTGGCATAATCGCTGTATGATTTTCGCAATCGGTAAAGCACGCCGGGCGTACGAAGAATACTACGTGAGTATTGGGCAGCCAAACCATGAGAAACCGGTGTCAAGCGTGAGGGATCAAAGGACGGATCCATCGCTTTGCCGCCCACTTTCTTCGACAAAAACGCATTCATCTGCCAATAGTGAACAACATCCTCAGCGATAGTATCGGGAGCAGGGATTTGCATTGCCTCAACGTGGTGACCCAAAGAGCTTAGAAGTGCCGTCGTTTTTTCCATTGCCTGTTGGGTCGATGCATCGATACCCAGACCACGCACCGATTCTATCACCACGCCAAAACGCAACTTACGTGATAAAGGCCTGATGTCTGTACCAACGGGTTCCAGCTTAGTGTTGTAGTGCAATTTCTCTATTTCAGAGTAGAAGTGCGCTGTATCGCGAACACTGCGGGTCACCACTCCGTCAGTGGCAATGCGCACAAGCTGACTTTTAAACAGCTTCGCAGGATGAATACGGCCCCGACTCGGTTTTAAACCAACCAAACCGCAGGCAGCAGCAGGGATTCTTATGGAGCCACCGCCATCAGCGGCATGCGCAATTGGAACGACACCGGCGGCCACCAGCGCTGCCGCCCCCGAGGAGGAGCCCCCCGCACTGTGCTGCGTATTCCAGGGATTCCGTGTAGGCTCGCCAACCTCTGGGCCAGGCTCAGCCGAACAGATGAAACCAAATTCTGGCGTCGAACTTTTACCCAGAACGACAAGCCCTAGATCAACTAATTGATCAACCAGGCGGTCATTGCGTTTCGCCGGCTTGACGCGTGAAAAAGAAGCCGAGCCATAGCGTGTGTGCATTCCAGCCACGTCACACAAATCTTTGATGAAGGTTGGCACTCCGGCAAACGGCGTAGCGGTATTGATGTGGTCCAGGGCCATTGCCTGCTCGTAGCACTCATCCACAACCGCATGAATTGCCGGTGCCACTCGCTTCGATCTTGCAATAGCCGCTGCGATAACCTCTCCCGGGGTAGCTTTCTTTTTGGCAATCAATGCTGCGATATCTGTGGCATCAAGATTGCCCAGTACATCGTCGCTGAAACTGTGCGATAGCGTATTCATAACGTCTCTTTACGGTTGGTCACTACGCGAACTAGCAATGTGAAAATCGACGGCC
>PKCY01000109.1 GCA_002862985.1 Haliea sp.
GCCCAGGCCGGTCGTCCGGGTGTGGTCACCATCGCTACCAATATGGCCGGTCGTGGTACCGATATAGTGTTGGGAGGCAACTTGGAGGCGGAACTCCACACCCTGGGAGACGCCAGTGAAAAAGACCAGGGGAGCGTTCGTGAAGCTTGGAAGCAGCGCCACGATCAGGTGTTGGAGGCGGGTGGCCTGCACATACTCGGCACGGAACGTCATGAATCCAGACGTATAGATAACCAGTTACGTGGGCGGGCGGGTCGTCAGGGCGATCCTGGTGTATCCCGATTCTATCTTTCCATGGAAGACAACCTGATGCGTATTTTTGCCTCTGACCGGGTGAAGGGTTTTATGCAGGCGCTGGGTATGGAAAAAGGTGAAGCGATCGAGCACCGCATGGTGACCAATGCGATTGAAAAAGCACAGCGCAAGGTCGAGGGCCGCAACTTCGATATTCGTAAACAGCTGTTGGAATATGATGATGTTTCCAACGACCAGCGCCAGATAATTTATCAACAGCGCAACGATCTTCTGGGCGAAGCCGAAATTTCGGAAACGATAACCGCCATTCGCCGTGACGTCGTTCACGAGGCCATCGATAGCTTTATTCCGCCTATGAGCGTGGAGGAGCAATGGGATGTCCCGGGCCTGGAGCGACAACTGGAAGCCGAATTCGCGTGTGCACTGCCGCTGCAGCAATGGCTGGAGGAGGACAATAAGCTCCACGAGGAGGCTTTGCGGGAGAAAATAGTGGATGCCGTTCAGTCCAGCTACGAGGCCAAGAGTGCCGAGGTTGGCGCCGATATGCACAAGCTCGAAAAACAGATCATGCTGCAGGTACTGGATACTCTATGGAAAGAGCACCTGGCTACCATGGATCACCTGCGACAGGGTATTCACCTGCGTGCTTATGCGCAAAAAAACCCCAAACAGGAATACAAGCGGGAGTCCTTCGAGTTATTCGAGCAACTGCTGGTGAGTCTCAAGTACGAGGTAATCAAATTTCTCAGTCATGTGGAGATTCAGCGTCGCGGCGAAGCAGAAGCCCTGGAGCAACAACGGCGTGAGGCAGCGGCGCGTGAACAGTTGGCTTTTGAGCATGCGCAGGCATCCGGACTGGAAGGGCAGGCGAGTGCATCCCCAGCCAAGGATGCTGAGATACCGCAAACCTATACGCGGGAGCAGCCAAAAATTGGCCGCAATGAGCCCTGTCACTGTGGCAGCGGCAAGAAATACAAACAATGCCATGGCAAGTTGTGAGAGGTGTGTCTGTCTCGCTTAACTAGAGTGCTTTATTGATATGGCAGTGGGTGAAGACACGTTGGTACCACTGCACCCGGTGGCGGGTGTGCGTTTGGCTACGGTTTCTGCGGGCATAAAAACCCTCGGCCGCAAGGACCTGGTGCTGATTGAGGTGAATGATAAAACGCGCTGTGCCGCCGTATTTACGCGTAATGTGTTTTGTGCCGCACCGGTGACTGTGGCCAAAGAAAATTTGCACAGCTGTGGTCATCAACCACGCTATATGCTCATCAACACAGGGAATGCCAACGCGGGAACAGGAAGTCCCGGGATTGCAGATGCGCGGAAGTGCGTGCAGGCGGTGAGTGCTGTAGCCGGTGTGGATGCGTACACTGTATTGCCTTTTTCCACGGGTGTTATCGGTGAGTCGCTGCCCGTTGCTCCGATAGAGCGGGCGATACCTGCTGCCTATAGCGCGCTGACGGATACGGGTTGGACGGCTGCCGCTGAAGGTATCCTTACCACTGATACACGCCCCAAAGGGCACTCGGTGCGATTTGACTGCGCGGGCCACCGCTATGTGGTCACCGGCATTGCCAAGGGCGCTGGGATGATCCGGCCCAATATGGCCACCATGCTGGCCTTTGTCGCTACAGATGTGGCGGTGGAGAAAACCGTACTGCAGGATTTGTTGTCGGAACTGGTGGACGTCTCATTCAATCGCATCAGCGTTGATGGAGATACCTCGACTAATGATGCCTGCCTGTTACTGGCGACGGGAAAGGCCGGTAATGTTCCCGTCGAAAAACCCTCCGGGCCGCTCTATCTCGCGTTGCGCGAGGCGGTTGAGGAAGTCTGCATTATGCTCGCCCAGAGTATTGTTCGCGATGGCGAGGGCGCCAGTAAATTCGTGACGGTGCAGGTCAACGGTGGACGCGATGAACGCGAGTGTCTGGACGCCGCCTTTACTATCGCCCACTCGCCGCTGGTGAAAACCGCGCTGTTTGCCAGTGATCCTAACTGGGGTCGGGTATTGGCTGCCATTGGTAGGGCTGACATCCCCGAATTGGAGGTGGAGCGAGTGACGCTGTTTCTCAATGAGGTTTTAATTGCCGAGGGCGGCTGTCGCGCCGGTGCTTACACAGAGCAACAGGGCGTAGCCGCTATGGCACCGGAGGAAATCGTCATTCGGGTAGAGCTCGATCGCGGCGAAGCTTCCACCGTAGTGTGGACCACAGATTTTTCCTATGATTATGTGCGCATTAATGCGGATTATCGTACCTGAATGACCGTCGTACACGTCGCCGTCGGCGTTATTCTCGATGCGGATAATCAGGTGCTGATTACCCGGCGTGCACGGGACGCACACCAGGGCGGGCTGTGGGAGTTTCCCGGCGGCAAGGTAGAAGCGCACGAAACGCCCCTGGCTGCATTGGCTCGCGAATTGCGTGAAGAACTTGGCATCGCCATTGGCCGCACCAGCGCGCTGCTGGAGGTTCGCCACGATTACGGCGACAAGACGGTATTGCTGGATGTTCATGTGGTGTGGGGGTTTACCGGTGTAGCACAGGGACTGGAGGGTCAGCCGCTGTGCTGGGTCACGCCGCTGGAGTTGTCCGGCTACGCGTTTCCCGAGGCGAATTTACCGATTGTTGTGGCCCTAGGAAAGTTGCTGGCGTAGTAGTGGGCATGCCGTTTTTTTTACACGAAATACGCACGCGATGTGCGCTCAATTTAGTCGCCCAAGCCCGCTTCTAATGTTCTGGGTTCACAAGCCGCAGAAATTCCCTATGCAATTCTTCTACCCGGCGGTCCAGGTCAGCCAGGGATCCGCTGTTATCGATCACAATATCCGCACGTTCCACTTTGTCTGCCCGTGCCATTTGCACCGCCATGATGCGCCTGATCTGGGCCTCGTCGTTATCGTCTCGTTGCATGGCGCGCTGCAGTTGCACCTCTTCAGGCACATCCACAACCACCACACAGTTGGCCAGTCCTTTCTGGCTGGTTTCCAGCAGCAGCGGCGAACTGAGTATCGTATAGGGACTGCGCGAAGCTTCCAGTTGATCCAGTATTTCCTGCCCGATCAGCGGGTGGGTTAACTGTTCCAGCCAGCGCCGCTGGTCCTCGTCGGAAAAAACGCGGCTGCGCAGGGCGGCGCGGTCGAGCGCGCCATTGTCCAGCAAGATGTCATCACCGAAGTGTTCTGTGATGGCCTGCAGCGCGGGCTTACCAGGCTCGACGATGACCCGCGCGGCTAAGTCAGCATCCACTACGGTAATGCCGTGTTGTTCAAAGCGCTGGGTCACGGCAGATTTGCCGCTGCCAATACCGCCTGTAATGCCAATTATGAGGGGCATGTCAGCCGGCACCCACCGCGCCCAGGTAGCGGGCCATGATGTCGTCGCCCCAGAGGAGGGCAATCCAGCCGGCCATCGCCAGGTAAGGACCAAAGGGAATAGGAATATCTTTGCCGCGGCGTTTGATCACCATTAAAGCGATGCCACATATTGCGCCCACCAGCGACGACAACAAGATGATCATCGGCAGCTCTTGCCATCCCAGCCAGGCACCGAGCGCCGCGAGCAGTTTAAAATCACCATACCCCATACCGTCTTTTCCGGTGACCAACTTGAATAGCCAGTAAACGCTCCACAAGATGAGGTAACCCACCATGGCGCCGATAACGGCATCGGTCAGGCTGACGTAGGTGCTGTTCAGATTGAACAACAGTCCCAGCCAAATCAGTGGCAAGGTAATGTCATCGGGTAGTAATTGATGGTCTATATCGATCATGGTCAGTGCAATCAGTGCCCAGGTGAGCAACACCGCACCGAGCAGCGCGAAGGAGAGATCGAAGTAAAAGGTCAGGGCCATGGTCATCAAGCCGGTTACCAGCTCGATGATGGGATAGCGCGGCGAAATGGGCGCTGCACAATGACCGCACTTTCCACCCAGCAGGAGGTAACTGACTAGCGGAATATTGTGCCAGGGCTTGATGGCATTTTTACAGTGCGGACAGTGGGAGTTGGGGGTGGCGAGATTGAGGGGCGTTTCTGTTTTTTCCTGAGCGAGTTCAAGCAGTTCGCAGCAATCCTGTCGCCAGCGCGATTCCATCATCAGCGGCAGGCGATAAATCACTACATTGAGGAAGCTGCCCACGAGCAGGCCGAGGCAGAGGAGCGCCAATGGTAAGAACCAACCCAGCTGTACGATGGTGTCTGACATGGATCAACCGCCCCAGCGGTGGCGGTTTGCGTTAAATAACTGAACCCAGCATGAAAATAGGCAGGTACATTGCAATCATTAATCCGCCCACCAGCACACCCAGAACAGACATGATGATCGGCTCCATCAGCGAACTCAGGCTGTCGACCGCGTTGTCGACTGCATCTTCGTAGTGGGTCGCGACCTTGTCGAGCATTTCGTCCAGGGAGCCCGATTCCTCACCAATGGACACCATCTGCAACAGCATATTAGGGAATAGACCGGTGGATTTGATCGAATTATACAGCGTTGAGCCCGTGGTGACGTCGTCGCGAATGCGGCGGATAGCCTTTGCATAGACCGAGTTGCCCGCAGCGCCTGCGGTAGAATTCAGAGCATCAACCAAAGGCACACCCGCAGCAAAGGTGGTTGACAGTGTGCGGGAAAAGCGTGCGACCACCGCATCGTGGACAATGCCACCCACCACTGGAATGCGCAGCGCCGCCTTATCGATAAATTCAGCAAACTTGACCGAGCGCAGTTTGAACTCACGGATGGCGAATACTATCGCGATAATTCCAATCAGCATCACAAACCACCACGCAATGACGAAATCTGAAATATTCATGACAAACTGGGTGAACGCCGGCAGCTCCGAACCAAAATTTTGGAAAGTATTGGCAAAAACGGGCACCACTTTTATCAGCAGAATGCCGCACACGATTAGCGCGACACACACGACTGCGATCGGGTAGGTCATGGCCTTCTTTATTTTGGCTTTTAGTTGCTCTGTTTTTTCCTTGTAGGTCGCCACACGATCCAGCATAACCTCCAGCGTGCCTGAATCTTCGCCCGATCCCACCAGGCTGCAGAACAGATCGTCGAAGTGTCGAGGGTATTTCTCGAGAGAGGGCGCCAACCCGCTGCCGGACGCCACATCATGCTTAATAGACCTGATCAATTCCGCCATGCGCGGTTTCTCTATCCCTTCCTCGACAATTTCAAAGCCTTGTACCAGCGGGACACCGGCCTTGAGCATGGTGGCCAGTTGCCGGGTAAATATGGCAATGTCGGCGGCCTTAATCGCTTTTCCCTTACCGCCAAACAGGGGTTGGGCCTTTCTGCGCACTGTTTTTGGCTTGATGCCCTGCTGGCGCAATTGTGCCTTGGCCATCGCCTGGCTGGCGGCCTCAATTTCCCCTTTGCTGGTAGTCCCGGTTTTGTCGGTTCCGCTCCAGGTGAAAATATCGTACTTAATTGCACTCGTTGCCATTGTTTTATCCGCCCCAGTTTGTTGCGCTAATCAATTCAAAAATCAGTCCACGGTGATTCGGTTGGCCTCTTCGAGGCTGGTCATGCCCTGGGCGACCTTTTTCAGGGCCGCGTGACGAAGATTGTAAAAACCCTCTGCTCTGGCCTGCTCTCCAATTTGCAGGGAGTTGCCCTCTTCCATGATCAGTCGAGCAATTGAGGGTGTTATTTTAACCACTTCGTAGATGCCGACACGGCCCTTATAACCACCATTGCAATCCCCGCAACCGACAGGGCGCATGATGGAGGCCTCTTCCAGCATTTCTTCAGTGAACCCCTCCTCCAGCAGCGTGGCCTGGGGAATGTCATCGGCGGGCAGGCTGCAAACTTTACACAGTCTGCGTGCCAGTCGCTGAGCGATGATCAGGTCAACCGAGGAGGCTACGTTAAACGCTGGTACGCCCATATTGAGCAGACGGGTGATGGTTTCTGGGGCGCTATTGGTGTGCAG
>PKCY01000316.1 GCA_002862985.1 Haliea sp.
GTACCATATGCGTAGTAGTTATCAGGGTACATGCGGCGCAGTTCATCGAGTGAGGGACGCGGCCATACGAACTCCGAGCTGCAGACATCGCACACGCGAATGCCGAAGTCGGAGGCGATCTCTACCCCGTACTCATAGTCTTTGGGCAGCACAGGCAAATCGTGGCTGTTTTCAGCGCTGCACACCGGGCAGTGAATTTCGAGCACAATATCCTGTGTCATAAATTATTCTTCTCGTTGCAGGCCCCACTTTCATTCTCTACGACTATCCGCAGCACTTATGTCATAGTGCCGGAATCCCTCACATTACATCGTAACGGGTAGTTAAGGTCAAAGAGGAAATGTCGGAAATGCGCGCTGTTGGGCACAATTCTCAGGGAAAATGGCCCCCACAACATTCCATTACGATGATGCAGATTAGTACATTAGCCCCAAAGGCGAACAGTTTGCGGCGATGTAAACGCTTTCTGCGAACAGCCATACCGGATTAGTTCGAGAGCTCCCGTCGCGCGAGCAGCAAGGGTGGGTATGGTTCATTACATTAGTACCAAAAACGGTATACTACATTTTGGTTATTTGTCTTATAGTTGAACGCACATGCCCCGATACCACTCAAAAAACCGCACCGTCGGTCGCGATGTAGGCCGCGCCACGCTTAACCGTGTGGTGCCGCGGCGCTGTGGTGCACCGCGATGACCCTAGGCCCACTGAATCCGTTGCGCGCCTTTGGGCTGCCGTCGCTCTACCGCTTGTTCGGCACGGTGTTCGGGCGTTCCCGCCAGTGGCAGATCTTCGCGCGCGACTACGTCAGCGCCCAGCCCGGTGATCGCATCCTCGACATAGGCTGCGGTCCGGCTGACGTCTTGACTGAGCTGCCAACTGACATCAACTACGTCGGCTTCGACCATAGCGAGCAGTGCATCGACTCGGCGCGAAAGCGCCACGGGGCACGTGGCGAGTTCTTTACCGGTAACGTGGATTTAGCGCACATCGACCGCCTCGGCGCCGCATCCTTTGACATTGTGATTGCGCACGGCCTGCTTCATCACCTGGATGATCGCGAGGTAACTGAGTTTTTCGCGCTGGCGCGGGCCGCGCTTCGTCCCGGCGGGCGGCTCGTTACGGCGGATGGATGCTATCTGGCCGGGCAGTCGCGCATCTCTCACCTGCTCCTTGCAATGGACCGTGGCCGCCACGTTCGCACCGAGGCGGAGTACGTCGCCCTCTCTTCGCCCTCGTTTGCGACCCCAGCCGCGTTCGTACGCCACGATACAGCGTACGTTCCTTACACGGTTGTCTATTTAGTCTGCCAAGCGTGACCGTCCATAACGCGCGCGACGCCGCCGAGCGGTTGTTCACGGTGAGCAGTTTTGTCGATGTCCGCTCGCGTCATCAATGCGGCGATAGGTGGTATAAGCCAGCATGTTGAGCGTGCGGACCGCGCTCCGGGAGCATCGCACCGATGCGATTATCTGCCTCCTACTCGTCGCGGCGACTGCGATCTACCTGATGCTGCGACGTTGGCCACTAGGATCCTCGGATGAAGCCTACTACTTCTACCACGCCATTCGTATGCTCGATGGTGAGGTGCTCTACCGCGATGTCTTCGAGCTTACTACCCCCTTCCTCATGGATGTGCTGGCGCTAGCGTTTCACCTGTTCGGCGAGACCTTCACGACTGGCCGAGCGGTCGGAAGCATCATCCAGGCGCTTCTGACTGTGGCAATATACTCGGGTGTGCGCGCCGTGGGAGCAGGCCGTGCGCTGGCCGTCGCAGCCGCCTTGTTGCAGCTCGCGATCGGTCAGCCCGCCTGGCCCTACACTACCCCTCACTGGCTAGCGATCTTGCTGGTGTGCGCGCTTCTGCTAATCTCCCTGGATCGCCAGCGGGCGCGGACCACCGGCTGGGTCGTCATGCAGGGACTACTCCTCGGCCTGCTCCTCGCGACGCGTCAGCATGCGGGCGTAGCTGTCGGCATAGGCATGGTGCTGCTCACCTTCGCAGACGCACTCAACGACCGCCTTTGGGAACGAGCGCCGGGGCTGCCGCTAATAGGACGCGTCCTGACACTCGCCGCCGCGACGCTCGCGGGTTTTGGTCTGGTCATGGGTCCCCACCTGATGCAGGCGGGCGTCGGACCGATCCTTAGCCAGCTTGTGATCTACCCTCTTACCGGCTACCGCGATACCAACCAGGTGGCATGGAGTACCAACTATCTGCTCAACCACGAGCCCTTTACCTGGCCAGCGTTGCTCAAGTATCTTCCGCTTGTGGTGGCGATCACGGCGCTGCGCGCCGCCGTTGCATGGGTGCGCCGTTACGACCGACGCACGGTGGAAACCCTGCTCGTCCTCGCGGTATTCGGAGCCTCTGCCATCGCGTTTACCATGGCTTTTCCGGACTTGACCCACTTGGCCATGATCATGCCGGTCCTGCTTATCGTGGCCGGCGAGCTGCTGACGTCGGTCCTCGGTATTGCCGGTCGACGGGGAAGATTCGCACAAACCGCACTAGCCTTGGCGCTGATCGTCGCCTGCACGGTACAGCTGCAGCGCAACTACGCCGGCGCCCTCACCCAATACCCGATCCAGCACTACACGCAGTTCGGCTGGCTGCCCTTCGGCAAGCAAAGCGAGGTCGCGGTGGTCGAGTGGGTGAAAGGCGAAGTCGAGAAGAGCGTGGGGCGCGAACTGCTGTGCTATCCGGGCTGGTCGGCGATTTACCTAATGACCGGCGCGCACAACCCGACGAGGCACGGCCTTATCTTTCCGGGGTACCAGAGCGACGAGGAAATACAAGACGTAATCGAAACGCTGGAGCAGAAGCGAGTCGAGCACGTACTACTCGTGCGATCGTTCATTAAGCCGGACGATCCAGTCGATGCCTACGTCGCGCAACACTACCGCTGCTCCGGGGAACTCAACCTCCAGCTGTGCGCACGCAATGACGGAGATTGGTACTGACAAGTTAAGTTATCTTCGCTCGAAAAGTGGGAAATCAGAGCGTATAAAATCAATAAATAACGTTCAAAGTGGAGCCTGGCAATGGATTCTTGGTCACCTGAGCCTAGTTCGTGTAGAGCCAGCCCACGACATCAAGTGAACTTGTCAGTACCTCTTGGAGATAGCAATGGAAAAGGTAGTGGTAGTAACAGGGGCAGCGGACGGACTAGGGAAAGCTTTCGCAACGCGATTTGCGAGAGAGGGCTATCAGGTGGTGGCTGCTGACATTAATGATGAAGCGGGTGAGGATCTGTGCGTCGCACTCGAGGGAGAGGGCGCAAAGGTGGTCTATTGGCACTGTGACGTTACCCAGAAGGAGCAGGTTCTGTCACTAGTAAATGGGGCCATAGAGCAATTCGGTGCGGTTCAAGTTCTGATTAATAACGCCGTTCCTCTCGGTGCATTGACACCAACGGAGGAGAAGTCCGATGATGAATTTCAGCGCCAGCTCGACGGTGGATTATTCGCCGCACGTTGGGCTATGAATGCAGCATTTGAATCGATGAAAGAGCGCCATTTTGGTCGCATTATCAATCTGTGCTCTCTGAACGGCGTTAATGCACACCCGCAAACATCAGACTACAATGTCGCAAAAGAGGCCCTGCGCTGCCTGACACGGAGTGCGGCAAGGGAATGGGCGTCTCATGGTATTACCGTGAACGCTATTTGTCCCGGCGCCATCACCGCAGCCTTTCTTGCAATGCAGGAATTTGCCCCTGAAATGGCAACGCGGGTGAATAAGCAGGTCCCAATGGGGTATATGGGCGACCCCTACGAAGATATTTCTGGCGTGGCGCTGTTCCTTGCTAGCAAGGACGCGCGCTACATGACAGGCAACACATTGTATGTCGATGGCGGTGGCCACATTAACGGAATTAATTGGGCATCGCTATTCGAATGATGGAGGAGCAATTACTCGATTGGGTTTACCCATCTTGACGAACCGATTCTATCAAGCACTGCCATCTAACCGGACGGCAACCGAGGCACCTCTATTCTTTGTTAAGCCGTCTAAAATTAAATCTTGGATAGCTGCCCAATTGGTAACTTATCTGATGACGATCTCCACCGACCAAGGGTAAAAGCTCATGACATTTGAGTGGCAATGTAATCTGCGAATCGTAGTCCTGCAGTGAATATTGTTCGAATACACGGACGGTTGTGAATAGCGCGGCATCGAGCTGGGCAACGCTAGCCATCACTGGAATTTCTACCATTATCGGTTCTAGCTGAAGCATTGTCCCGTCTGAATTGGTTTGAGCGCGTTGCATCTGGTCAAAAGCGTACTCTGGATGCAAGGTGCATATGGTCTTAATCAGATGACGCCCGGTATGTTTTTTCAACTCGTCCACGCCATGCCGCTGTGATTGCTTGGACAGTTTTTTTTCATGCTCCAGGTCCGTAAGACATAAGGATACATCAATGCGCTGTGGAATGAATATTCCATAGGGCGATAGCTGCGGCGCCAAATTGGCTGTAATCGCAAATTGCGGTTCCTGCTCAAGTGATTTTTGCATGGCTTCAACTATTATAAGGTGCAACTTATCCGGGTGCTTATAGCTGCAGGCATCCGCCTTGATTGTTTGAACACTATGGCTACAAAATCCGAAATGAGTGAGCAGAAGCTTCACGCTGTCCAATGAGCGCTGGTGAATATCCAGCAGAGACAGCCTGATTTCGCCAGCCTCCATTTTACCAAGTAGTGGCAACAGAAGAGTAGCGAAAGGACCGCATCCCGCGTACAAGATTTCCAGCACGGTGCCGGGAAGGCGTAACTGCAATGCGTGTATTGCAGCATATACGCCACGGATAAAAACGACACTGCGCTCGTAATCCAGTGCGCAATGAGCCGCCGCTTGAGCGTTTATGGCAACGCCGTTATCTGACAGTGAATCCTGCGCCCAAGCACTAAAACTAGGGTCCGGACGGATATTAGTGATCTCGCTACACAGAAGCACAAACGCGTCCAACGCGTCCCGCAGTCGCTCGGCTGAGCTGGCTTCATCCAGAATCGTATCGCTAATAGTGTTGATATTCATATTGAATACGTCTTCGCAACTGACCTATCGAGTTTGACCTAAAACCTGCACTACCAGCACGGCGAATCTTTGGGGAGGAAGATTCACGGCTTACAGCCGAATAATTTTGCCGAGATTTCTATACCAATATTCTCGCAGATCAATCATAACCGTGGTCTGTCACCTTTTACCATTTTGCCAAATCATCGCCTGTGTGGGACAGTCACGCCTTTTAAAGGCAATGAGAGTAGGTGCCGCTTAGTGAACGCAGGCCAATTATTCGAAAAGCTGCAATTAGGAGTGACGCTAAAGAATTTTTCTGCTGGATGAATGCAGTCTGAATCTAAGAAACACACGTATGATGCACCTGCAATTGTGATATCTTTGCCCGAAAATAGTGGTTTATTAGGAAAGCGCTGAAAAAATGAAGAAGACAGCAGTTCTGTTAATTCAGTTAGGGACGCCCGATAGTCCAAAAACGAGCGACGTTAGACGCTATTTAGGCGAGTTTTTGAATGATCCTAGAGTGATCGATTTGCCCTGGCTCGCTAGAAAACTACTGGTGAACGGTATTATTGTGCCCTTTAGAGCACCTAAGTCGGCCAAGATTTATAAAGAGCTTTGGGACTTTGGAAAGGGTCATTCGCCTTTACTAGTGCACACTCAAAAGGTTCAAGAAAAGCTTAAAAGCCGTCTGAAATCTTCGAATGTTGATGTGTATATGGCGATGCGTTATCAAAACCCTTCTATGGCTGACGTCATGGAGGAAATGCGGGCACTTCACTACGATCATGTCATTGTTTTGCCTTTGTTCCCACAATACGCGAGTGCATCAAGTGGCTCTGCTATTGAGCGTGCGATGAAGATAATGAGTAAGTGGTGGTCTACACCAGAAATAAGTATTGTAAATCAGTTCTGGGATAATGCCGGCTATATCGATTCTATCGTCGAGCGCTCAAAGACCTTTAATTTACAAGACTACGATCATATTTTATTTTCTTATCACGGCTTGCCGCAAAAGCATGTAGATAAAATTTATGAAGGAGACGGCGTTTGTAGTGACGCGCCCTGTGAAACTGAAATTAACGAAGCCAATAGTATGTGCTACAAGGCGACAAGCTATGCAACAACGCGGCTTATTGCCA
>PKCY01000284.1 GCA_002862985.1 Haliea sp.
TGATCTGGACAAGCAGACCGTGATCACACCGGCAGGTGAAAAGATCCACTTCGAGGTGGACGAGTTTCGCAAGCACTGCTTGTTAAATGGTCTGGACGATATCGCCTTAACGCTGACCAGCGCCGATGCGATTCACGATTTTGAGAAAAGCTGGCGTCAGAAGTCGCCCTGGTTGTTTGATGCAATCGGTTAGTGGGGCTGCTCGGTAGCTCCATGCTAGCGGCATACTCAAGTGGTTTAGAGGGAAGGGAAGATGAGTAACCAATATGATGTAGCGGTTGTTGGTGCCACTGGGGCGGTCGGCGAGGTCATAATAAAAATTCTGGAAGAACGCGATTTTCCGGTTCGGAATCTTTATCTGCTTGCCAGTAGTCGGTCTGCGGGCAAAAGCGTGATGTTTAATGGCTCGGCGGTAAAGGTCACGGACCTGGCGGAGTTTGATTTTAGCCAGGTGCAAATTGGATTGTTTTCTGCTGGGGGCAGTGTTTCGGCAAAGTACGCGCCAATTGCTGCAGATGCCGGTTGTGTGGTGATCGACAACACCTCGCACTTTCGTCAGGAAGATGATGTTCCCCTGGTGGTGCCTGAGGTAAACATTGAGGCACTGGCGCTCTACAGCGCGCGCAATATCATTGCCAACCCCAATTGTTCGACCATCCAAATGCTGGTGGCGCTTAAACCCATTTACGACGCGGTTGGAATTGAGCGAATCAATGTTGCCACCTACCAGGCTGTCTCTGGTACCGGGAAAGAGGCGGTTGAGGAACTGGCAGGCCAGACTGCCAAGCTACTCAACGGCCAGGGTATTGAAAGCAAAGTGTATTCGAAGCAGATAGCCTTCAATGTAATACCGCATATCGATACCTTCCAGGACAACGGCTACACCCGTGAAGAAATGAAGATGATCTGGGAGACCCAAAAAATATTCGATGATCCCGCCATTCAGGTGAATCCTACCTGCGCGCGGGTACCGGTGTTTTTTGGACACTCCGAGGCAGTGCACATCGAAACAGTGGACAAGATTTCTGCTGAGGAGGCGCGAGCCTTACTTGATAATGCTCCGGGCGTGAGCGTGGTGGATGAGGGGGTTGACGGCGGCTATCCCACGCCGGTCTGCGAGGCCGCAGGGTCTGACCCCGTGTATGTGGGGAGGATTCGGGAGGACATATCCCACCCAAAGGGTCTGAATCTCTGGATTGTGTCCGATAATGTGAGAAAAGGGGCCGCTTTAAATAGTGTGCAAATTGCCGAGAGCTTGGTGTCAACCTACCTTGATTAATGCTCGTAATTGACTGATACTTGGGGTGTTATTGTCATTCATGAAAGCACAGTAAGGCGCCTGAACCACTACTATCCAATAGTAGTATCGATGTCTCCAGGGGTTTGTTAGATCAGGCGTTACACCCCAGACATCAGGTGGCCAGTAGCCGGCAAAAGGGGAGTCGGCTTTAATTCGCGGGTAAAATAATAAGGGGCTCGTATGGCTCGTAAAATTGCAGCTGTAGTGTTCTCGTTGAGTTGCCTCCAGGCGGGTTCAGTGATGGCTCTAGGCCTCGGTGAATTAAAGCTTGAATCCTTTCTCAATCAACCGCTCAACGCCCGTGTTGATCTTCTCAATATGGGCAACCTGCATCAGGATGAAGTAAAGGTTCGCCTTGCTACCCGGGAGGATTTTGACAAACTTGGGCTTGATCGCGTGTATTTCCTAACGAATATCACGTTTGAAGTTCTGCCCGACGGCAAGGGCGGCGCTCAGATTGTTTTGTCATCGGAGAATCCGGTTCTGGAGCCCTACCTCGATTTTGTGGTCGAGGCCCGTTGGCCTACCGGTCGTCTGCTGCGTGAATATACCGTTCTGGTTGATCCACCGGTCTTTTCCGATGCAGCCATGGTTGTTTCTGCCAGTGAGCGCGTCGCAGAAGTCGACAATATTCCAGCGCCGGAAAAAAAAAGAACCATTGAATCCAGTGCTGCGGGAACCCAGGTAGATGTCCGTAGAACAGATCTGCCCGCGGGTGCCATGCCGCAGCGGGACTACAATTCGCGCACCGCGCTCTCGCCAGAACCCGGCAGCCGCTACATGGTTAGTCGAGACCAAACACTTTGGTCAATCGCCAGCCAGGCTAAACCGGAAGGGGCCTCCGTGCACCAGACGATGCTGGATATCCAGCGACTCAACCCGAATGCCTTTATCAACGGTAATATCAATCGGATCAAGGCAGGCTATATCATTTACCTCCCTTCCGCTCGAGATATCAGTTCGGGTGATCTCTCCGGGGCGCTTGCAGAAGTGAGTGAGCAAAATGCCGCTTGGAGAGAGGGTCGCGATGCGCAGTATGATGCCAGTGATGGTCCTTCGCTAAGCATCTCCGCCGATGAGTCGACGGGTGATGTGCAGAGCAGTGGCAGTGGGGCTGAAGCGTCTGCCACCGGCGCGCCCAAAATGATGCAAGATCCGGACAGTGAGGAAGGTACGGACAGTGCGGAAGGTGCAGAAAGTGCGGAAGGTGAGGACAGTGCGGAAGGTGAGGAAACTGCGGAAACTGCGGAAAGCGATGCAGCTACTGTCGCTAGTGTTGCCGCCCAGGAACAGATTACTTCCATGGAGTACCAACTCAAGACACTGGAACGCATAATTACCCTGAAGAATGAGCAGATTTCGGCACTGCAGAGTGTTCTGGCGGATGGAGAGAATACGGTAGTTGCCGATAGCATTGACGCGGGTGGACTCGACGATGCGTTCGAAGAAAGTGTGGATTTGGGGGCCGAAATCAACGCAGAAAATGCGTTTGCTAATGAGCCAATGCCTGAGGCTAGCCCAGAAGAAATTATTGTTATGGAAGAACAAGTCGACCCTGCCGCATCTGCGGTTATTGATAAGCCGGCCGCGCCAGCTGATCCCAAGGCAGCAGCTGCAACGCCAAAGCCGGAAGTCAGTGATGGCGGATGGATCGATTACCTGTGGTATGTCCTGGGCGCCGTTGTGTTGGCTATCGCGGGCCTGGTGATGCTAAGGCGCCGCGGTGATAGTACCGACGATGATGGGCCTGCATTACGTGAGGCCGATAATGACGATATATTTTCCGATGTGCAGTTAACAGAACAGCCTCTTGAATTGGAACCGCAGGCGGTTGAAGCAGAAGAAGAAAAAGAAGTAGAGGAAGAAGGAGCGAAAGCAGCCCCCAGATCGAATAACAGAGGCTACGGTGTGCGGAAGCACGACGAGTACGCTTCGGATGTTGATGCTGCAGACGCGCTCGCCGAAGCCGATATTTATATCGCCTATGGCCGCCATCCACAAGCGATCGATCTCCTGAATAATGCATTGGCCAATGAGCCCGGCAATCCGGTGTATCGCCTCAAGTTGCTCGAAATTCACACTGAACTTAATGACCCCGGCGCGGCCGCTTTGCAGCTGGAGAAATTACGAGAGATAGGTGACGAGGACAGTATCGCCCGCGCCGAAGCCCTCACGGCCGATGTTGATTCTGATGCCGTTGTTGAGCCCGGTGTCTCGCCCGCAGTCGCTCTAAATCCCTCGAACGACGGCCCCGGTCTGGTCCCCAATCCGTTGGAACTCATGTCTGAAACTGATGCCGACCTGGAAGCGGACTTCAGCGGATTGGAAATTGAAGGTGCGGGTAGTTCTGCTGAAGAGGCAGGCGAATTGGATTTGTCGAGTGACTTTGCAGCTGGAATTGCAGATGATTCTGATGGGGAAGCATTGGTGATCGCTGCAGATGAGAATGGACTGGCTACCAAGTTGGATCTGGCGCGGGCCTATATGGACATGGGCGACGACGAAGGTGCTCGGCAAATTCTCGATGAAGTTGTTGCGGATGGCTCCGAGGAGCTAAAAACAGAAGCTCAGACCTTACTGGAACGCATTGGCGGATAGCATATTTTCCACTGAACCACTGCCGGCGGGCACCCGCATTGCCTGTCGCATCGAGTACAACGGCAGTCGATACAGCGGCTGGCAGTCTCAGTCGCATGAGGGCGTCGTTACAGTACAGGAAGAAGTGGAAGCTGCCCTTGCTCAGATCGCGACTACCGCTATACGCGTGCAGTGTGCGGGACGCACCGACACAGGCGTGCATGCTCACACACAGGTCATTCATTTCGACGCCCCGATTGCCCGCAGCCCTAAAGCTTGGGTAATCGGCGGCAACGCAAACTTACCGCAGGATATTCGAATTCACTGGGCTGTCGCAGTCGATCCGGAATTTCATGCGCGCTTTTCTGCGCAAGCGCGGCGGTATCGCTACGTGATTGCGAATGCGCCAATTCGGCCGGCGCTGTTGTTGGGGCAGGTGACCTGGTATCGCCATGAGTTAAACGTATCGCAGATGCATGCTGGTGCGCAGGCGTTGGTTGGAGAAAGAGACTTCAGCGCATTTCGTGCAGCGTCGTGCCAGTCGCGAACAGCCATGCGCAATATTCAGTCCATTTCAGTCAAGCGCTATGGTGCTCTTGTGGTGCTGGACGTAAAAGCGAATGCGTTCCTGCACCATATGGTAAGAAATATAGCAGGAGCACTATTGGCCGTCGGAGACGGGCGCAAGTCTGCAGGATGGATTTCCGTATTACTTGCCAGCGGAGATCGCCGACTCGGCGCAGAAACGGCGTCCTCAGATGGCCTCTATCTGGTAGACGTCGATTACCCGACAGAATATGGTTTGCCCGCGACGCCCTATGGGCCAGCGATCCTAGGGCCTGAACCGTAGTAACGTGTCCTCACATTACAGACAGGGTCGTTGGCAATCTGCTATGATGCGCCCCTGATTTTTTCAGATTTCTTTTTATAGGTTGTACGGGCAAATGGCCTTCACGCGTATCAAAATATGCGGTATTACCAGCGTGGCGGATGCTCGCGCTGTCGTAGCTTCAGGCGCCGATGCAATAGGTCTGAATTTCTACGCCCGCAGCCCCCGGGTGGTTACTGCAGATCAGGCGCTGGAAATTGTCGCCGCCGTGCCACCTTTCGTCACGGTCGTTGGGCTGTTCGTTGATGAACCGGTAGCCGGTATTGAACGTATTCTCAGGGTAGCTCCTCTCGATGTTCTCCAATTTCACGGAGAAGAATCGCCGGAAGTCTGTCAACAGTTTGGCCGTCCCTGGATTAAAGCGCTGCGAATGAGGACAGGGGTTGGAATTTCTCAGCAGTGCAGCCGGTACCAGGGTGCGCGCGGTATTCTTTTGGATAGCTGGCAGGAAGGTGTTCCCGGTGGCACAGGAAAGACCTTTGACTGGCAATTGGCTCGGGAAAAGCTGTCTCTGCCAGTTGTTTTGGCCGGGGGTTTACATGACAAAAACGTTGGTGACGCCATTAGGGCGCTAGGACCTGCTGCGGTCGATGTCTGCGGGGGAGTTGAAAGCGCTCCCGGAATTAAAGACGGCGCTAGGGTAAGACAATTTGTAGCGGCTGTTCGAGCCGCTGACGAACAGCTGGATGGGTTGGAAAATGACGAGTAATACACAAGAGAATATATTCGCTACAGTACCCGATGAGCAGGGGCGATACGGTGTTTATGGTGGCAAATATGTCTCCGAAACGCTGATGGCTGCCCTGGCGGAGCTGGAATCGGTTTATCGAACGTTGTCGGTTGATCCGGATTTCCAGCGACAGTTGGATAAGGATCTCACTCACTATGTAGGCCGGCCCTCGCCCCTTTATGAGGCCAGTAGGTGGTCCGATGATATTGGCGGCGCACGAATTTTCCTTAAGCGGGAAGACCTCAATCACACCGGCGCGCACAAGATCAACAACACTATAGGTCAGGCATTATTAGCAAAGCATATGGGTAAAAAACGGGTGATCGCAGAAACCGGAGCAGGGCAGCACGGTGTGGCGACCGCCACCATCGCAGCTCGTCTGGGGCTCGAGTGTCTTGTATTTATGGGGGAGGAAGACATACGGCGCCAGGCGCTGAACGTTTACCGTATGAAGCTACTTGGTGCCGAAGTGATTCCGGTGATCTCTGGTTCCCGAACGCTCAAAGATGCCATGAACGAGGCGATGCGGGATTGGGTGACAAATGTAGATGATACGTTTTACATCATTGGTACCGTTGCCGG
>PKCY01000193.1 GCA_002862985.1 Haliea sp.
CTATGTGCGATGCGTCGCTTATGTGGTCATTGTGTCTGGGGGCAGGCACGGCTGCGCTAATTAACTCAGTTCCAAATAGTGAAACGAGGGATCAGTCCGGTCGCGGACAGAGACAGCGCTAACGTGTCCGGGATTTAGGTGATTGAGTGTCTGCAAATCCAGGATGTGTTCCCGGTGCGTTATCGCCCATACGCCTTCGCGCTTCGACCAGCGATCCAGATAGCGCCCTCGACCGATGATTTCCTGCTGCTGTCCGTCTGCATTCGGTAAGGTCCACAGTACTACCGTGACATAAGCTTCGCTGTGGGCCTTATCGCCCTGCACCTGGATTATTGAATTGGCGATTTGATGGGAGTGACGTTCCATTGCCGCATGGGCTTCCCATACCCAGTCGATGAATCCATAGCCGCTGCCCTCGTACATGGCGTGGTAGTGGGCCGTGCCATCGGAGTGCCATACCGAGCGGGCCAGTGCCCGGTCCATGCGATCGAGCCCGCGACAGTATCTATATAGCACCTCGCGAATCTGTTGCTGTGCTAATAATTGATCCAGCTCTGTATTTGTCATTTGCAACTCTCTAGCCACTTCAGAACTAAGATAGACTGACCTTAATACTTATGGCAAATGCTACCCGCTTCTTGCAGGTGTCATTAAGAAGTGTAAAAGGGGGGGGTAAACCGATGATCAATGGTGGGTGTTTGTGTGGCGCGGTGCAGTTTGAAATCAGCGAATTCAAGTCGAATATTTTTAAGTGCCACTGCTCAAAATGCCGCAAGGCGTTTGGCGGCGCCTCCAGTGCTGCCGCGTTCACATCAGAGGGTGGGTTCTCCTGGCTCAAGGGGAATACTGGTATACAGGAATTTCAATGCGACAGTGGATTCAAGCGCCGTTTTTGTCCTGATTGTGGCTCAATCCTGCCGCAGTATCTGCCGGGCTACAAAATGCACTGGGTACCGGTTGGTCTGTTGGATTCAGACCCGGGCCTCAAGCTAAAACAGCATATACACGTTGACTCCAAAGCCGAATGGGAGATTCTGGATTCTGAGACTTTGCAGCATGGGGAGGGGTTTGGTTCCTAGCGCTCAAGAGGACTGAATCGTCGGACATGTTGCTGCCCGCTTCGCATCAGGCGACTATCCTATGGGATGCAGTCCGACGGAGATCGTTTTAGCGCTCGATACGCGACGTGGAGGAGCTCCAGTGGTAGCACTCAGCAGGCAATACCCGTGATCAATACAAGTAGTCTTTTGCCTTATACTCATCATGACATGCCTTGCAGGCTTTCCCGGTAGCGGCTACTCCGGCGGCGATCGCTTTGCGGTCTGTACCCTGGTTGGCGACGATCTGTAGGGCGGCGACCGCCGTGTCCAGATCATCCATTTTGGCTTGAAAATCCGGTTTGTTCTGCCAGATTTCGGGCTTCGCTCGGGTAGTGCCCTTTTGGGAGCCGTCGGAGAAACCGCGCATCACATCCAACGTCGTGACAGCGGCAAGTTCATCGGCGTAGGCTGCCATTTCATTCTCCTGCCAGGGGATATCACCCTTTACCATGGCGACCATGGGTCCAAAGTTGGTCGCCAGCATGGCGAACCACGACTGCCGGTAAGACTGGGGAATCTGCTTGTCATCGAAGTGAGAGATGGCTAAGGGTGAAAGCAGGAGTCCTGTGAGCGTGATTATGACCAGTTTGGCTTTTCGTGAAGAGTTCGGCATACCTGATTCCTTATTGGTTTGTTATCGCATGTGAGGAGGTAACGCCGCCTCAGTGTAATGACGGTCTTACGGTGCTGACAAGAGAAATTTCGCCGGTCCTGGCCGCCCCGGCATGACGGTTACGACCAACTTTTTAAACCTGTCGCTTATTACGGGTGCTGTGAGGCTGCTTTAGCCCATGATTGCGCTACCATGACTGCAACATGTAAGGAGTGGGATCAATGGCGGCAAAGCAGCAGTGGGATTACAGTTTTGATGTGGTTGTCGTGGGGTCTGGCAACGGCGGTATGACCGCAGCCCTGTGTAGTTATGAGATGGGCGTAAAAGACGTTTTGGTCATCGAAAAATCTGATTTGTACGGCGGGACCAGCTCCATTTCTGGTGGCGGCGTGTGGATACCCTGCAACCGTTATGCCGACGCGGCCGGCGCAGAGGATTCAGTGGACAATGCCAAGACTTACCTGCGGCAGCTTATTACCGAAGAAGAGGTGCCCGAGCATCAGTTAGATGCCTATCTGGAGAACGGTCCGAAGATGGTGGATTTTCTGCACCAGCGGACCCGCAGTCGTTATGTAACGCTGGAACACTATCCGGACTATTACACCAACCTGGAGGGTGCCATGCACGGCCATCGCTCCATGGAGCCGGAAACATTCAATGCCGATGAGCTGGGTGACGAGTGGCGACGTCTGCGGCGCACGCACCCGATGATGCATTTGGCGGGTGTTATTGGTTTTACCCAGGTTGAAGCCGCTTTATTGATAGGGCAGCAGCCTGGCTGGTGGAAAACTGCGGTAAAACTTGTGCTGGATTATGTAATGGATATTCCCTGGCGTCTGAAGGATAAATTCCATCGGCGCCTCGCAACGGGGTGCGCTGGCGTCGCGCGTTTACGCGCATCGATGCAGGACCGGGATATTCCGCTGTGGCTGAATACCGCGATGACAAAGGTAGTGGATAGTCGCGGTAAAGTGCGCGGCGTTGAGGTGATTCGCAATGGCAGGCCGGTAAGAATTCAGGCGCGCAAAGCTGTGATTCTTGCCGCGGGTGGTTTCGAACATAACCAGGAAATGCGTGAGCAGTACCTGCCGCAGCCGACGGACCACAGCTGGAGTGCGGGTACAAAAGACAATACAGGAGATGCTATTCGCGAAGGTATCCGTCTCGGTGCGAAAATGCACCGCATGAACGAGGCGTGGTGGTGCAATACGATATCTGTGCCTGGAGAAGAGATTCCGCGCCTTTCCATCATGGAAAAATCGTATCCTGGGTCTATTGTTGTCAACCCGGCGGGAGAGCGATTTAGCAACGAGTCCCAGAACTACATGGCGTTCCAGCAGGAAACGTTTGAGAAACACACCGAAGAAAACCCCTGTAACCCGAGTTGGCAAATATTCGATGCCAACTTCCGCGCTACTTATTTTGTCGGTCCGTTGTACAACAGTAAGTTTTTACCGGACTGGGCCGTGCCAAAGCGGTACGAGGAGGAGGGCTTTTTTGCCAAGGCGGAGACGATTTCCGAGTTGGCTCGGAAAATCAGTGTCGATGTGGCTGGCCTGGAAGATACGGTGCGCAAGATGAATGGCTATGCGCGCAACGGTGAAGACCCTGACTGTCATCGCGGTGAGTCGGCTTACGATCGCTACTATGGCGATCCGCGTGTTACGCCTAATCCCTGTCTCGGGCCGGTGGATAAACCCCCTTACTATGCAATGAAGGTTGATCCGGGTGATTTCGGCACGCAAGGTGGCATGGTCACCAATGCTGATGCGCAGGTGATGCACGAAGATGGACATGTGATTGAGGGGCTTTACGCGATAGGTAACTGCAGTGCGCCGACTTTGCCCTGCTATCCGGGGCCCGGTTCTACTTTGGGGCCAGCGATGACGTTTGCTTATCAGGCGGCCAAGTCTATTACCGGGTTTCGGGATTGATTGCGTTGTAGTGATGGATTGGTGTGGGGGCAATGGATTTTCCCGGCAGGGACGTGAGTTTACATCCCAGATCTTACCGTTGCTGAGCTCAATGGTGTTTGCTGCGCAAAATAGGCTGATAATCATGATGCTCAGTATAAGTGCGCCTTGATGCGCCTCAGGACAGAGCGCAAGTGTGTGATTATCAGGCCCTTCGGCGTCAGGTTACTTTACAATGTGTGGCCTACACCACTTACTCTAAAACCTAAGTAACTGTATTTATTAGGATTAAAAAATCTGGTATGATTCTTGCATTATCAAAGTATCGCGCAGATGCGGGTGGCGTGCACAGTCTTGCAAGATGGAGATACAGGTATGAGATTGGTCAGGAATATATTAGCGGTTTGCGTAATCACTTTGATGTCTCAGGTGGCTGTTGCGATACCAATGAATTACACCTTTGATGTTCAATTCACCGACGGGCCTTTGGCCGCAACACAGGCGACGGTTGCGGTGACACTCGCCGGCGTCCTTGGCACAGGCTTAGAGACGTTTAATCCCGACGGGGACCTTGGCGGCACCCTCCTAGCGTTTGATTTCACGTTCGGTGGCGTTGCTTTTTCTATGGCAGATGATGAGGACTTCGGCGAATATCCCCAGGTTGAGCTGTTCGACGGGGGTTTGGAAGGCATTGATTTCCTGTCGAGTGAAGGATTCCCATTCGCGGCGTTGTGCTTGGGTTGCGAGGAAGAGGACGACGCTGTGGTGTTCGATAGTGGTGAAGAGCCAGTGTCGACCGGTATTATCCTCGAGCAAACCTGGTCGCGCACGGACGTGGGTGTCCCGGTACCGGGGACACTGGTTCTATTTGCACTGGGGCTGGCGGGTCTTGGCCTGCAGCGCAGCAAGCGCGCCGCTAGCCGTTGATCTTAGCAACCGCGCTGTCCGAGTCATTCGGCCTGCGGGTGATAGCCATCCGGTAGAACGTGCCTGATGGGGGCCACCCTGAAATCACCCGTCTTTCTGTCGCTGACGCTTTACCCAATAATCTCACTCTGTTCCGTCGCTGGGCCAACCAACCTGGCGATACGGAACACCTTCGCAGTTGTCTCGCGTTGAATCTACGCAACCTGCTATGTGCGGGGTATCTGTGCACGCCCCGCAAGGAGCGATTGCGAGGCTAGCGCGTGGCGGCTCCAGGTAAGGGTTTGGCAGGGGAAATACCGCACCATAAAAAATGATTTATACGGTTTGGTTATGGCCTTAGAATAATGACGCATAGTCAGGGGGCACACGCATGACCACCACGCCACTCACTCGCGCGCAACTAGAAGCTTACTGGATGCCCTCCACCGGCAACCGGCAGTTCAAGCACGACCCCCGCATGATCGTCGCGGCTGAGGGGGTATATCTTATCGACGACCAAGGACGCAGAGTGCTCGACGGTCTTTCAGGGCTGTGGTGCTCAGGTGCTGGGCACAACCGACCGGAAATTACCGAAGCCGTGCATTGCCAATTGAAGACGCTGGACTATTCACCGGCCTTTCAATACGGTCACCCCGGTGCATTTGTGTTGGCCAATGAGATTAAGTCGCTTACTCCCAATGGTCTGGATTACGTGTTTTTTACCAACTCCGGTTCAGAGTGTGTGGACACAGCACTGAAAATGGCGCGAGCGTACTGGCGCCAGAAGGGGCAGCCGGCAAAGACAAAGCTCATTGGTCGTGCCAGAGGTTATCACGGCGTTAATTTCGGCGGTATTTCCGTGGGGGGCATTGTGGCAAATCGTAAGTTGTTCGGGCAAGCGGTCGATGCCGATCATCTGTCACATACGTTGTTGCCCGAGAATACCTTTAGCCGGGGAATGCCGGCCAGAGGAGCCGAGTTAGCAGATGAGCTTACTGAGCTCATCGCCTTACACGATGCCTCTAATATTGCCGCCGTGATCGTTGAGCCAGTGGCAGGGTCCACCGGAGTGATTCCCCCTCCGGTAGGCTACTTGCAGCGCCTGCGCGATATCTGTACGGCCAATGACATACTGCTTATCTTCGATGAAGTTATAACCGGCTTGGGGCGTTGCGGTGGGCTAACCGCTGCAGAAGTGTTTGGCGTGGTCCCGGATATCATGACCCTCGCAAAGCAATTGACCAATGGCGTGATTCCCATGGGCGCAGTCGTTGCAAAGCCTGATATCTATGAGATTTTCATGGCGCAGGGCGGACCGCAGTACATGCTCGAATTCCCCCACGGGTATACGTATTCGGGACACCCGGTAGCCTGCGCTGCCGCTCTTGCAGCGTTGGACCTTTTACAGGAAGAGGAGCT
>PKCY01000329.1 GCA_002862985.1 Haliea sp.
TGGGTATACGTTAAACACGCCCGCGATGGTGTTGAAAATGGTCGGCGTCGGATCACAATACGCCGTTGCTGCGGCGGATAAAGACGGCGAGTACCTTGACGGCAGCAAGACATACCGTTTGAAAATTCCTGCCGATGTCCCGGCAAAGGACTTCTGGTCTGTTGTGGTTTATGATCCTCAAACACGCAGCGAACTGCAAACGAAGCAACCTTTTCCTAGCAAGAACAACCAGCGCGATCCGCTTGAAATCGCTAGCGATGGATCTGTTGAGCTGTATTTTGGGCCGACTGCGCCAGAAGGTAAGGAAGCAAATTGGGTGCAAACGGTTCCCGGCAAAGGGTGGTGGGGGATATTACGGCTCTATGGCCCGCTTGAGCCCTGGTTTGACCAGACTTGGCGTCCCGGGGACTTCGAGTTGATAGAGGACGGCGACGGCAACTAGATTATCCGCTTAAGTATTCCTGAATCCAGTCTATTGCAAAACCCGCCTCGCGCGGGTTTTTTATTGCCAATACATTGTCTTTGAGGTCAGGAGCGCAGTGGCGCTATATCAAATGATTGTTTGCATCCATCGAGGTTGGAGACTACTTTTTGCCGGACTAATTACGTTCGACATCCCATTGATACTTTCGATACTGACAAGTTAACTTATTTTTCCTCGCAAAGTGGAATTTTAGAAAAGGCCGCGGGAATGGAAAATGATCCTTATTTTATCGGGACCGCCGTTTGGGGTTGGAGCGAAAGGATGATCTGGCCTCCGGGAGGCGCAACAGAGTTCTTTCCAAATGTTCCGCAGGCGGATGTAGTTTCATATCTGCAAGCCAACATGCCCGTGCCAGCCGCCGCTCTAGCGGCCGGAGAGACGCGCTGACTTGCTGTTCATCGGTAATGATACTGACACGTTAAGTCGCCAGATTACGTTCAGGTTTGAACATCTTACGAGATGATGCGCAAACTATCGGGACAATATTCTCACAGGCAGCGCACTCATTAGTGGGATGCCCGAGAAGCGGTCGCAATCAACCTCAACGCTCATCAGCCGTCCCGAGTTGGCGCCTACTCGCCGCACGTCTCCCTGGCCATCCGGGTTTTCTCCCCAGCCATGGCTCAGTGACACCAATCCCCGGCGCAGGTCCTTATCCGGCCATGCGACCGCTTCCACCTCATTGTGCAGCGACTGAATGATTACGACATCGCCCCGCTCCAGGCCCTTATCTAACATATCCTGCGGGTGCATAAATGCGGGGTTCCCCATGTAACGATCGCGCAAGCCATCTGTATCTGTGCCGCAGGAATTGAACGAATTGGGTATACGTCGACTGATCAAGCGGTAGTCAAAGCCTTCGCGGGCATACTTGTCGCCCCGCCCGAACGACTCTAGATCCTCAAGCAATTCCTCGTTACCGACATCCAGCCGTGCCTGCCACCCGGCATCCGCGGCTTTAACAATGACGTCTTCGGGGAAGAGTATTTTTCCGGGATCGTCGCGCAGCGCCTGCAAAGGCACCCAGGAACCCTTGGTCACCATGTCAAGGACCTGTTCGCTATCGGGCTTATTCACCATGTCCACTTCCGTCTCCGGGGTTTGTACACCCACGATAGGGAAGATACCGGCACGCACGGTGAGCTGGAGAGCCATCTGTTGTGCCATACCATAAAAAAACTCCCAGTCCTCCAACAGGTCTGACCCTTTGGGCGGATCAACTATTGCAGGAACATATTGTCCGTAAGGTTCGGTATAGCCGAATGCAGGTCCAACGCTGACCAGGTTTTCCGTGGACAGTGTCGTCTCCGGTTTTTCGAAGGCCAGCTTGGGGGCGAGAACATAATCCGCCAGTTGGGTTGTGGGTGTCTGGCGCGGTTCCACAGCAACCAGCAAGTCCAGCGAACTCAATGCTGCAAACGTCTTTTCCTGGTCCGGCCAGGCCGTCATTGGATTGCCGCCAATAGTAATCAGCGCCTTCACCTGGCCTTCGCCTTGCAGCAGGATCTCGTCCGCCAACGCAGAGGTGGGCAGGCCGCAAACCGCCGGCGAGTAATCCCGGATCCGCAGCGGCTTACCGTAACCCGCGATGGGGTAAGGGGGTATTGCCTGGGCCTTGAACTCCCTGCGAGTCGTCAGTACACCATGGTTGCTCACCTTGTCGCCCTCTTGCCGGTAGACGCCGCAAACAGTATTCAGACAAAGCACCAGGTACTCGTTGATATTACTCCAGCCGGACATATTCGCGCCGGTTGCTGCAGTGCAAACAGCCTTGTCCGCAGCGGCGAACAACTGTGCTGCCTCGGTTACCTGCTGCGGCGGGATATCCGCAATTTCAGCAACCCGCTCCGGGGTATAGGGCTTCACGTACGCGCGCAGGCGCTCGAAGCCATCGACATGTCGCTCCAGGAACTCCCGGTCACACAGGTCCCGGTCAACAATCTCGCGAATTATTCCAGCGAGAATGGCCGGGTCTGCCCCGGGCCGTGGCTGGATATGCAGCGCAGCCTGCCTGGCAGTCTCGGTGCGCCGGGGATCGACGACGACAAGCTTCAAACCGTTTTCCTGGGCACGTTTCAGGCGTCGTCCGGGATTGGCGTGGGGAATTCCGCCGGAGATGGCCACCAGCGGGTTACTGCCCAACATCAGCCAGGCATCGCATTCATCGAAGGGGAAGTAACCACCCAGCCAATGGCCGTGCGCAGCGGCGGCAACCTGCTTGCCAGGTTGGTCAATCGTTCCGCTGCTGAAGAGCATCTTGAGGCCCAGCGCGTTACACCAGGCTGAAGCCATCGCGGCCGTCGATGACGCCTGGTAATGTAACGTCCCCGAATAGATCGCCACCGCCCGGGGACCGTGCTGATCGATGATGACCTGTATCTTTTCCGCGACCTCCTTTATCGCAGCTTGTGAGGAGATGGCGGCCAGTTCACCGTCAGGCATGCGTTTCTGAGAATGCAGGAAACGCGTGTCACTACGATGCATCGCGGGATAGTACTTCCCCTTGGCGCAGAAGAATCCCTCAGAATGGCTGTTGTCCTTATCTCCCTTGGCCGATACGGGCACCCCCGCGGCGTCAATTTTGACCTTGACCGGACAGAGGGCTACACAGACCCGGCATAGTGAGCGCTTCTGCACTTTACATTCCTCTCGACCGCTATCATCTCAATCGTGAGCATGGCGTATGACAGGCAGATCAGCAACAAAAGTAAACACTCCAATTCCGATAAACCCAATAGCTGCGACGTAGTGAAGAGATTTCTCGTTAATGTATTCTGCAGGTACTGACAACTTAACTTGCCTGCACCTGGCAAGCCTTTGGATCAGCTTCAAGTCAGTCGGACAGGCTCAGCAATTCCTGACCGCACACAGGGCTGTCTACAATCTATTCAACATGGGGAGGCACCTGGTTCGGGCTCAGCATTATCGTAACCTGAGGATCAGTGCGTTCAATAAGTGGAGTAAGGCAGTAGCCAGAGATCACAGGTCAACTATCTCCAGCCTGATCTAGTTAATTTGCCAATACCGTCGCGGACTCGGATGAAATCGACCCGCAGTGTTAGTGCGAGCGCCTGCAATCGTGCACGCGCCCGAATCATGGGCCGAATGGAAAATTGATGTCGGTGATGTCAGGACCGGCATAGGTGATATTACTGGCGGTCGGATAGACGCCGTTACCATTTTCACCCAGAGTATTCCAGCAACCGGATTGGTCTGCAGTGTCTACGCCGCAGATGAAGTATGCGAAACTACTGTCAGTCTCCAGATTGAAAATCGCTACTTTGCCTGCAGTTTGTGTGGTTACGTTGCCGTCAAAGAAATTGATATTCGAGATAGTGCCCCCGTCCGCACCCCGGTTAAAGATCGTGGATTTAGCGAGTGGATTTAGATAGATCTGAAAGTCTTCAAAGCTCAAATTTCTAACGAATGTTTTAGTAGTGAGTCCACAATCATCAAAGCCAAAACTTGCACCGAGGCCGAGGTTAAACGGTTTGTTGACGCTACTGATGCCATTGCCGAGATCATTTACCCGAAGGTTAGTGACTTTTACGCCTTCGACATTATTACCGAACTCGCATGTCTGCGCTGCTACCAAGGCGGCGCCTTTATAGCCTGGTCGGGTATCGTCTTCGACATTCTTGTGCGTGATACGGTGAACGTAGACACCATCGACGACCGAACCTTCGGTGCTTTCCCGGTGCGTACCATAGGACCCAATATGGATAACGCCGCCGGTAGAAACGTCCCCTTGTAAGACGGTTGTCTGGGTATAGCGCACATCTCTTGCGGCCACCTTCATCGAGTCGTCAGCAATATGCAAATAGGTATAACTCAGCTGGGATCCCGCACCTTGTGGCTCCACCCCATCTGATTGCCCCGCCCAATTCCCGACCATCTTGAAGTCAAACGTTTTCACCGGATAGTTGTTTGCATCGATCTTGATGTTTCCTGTCAGGACATCTTCCGGACTGGCCATGGCTAAATTTTTGTTATTTAGAAGAACCGAGGAATCCTGCCTCTGCGATGAAAAGCCAACTGTAATACCGGCGATATCGATAGCAAACCCTTCGGTGGTCGAGCCAGACGAAGAGAGTTCGATTAACCCGGATTGCACGCGGTACTCCGCTTTGGTAGCCAATGCTGACAGTGCTTGCGGTCTAAAGTCAGCGTCGGTGTATTTCCCGACGTAAGGGGTTTTCAGCATTTCATAGCCATTGATGCGGCCTGATCCGCTGATAATGATAGGCCCGGAAACCGGCAGCGTGTACTGGCCTTTGAGCTGTACCTGGCAGTTAAAGGTTGTCCGACAGGTATCGGCATCGTCCGGTCCGCCAAGGTACTCGAAGAGAGCGTAATTTGTACTGAGATTCATCGCCTGTCCATTCAGGTCCATGTCAAGGTCAAGACTAAAACCGCCCGGGTTATCCAGAGCAAACTGGTAGAGTCCGCCCGCATAGGCCAGGTACGTTGTGCCGCCGATAGTACCGACAATCCATTTATTGCGAGTACCCGCGTCCCATAGCGACAAGACTGATGTTGGAGTGCCGGCGCGATAAGTAGAGGATAGCCACACAGCAAGTTCGCGATTTTCATTGTCGTCATACGGGTGCACGGTGAATTGGTAAGGGCTGCTTGTTTCGAGGGTGATTTGCGTCAGGTCGAAATAGAAGAAGCCATCCGGGTTCTGGGTAGCATCGAGGACCTGGTTGCCATATTGCAGGCGCATTGCGGAAGACGAATTGCCGATATCTTTAACATACAGCGCAGTAGGTGGGGAATTCGTCAATGGTTCATAATCGCCGACATTAGAGGTTTGGAGATAGTCGAAGCGCTTGCTGTCGGGGTCGGAAGAAACCCAGATAAAGCCGAGGTTTGTATTGTCGTTGTCCTGTAGTTGTGAGGGGGCATTATTGAAACCCCACGCATAACTATACTCTTGCGTCGGAGAAAAATTTGCTTGCTGATCGACCCGATTGGAGAGAGAGACGACAAAATCGCAGTCGTCACCAGTGGCGCATGTGCTATTGGGTGGGGGTGGGGATGGCGGATTATTGCCACCTCCACCTCCACCTCCACCACCACAAGAGATGATTAGCACCGAAGACAAAAAAACAGTGACCACAGAAAGATGATTTTGAGAAGCCATGTGCAATATCCTCAGTAGGTTTTCCGGCAAGCTTGCGGGCCCGGACCGTGAAGAACACGGGTGATTTGAGTATAGGTTAGATCGAAGTATAGAACAAACAAACGGCCTGTCGAGAGGGTACTGACAACTTAACTCGCTGAAATTGCTAGAATCGGACAATGAATACGTACAAACGCCATCGCTTCCCTCCAGAAATTATTTCCTACGCCGTCTGGCTCTACTATCGCTTCAATCTCAGCCACAGAGACATCGAAGATCTACTTGCCGAACGAGGCATCACTGCCAGCCGAGAAGC
>PKCY01000165.1 GCA_002862985.1 Haliea sp.
CATTATGGCGATAGTGCTGGCTATCATTTTTCGGCGCGTATCCTGGGTGGTGATTCCCTTGGTCACGTGCAGTACAACCGTAGTCATTATGTTGGGCTTGCTGGGCGTGCTGGATTGGCGCATGACCATTATCTCTTCCAATTTTGTCGCAGTGTTGCTGATTATTACCCTGGCTATGACGATTCACTTAATCGTGCGCTATCGGGAATTACACGCACAGAACCCCGACGGGGATTTACACAAACGTGTACTGCAAACCATGCAGCTGATGGCAATACCGATCTTCTACACCAGTATTACAACCATCGTGGCGTTTGTGTCACTGGTGGTATCGGGTATTCAGCCGGTTATCGACTTCGGTTGGATGATGACGGTAGGCGTGTGTGTGGCCCTGCTCACCACATTCACCATGGTGCCCTCACTGATGCTGGTATGGCCTCAGAGTAAGCAGCACCATGACACCGGCGATGCTCCGGCACTCACCGCGTATTTCGCGCGCCTGACCGATCACCACGGTGGCAGTATTTTTCTGGTGGCCGGCCTGCTTGCGGTATTCATTGGCCTCGGTATCAGTCGACTGGAGGTTGAAAACCGTTTCATTGATTACTTCTCCAAGTCGACGGAGATCTACCAGGGCATGGAGCTGCTGGATTCGCAACTTGGTGGCACGATCCCTCTGGATATCATCCTGATGCCACCGGACAGGAATGCGCCGTTGCCCGGGTTGGAAAACGTGTCCGACAACACCGCTGCGCCGCCGGTGTCGGCGGACGACCCGTTTATTCAGGACGATGAATTTTCCGGGCAAGCGTCGGACGACTTCGATGCGGATGAGTGGGGCGATGAGTTCGGTTCAGACGATGCATTTGCTACTTCAGAGGAGTCGTTCCAGCCCAGTTATTGGTTCAGTCTGGCGGGTATGCGCGAGCTGGACAGGGTGCAGGATTACATCAACTCTCTGCCTGAGACCGGCAAGGTACTGTCCCTGTCGACGGTGTTCGCCGTGGTCAAAAATATGATCGGTGAAGATATTAGCGGTGTTGAACTCGCTATTGTGCAGAAGAGTTTTCCCGATGACATGAAGGAGTTAATGGTGTCTCCTTACTTTTCAGAGAATACCGAGCAGGCCAGATTGACTGTGCGGGTGAGGGAGACAAGCGAAGACCTGCGGCGCGATGACTTCCTGCGCGAAGTGCGTCATCACCTTGAGGATTCTCTGGGGTTCGCGCCCGAGCGGGTGCAATTCACCGGCATGTTGGTGTTGTACAACAACGTGCTGCAAAGCTTGTTTCGCTCACAGATTCTCACGTTAGGGGCGGTATTTGGCGCTATCCTGATCATGTTTCTGGTGTTGTTTCGCTCGGTTCCATTAGCGGTTATTGCACTGGCGCCGAATGTACTTGCCGCTGGCCTGGTGCTTGGGATTATGGGCTTGGCAGGTATCCCGCTGGATATTATGACCATCACCATCGCGGCCATTGTGGTGGGTATCGGAGTGGATAACTGTATTCATTACGTGCATCGGTTTATGAAAGAATTCCCCGTGGATCGGGATTACCGCGCTGCCATGTACCGTTGCCACAACAGTATCGGTCGCGCGATGTACTACACAACGCTGACACTTGTGATTGGGTTTTCGACATTGACGTTGTCCAATTTCAATCCCAGTATTTATTTCGGCCTGCTTACAGTGCTGGCGATGGTGGCTGCGGTATTAGGCGCGTTGCTGTTTCTGCCCAGGTTGATTGTTCAGTTTAAACCGCTTGGCCCTGAGGGGTCACCCCCATGATCGGCCGCGCGCAGCGTAAACCGGTGTGGGAAATTTGCGACTAATGCAATGTCGAACCGACTGTGGTGCCTGTTGTATTGCGGTTTCAATCGGGCAGCCCTTTTATGGTATGCCGCTGGGCAAGCTGGCGGGGGTTCCCTGTGTTCATCTCAGTCCTGCCATGCGCTGTGAACTACACGGTGATGAACGTCGTCCCGCACTTTGCAAGGCGTTTGCCCCGGAGCGGGAATACTGCGGCGACAACCGTGAGGAAGCTCTTAAGCGGTTGACGAAACTAGAGGCGCAGAGTATGCCCGACGGTGTTTTTTGGAGTGTGAATCTGTGAATGAGTTGCCGCTGTTTCCCCTGTCTGGAGTGTTGCTGCCCTACGGCCGTGTTCCGTTACGAATTTTTGAACCACGCTATATCGATCTAGTCCGCGACTGCATGAAATCCAATAGTCCCTTTGGGGTCGTGTGGATTCGTCGCGGGGCGGAACTGGCTGAGCGCGGCAGGGCGTCCCCAGAGCTTGGAGACTATGGGACTTGCGCCCACATCGTGGACTGGGATCAGCTTCCCAACGGTCTGCTGGGCATTACAATAGAGGGCGCTGAGCGCTTTGATTTGTTTGAGACCCAGACACAGGCGAATGGGCTCGTTTTAGGGCAGGTCGAGGTGCGCGAGGTCCTGGAGCCGGTGCGTCTGGCTGAAGACAATCAATCGTTGCTGGACGTCTTGCGCAGCCTGGAAATACACCCGCATGTGGAGCGCCTGAACTTGCAAGTGGATTACAATGACGCCTGGCAGGTTGGTTGCACACTGTTGCAACTGTTGCCGCTGGATGAATCTCTTAAGTACGATTTACTGGGTATCGATCAGGTTGACGAGCTGATGATTGAGCTCCACGGCTTGTTGAATCAGATTAGCGGCGAAGACTAACGGTACTGCCCATTCAGCCAAAGTCTGGCATCCAGCCGCCGGACTCTTTCCAGCGATTGACGATTTCACAGAATAATTGCGCGGTGCGTTCGGCGTCGTAGGCGGCTGAATGCGCTTCGTTGCTGTCAAAGGGAATGCCCGCTTCCGCACAGGCTTTAGCCAGAACGGTTTGGCCGTAGGCCAGACCAGACAGGGTTGCCGTATCGAAAAACGAGAAGGGGTGGAAAGGATTGCGCTTTATGCTGCAGCGCTCTACCGCCGCATTGATAAAGCCTGCATCGAAGTGTGCATTGTGTCCGACCAGAATTGCACGAGTGCATTTCTGGTCGCGTATCTCCTTGTGCACGACGCTGAACAGTTCCTCCAGCGCTTCCTGTTCATGGACAGCCTCACGAAACGGGTGGTAGGGGTCGATCCCCGTGAAATCCAATGCCGATTGCTCGATATTTGCGCCTTCAAACGGTTGCACATGAAAGTCCAGGGTGCGGTGCGCGCGCAGTACCCCGTCTTCATTCATGCGCACTGTGGTCGCGGCTATCTCAAGAACGGCGTCGGTGCTGGCAATGAAGCCGCCGGTTTCAACATCTATGACAACGGGCAGGAAGCCGCGAAAGCGATCGCAGATACGGTGTTCGCCTGAATTGCTCACTTGTTTGCTCCGGCTTCTACAATTTCCCAAGTGACTGGTTGCGCGGCACGCAGGGGCGTTAACGTGCCTGTGCCCATTGGTAGTTTGGCCGGAACATTCCAGCTTCTTTTACGCAGTGTGATGCGCTGGGTATTGCGGGGCAGGCGGTAGAAGTCGGGGCCGAAATGGCCTGCAAAGGCGTCCAGCTTGTCTAGCGCGTCGAGTTGCTCGAACACCTCCGCGTAGAACTCCAGCGCAGCGTGCGCAGAATACACGCCTGCACAGCCGCAGCTACTTTCCTTGCTGGCGGTGCTATGGGGTGCAGAATCTGTGCCCAGAAAAAATTTGGGGTTGCCAGAGATGGCAGCTTGTTGCAGCGCCTGCTGGTGAATATTGCGCTTGAGTATGGGCAGACAGTAGTAGTGGGGCCGAATACCGCCTACCAGCATATCATTGCGATTGAACAGCAGGTGATGGGCCGTAATGGTTGCAGCCACATTGTTGCCGGCACCGCTGACAAACTGCACGGCATCGTCTGTGGTGATATGTTCCAGCACAATGCGCAGCGCAGGAAAGCGTTCGGCAATAGGCGCTAAATGACGGTCGATGAATACTTTTTCCCGGTCAAAAATATCAATATCGTTGTCGGTAACTTCGCCGTGAATAAGCAGCGGCAAGTCTACTTCTTCCATAGCGGCCAGTATCGGGAACAGCCCCTCCAGTTCGGTGACGCCGGCGTCAGAGTTGGTGGTTGCGCCCGCTGGATACAGCTTGACGGCATGCACACCCTCTGTAGCCGCAGCGAGGTGGATCTCTTTTGTATCGGTTTGATCAGTGAGATACAGCGTCATCAGTGGCTCGAACTGGCGTGGGAGTTTGCGCATGGCATCCAGAATACGACCGCGATAGGCCAGCGCTTCAGCGACGGTTGTGGCGGGCGGCGTGAGGTTGGGCATCACGATTGCGCGGCCGAAGTAGCGCGCCATGTCGGCGCAGCTGTGTTGCAGCGCGGTGCCGTCACGGAGGTGAACGTGCCAGTCATCGGGGCGGGTAATTGTTAGTTGGTTCACATGTAGCCTTAGGGCCTGAAGTGCAGGTGCTGATGCTAACACAAAAGGGGAATGCCAATGCTGGTTCGTCTGATTTGAACGCCAACCGCGCGCTGAGACCTCAAGGCGTATTGCATTTTCGCTGGATTGAAAGGGTAGACTCGACTAACACCGCAGGTTAACTGAAAAAGTAAAGAGGCGGTATCGCCCTGTCATGTCCACGTACCTTTTTTCGTGCGGTTTCGTTTTCGTAAAGTTGGCAAAGTACCGTTGTATATCCATGGGGTTATTGCTATTTTCCCGCCCTCGAACAGGTTCACTAACTCTTAGAGACTAACGACATGGCTACGGCAAAGAAACGAACACCTGTAAAGCGGGCTAAAGCAGCTCCGAAGAAAGCAGCAAAAAAATCATCAGCCAGAAAAGTCACGGCAAAGAAAAAGCCGGCAAAAGGCAGTATTTTTGGCAACGTATTCAAGGAAGTGCGCGGGCAGCTGGACGAGTGGGTAGACACTGCCAAGTTGAAGGCCAAGGAACTGGCAGCCGAAGAAAAATTGATGGAGAAGAAGGCCGAACTGGCGGTTAAAGCCGAGATCGATAATGCGAAGCACCTGGCAGCCTCAGCAGAAAAATGGATGCGTGCGCGTGTCAAGTCCGACACCAGGAAGCTCAACGCACTGGAAAGAAAACTGAGAAAGCAGCTGCGCGATGCCGAGAAAAAACTGGCTGTGAAGGCGAAGGCGGCTGAGAAAGCAGCGAACAAAAAGAGCAAGAAAGTGAAAAAGCAGGTTCAGGATGCCGCTAAAAAAGTAACGTCCAAGGCCGGGGCTGCAGCGTCCAAAAAGAAGGCTGCTCCCAAGAAAAAGGCTGCTGCCAAGAAGAAAGCTGTCGCCAAGAAGAAAGCGGCTCCTAAGAAGAAAGCTGCACCCAAGAAGAAAGCTGCACCCAAGAAGAAAGCTGCCGCAAAACGGAAATTAACCGCACGCGCGAAAAAGTAATCGCGTTTCGGCCGTTTTAATAGCCTTCGACAACCCGTTGGGATTCATCCCGGCGGGTTGTCGGTTTAATGGCGTCTGAGCTTGAGTCCCTTCTAAAAATCTTCATTTAATTCAATTATTTAGGTCATTCTCTTTTACAGGCCTGCGGGTAAATACAGCCGCAAGCCCTGTGAGCGGTAACAGGTACCGTGTCTTGCCGGTGGTCATCGGCGCCGTGCAAACGGGTTTTACCTATCGGTTCATGAATGCTTACTGTGCGCTCAGACAAAGGGACTGGAACGTTCGCGAATACGGGCTGGGAATTGAACCTCCCCAGCGTTAGACTGTGCGCCCTTTTTGACCATAGCTCCAGAGGAGCATGACATGTCGGATGTAAACAAGGTTGTGCTGGCCTATTCCGGAGGTTTGGACACGTCGGTGATCGTACGCTGGTTACAGGACAACTACAGCTGCGAGGTTGTGACATTCACCGCTG
>PKCY01000291.1 GCA_002862985.1 Haliea sp.
ATCCAGCTATGAAATTTTTCTGTAATCCAGGCGCAGAGCCCGGCCGGTGAATCATTGAGACCTACGCCCAACGTTTGTGGCTTGGTCCCCTGAATTTTCTGGTAGCCGGTTTCCATCTGCTCAAAGTGTGCCATGGTTGCCAGATCAGCAATCTCCGAAGCGGACAAACCCTCGTTGGGATCAGCGGTCGTGGGGAATCCAAAAGGCATATTGAGATGAATGCCGTAAAGGTGCTCCGCATCGATACAACCGATATTGGAAGTGATAAGCGCACCCCAGTCGCCACCCTGTGCTATGTACTTTGAGTATCCCAGGCGCGCCATGAGTTCGGCAAACGCTTCGCCCATTGCCAGCGTATCGACCTGTTCTGTAGTCGTGGTGCCGGAAAATCCATAGCCCGGTAGTGACGGGCATACAACATGGAACGCATTATCGGCGGTTCCACCATGCGCCTCGGGGTTCACGAGCGGGTCAATGACGTGCAGAAATTCAACAAAGGTCCCTGGCCAACCGTGACTAATGAGCAGTGGCGTTGCGTCAGCGTATTTCGACCTAACATGCACGAAATGAATATCGGTTCCCGCAATTTCCGTCTTAAACTGAGGAAAACAATTGAGCCGTGCTTCGTGTTTCCGCCAGTCGTATTCGTTGCGCCAATAATCACAAAGAGAGCGGATGTATTCGGTCTTTGCACCGTAGCACCACTCAGTCCCCGCTATTTGATCGGGCCAGCGAGTGAGCTCCAGGCGGCGCTTTAGATCCTCGATCTCGGCGTCGGGGATGTCGATGGTGAATTCTGTGATGTGTGCATTTATTTCCTGCATTTTTTTCCCTGAGTACTGATAGGCATATAATGGATAGTACAGGGGATGATGCGTCATCTTCCAGTGTTGGGCTTTGGGGAGTCTCTGTGTCCGAGGAACGGCTACAGCCTCATTTTTTTCGTAACAGTGAATTAGAAGTGATATTATTAGCCGCTGGCTGTTTACGTAAGCGTGTGTGCCAGGCAATAAATCTAGTCGTCATTGGTCTGGTAAGGATTCCTAACCGCGCACCGGGTTGCATATCGAGCCCGATCCGCTAGCCAGGCCAGTGATGTCTAGAAAAGACGAGCGTCCCCTTTGTTTTTGCTCTCGAGCCATTCTAGCCACTCGACCCACGAGAGAGAGCATGGGATATTATCCATCGCTAAATATTATGCCTCGGGAGGCGTTTCAATGATCGAATTGACTGTCAACAACCGGCCTGTGGCTCTGGATGTCGATCCGCAGATGCCTCTGTTGTGGGCACTGCGGGAGAATCTGGCGCTGACCGGGACTAAATTTGGCTGCGGCATTGCCCAATGCGGTGCCTGTACGATTCACCTCGACGGTGCGCCCGTCCGCGCCTGCGTTACTCCGGTGGCAAGTGCAGTGGGCAAGCAGGTCACAACCATTGAAGGGCTGGCCGAGGGCGATCAACTGCACCCCGTGCAACAGGCCTGGATCGACTATCAGGTCCCGCAGTGCGGTTACTGCCAATCTGGCCAAATCATGTCTGCGACCGCTTTGCTGGCGAGCAACCCGCAGCCTGCTGACGATGACATCCGCGCTGCGATGGCGGGCAATATCTGTCGCTGCGGCATGTACAGTCGCATTCACAAGGCCATTCGTGCAGTCGCCGATGGTGGGGTGGCCGTTTGGGAGCCCGCCGATGAGCAGGAGGTGCGCCATGGGTAAGTGGACACGTCGAGCGTTTATAACCACCGGCGTGTTGGGTGGTGGTGCGTTGCTGGTGGGCGTGGGCTTGCGTCTGGGCAATCGCAACTCGGAACTGGCTCCATTGGTGGCTGCCGAGGGAGAGCACTTGGTTAATGCCTGGGTGAAGATCGGCGCCGACAACCAGGTGGTTGCGATCGTGCCTCACAGCGAAATGGGCCAAGGTGCGCAGACCGTACTTGCGCAGATGCTGGCCGATGAACTGGATGCACGCTGGGAGGATGTCTCTTTCCTCGAGGCGCCGGCAGAAGACGCCTACGCCAACTGGACCCTGGCTAAAGGCTATGCGCTTGCCGGCATGAAAGTGCCTGCCGTGCTGGAAGATTCGGTCAATGGCCTCATGTTCCAGGCCAGCAAGGCGATGAAGATGCAGATAACCGGAGGCAGTCTGAGCGTTCGCGCCACGGGTGTTTACGGTATGCGTGTGGCAGGTGCCGCGGCGCGGGAGTTGTTAATTGAGGCGGCGGCCTCGACCTGGCAGGTTAGCCCGGCAAAGCTGACTGCGCGCGATGGCCGCATTATAGAAATTGACGGCGAGCGCAGTGCGCCTTTTGCGGAGTTTGCCGCTGCGGCTGGACGCCTGACACCCAATCCTTCTCCGACGCTCAAGCACCCGGATGAATTTCGAATCATGGGCCGCAGCACGCCGCGTCTGGATATTCCCGCCAAGGTGAACGGGACCACACAGTTTGGAATCGACGCCAGCGTAGAAGGCATGCAGTACGCAACTATTCAGGCGCCACCGGTGTTTGGCGCGAGCATGGTGTCCTTCGATGCCCGCCGGGCCAAGGCGATGCAGGGCGTGGTTGATGTGGTACAAATTGATGATGCAGTTGCGGTGGTTGCCAATAGCTACTGGAACGCTAGTCGGGCCATGCGCGAAGTGGACATAACGTGGAGCCATACTGATCACGACAGTAGTTCATCGCAGGGCTACTTCAATCAGTTCGCAGCAGATATGCAGCGTGACCGGGCGCAGGGCAGTAGCACTGTGGATATCGAAAAAGGCGATGCCGGTAATGTCATTGCGAATGCGGAGAAGGTAATCAGCCGTAGCTATCAGGTGCCTTGGCTGGCCCATACCTGTATGGAGCCGATGAATGCCTTGGCCCAGTTCAATGGCGATAGCTGCGAAGTATGGACCGGTACCCAGAACCCCCTGGGGACAAAACATGCCATAGCCGCTGCGCTGGAGGTGGATGTCACGCAAGTGACTCTGCATCAGCATCAGATGGGCGGCGGTTTCGGTCGCCGCGCCAAACCAGACACGGCTATTCAGGCGGCCAAGCTCGCTCGGGCCGTTGGCAAACCAGTAAAGTTGATTTGGTCGCGCGAAGAAGACGTTCAGCACGATCACTATCGACCCGCTGTGCGCTCTGAGTTCCGCGCGGTTCTGGACGAAGCGGGGAAACCGCTGGCCTGGGAAAACCAGTTTGTCGAGAAGCATGAGCCGGCTGAGGCACCCTATGTTCCTTACGCTGTACCCAATCAATACGTGCACTACACCGACAGCCCGACTCATGTCCCCTTTGGTGCCTGGCGCAGCGTTGATCACTCCCAGCATGGCTTTTTCACTGAGTCCTTTATCGACGAACTTGCCTATGAAGCAGGCGCTGACCCCTATGCTTATCGTCGTGAGCTACTGGCACACCTGCCTCGACATCGCGCGGTGTTGGACAAGGCTGCCGCGGCGGCAAACTGGGACACACCACTGGGCGAAGGTCGCGGTCGCGGCATCTCTTTGCAGGAGTCTTTCGGCACACTGGTTGCACAGGTTGTTGAAGTGACACTAGCCGATGGTGATTTAAGCGTAGACCGGGTAGTGGTGGTCGTGGATCCAGGCTTTGCCGTATCGCCGGACGGCCTGACAGCGCAGATGGAATCGGGTGTGGTCTACGGTCTGACGGCCGCGCTGTACGGCGAAATCTCGATCGAGAATGGCGCCGTTGCCCAGTCGAATTTCCACGATTACAACGCATTACGCATGGATCGCTCACCTGTGATCGAGACGCATATTATCAACAGCATGGAGCACTGGGGTGGCGCGGGTGAGCCGGGAACACCGGGCATCGCGCCCGCGCTGACCAATGCCATTTACGCCGCCCGTGGTGTGAGGATTCGTGAGCTGCCGATTACAAAATACGAGCTGGGATCCGCTAGCGTATAAAAGGTGCCGGCGTTGACCGGGTGTTCATGACAGTAATGGAAGTATTAGAGCCGGACGGAGAATCCACTGACAAGAAGCCATGGAGGGTGGCGGCAATTATTTTGGCGGCCGGTTGTTCGCGCCGTATGGGACGCGACAACAAGCTGCTCCTTGAAATTGGTGGTAACACACTGGTGCGTTCGAGTGTGCAGAATGCGATCACCAGCGATGTGCAGTCTACTATTGTCGTATTGGGGCACGAGGCAGAAAAAGTTGCTGCGGCACTGGAAGGTCTGGAATATCAGCCTGAGATCAATGAAGAGTACTCCCAAGGCATGGCATCGTCTTTGCGAGTTGGCGTCAAGGCGGCCGAGGGTTTTGATGCGGTGGCGATACTGCTGGCGGATATGCCTCAAGTACAGTCGAAGACACTCGATGCATTATTGTCTGTTTTTTTGCAGCAGGAGTCCCCACGCATCATTGTAGCAACGCATGGCGGCAGACGGGGTCACCCGGTGATCTGGCCTGCGGTTTGCTTCCCCGATCTGATGACTTTGTCCGGAGATATCGGGGGGAAACAATTGCTGCAAAAAAACGCCCATCAAGTAATCGAGGCAGATGTTGAGTCTGACAGCATATTCATGGATATCGATACGCGATCAGATCTGGCGGCAGCCAATGCGAAGCCAGCGAAGCGTCCATAGCGTGGTCATCATCACATGAAAAATAGCACACTAGCGGTATTGCAGAAAATCTGTGCCTGGCGTGAGTCGGGCAAACTGCCCTGGCTTTGCACAGTGGTGCGTACGCTTGGCTCGTCGCCGCGGCCCGTCGGCTCACTCATGGCTTGTGTTCACTCTGGGGAGCAGATTGGTTCAGTGTCTGGTGGTTGTGTTGAAGAAGATCTTCTTGAAAAAATTCGTTCCGGAGAATTCGTAACAGCGTCTACGCAAATTGTAGAGTACGGTCTAGATCCGGAGCAGAACGAACGTCTCGGTCTGCCCTGCGGCGGCAGAATTTCGGTGCTGGTTGAGCCATTTGAGGCTGAGGGCCTGGAATGGGCGAATCAGGTCATTCTTGCACTGAAAGAGCGCCGCAGTGTTCTGCGCCTATTTAATATGGAGCGGAATCAAACGGTAGTAGAAACCGCAGACGGGGTGACGGAGACATCTTTTGACGGATCCGTACTACGGCATTTTTTCGGTGCTCGACAGCGCATGCTGTTGATCGGCGCCGGACAACTGGCAGTCGCTATTTCCGAGCTAGCCCAGGCTCTCGACTTTGAGGTGATTGTCACTGATCCAAGGAAGCAGATGCTCGAGCTCTGGGAGGGACCGGAAGTGACCCTGCTCGGCGGCATGCCAGATGATGTCATTCGCGAGCTGGGTGTCGATGCGCAGACAGCCATAATTACTCTAAGCCATGATCCTCGAATCGACGACATGGCGCTGATGGAAGCTTTAACTGAAGAAGCTTGGTACGTGGGTGCATTGGGATCACAGAAGACGACCGTAAAACGACTAGAGCGCTTGCGATTGCTGGAACTTTCCGAGAGCGAGATTTCGCGATTACATGCGCCTGTGGGGCTTTCTATTGGCAGTAAGACGCCGGTGGAAATCGCTGTAGCGGTGATGGCTGAGCTGATTCAGGTTCGGCATGGCGAACGCTGAATCCGGTATTGCACTCCATTTTTATCCCGATCCAAAAAAAATTCAATTCCCGGGAACGACCGTTGTCGTGCTCCACCTCCACCTCATCAATGTTCTGGGCAACCTGAGCTTGTAGCGGGTGACGTTGACCGTTGGCTTTGAACGCGGCCGGCCAGGCTAGCGTTGCCAAATGTGCGATGAAAGCTGCGCGATCGAAGGCCACCTGTGCCGTTCCATCCTGGCACGGTATGGCTCCGAGCATG
>PKCY01000129.1 GCA_002862985.1 Haliea sp.
CGACGGACAAGAATTAGAAAAGACCGCCTCCGAAAATTTCGATGACGGCACCGAACTGGGATCGACCGAAGTTGCCAACATTCCCGATGATCTGCCTGTCGATACCCAGTGGGATGATCTTCTACCCTCCGCGTCAGTGTCAGTGTCAGCACCGGCACCATCGGCAGACGAAAACTTCGAAGGAGATATCGGCGCAACCAGCACCGGCAGCGACTCTCTGCGCGAGCAATTGCTGTGGCAACTCGGCCTTACTCGACTATCGGATACAGATCGACTCATCGCCCTCTCCATCATTGACGCGACGGATGACAACGGACGCCTGCTGTTGACTGAGGAGGACATCTACAAGTCCCTGGAGAACGACATAGAGATCGATCCGGACGAAGTGGTTGCCGTATTGCATCGATTGCAACAGTTCGAGCCGTCCGGCGTTTGCGCTCGCAGCCTTCAGGAGTGCCTGCAAATCCAGCTTAATCATTTGCCCGCGTCCACGCCCTGGCTGGATCAGGCCAAGCTGATTATCGGTCGATACCTGAAACAATTGGCCACTAGTGACTTCACGCAGATTCTGAGACGCACCCGACTGAATGAGCACGAACTCAAGGACGTACTGAACCTTATTCAATCGCTGGACCCCAACCCCGGACATACGGCCGTGCCAGAGGAGATTGAGTACATCGTGCCAGATGTCTTCGTGAGCAAGAAGGATGGGCGCTGGCTGGTGGAACTCAACCCCGATATCGCACCTAAACTGCGAATCAATAACAACTATGCCAGTTTGATTAAGCGAGCCGACAACAGCGCCGACAACATGTTTCTGCGCGATAACCTGCAAGAGGCACGCTGGTTTCTGAAGAGCCTGCACAACCGCAATGAAACTTTAATGAAAGTTGCCACTCGAATAGTGGAACACCAGCGAAATTTTCTAGAATATGGCGCGGAAGCTATGAAACCACTAGTGCTACATGACATCGCAGCCGCGATAGAAATGCATGAGTCCACTATATCGAGAGCCACCACAAACAAATACATGCACACGCCTCGCGGTATTTTTGAGCTCAAATATTTCTTTTCCAGCCACGTGGCCACCTCGACCGGCGGTGAATGTTCATCCACCGCTATCCGCGCGCTTATCAAGAAACTGGTCGCAGCAGAGAATCCACGTAAACCTTTAAGTGACAACAAAATTACGCTACTACTGCAGGAACAAGGCGTTTCAGTCGCCCGACGTACTATCGCTAAATACCGCGACACACTTTTTATTCCACCGTCCAATGAGCGTAAAAGATTAGTCTAGAATCAATTAGTCAGCATCCGGTTTTGTCCGAGTCAGACGCCACTCAAGCCAACACAACAAAGGGAGCAATTTATGCAACTCAACATCACTGGTCACCATCTCGAAATCACCACACCACTGAAAGAATACGTGGAAAATAAATTCGAGCGCCTGCAACGTCACTTTGACCAGATCACTACCACCCACGTCATCCTATCTGTTGAAAAAATGGTTCAAAAAGCAGAGGCAACCGTTCATATAGCCGGTGGAGATTTATTTGCTCATGCAGACTCCGAAGACATGTACGCCGCCATAGACGCATTGGCAGACAAACTCGACCGTCAACTCATCAAACACAAGCAAAAGCACAGGGGACACTGATAAAACCTACATGCAAGCATTGAACCAAATATTAGCTCCAGATCGAACAATCTGCCGCGCGCCAAACCTCAGTAATAAAAGATTGTTTGAAACTATCGCTAGGATTTTCAGCGATGACCAGCCATCTCTAATCTATGACAAAATCCTGGATCAACTTATTGCCAGAGAAAAGCTGGGCAGCACCGGCATGGGTCAGGGAATTGCCATCCCGCATTGTCGCGTGACCGAGTGTGTCGAACCGCTGGGGGCAATGCTCACACTGGAGGAAGCGATTCCCTTCGACGCGCCGGACGATCAACCGGTGGACCTGCTGTTCATACTACTGGTGCCGAAGGAAGCGCATCAACAACACTTGGATATTCTGGCCGAAATTGCTCACCTGTTCAGCCAGGAAGATTTATGTAAACGATTGCGCGCCGCCAGAGACAACCATAGTCTCTATAATATTGCCTGCGGCATAACGAGCTAAGCTGAGACATGCGATGCGTTTGATAATTATTAGTGGTCGCTCCGGTTCAGGTAAAAGTACTGCCCTCAATCAGCTTGAGGATGAGGGTTTCTATTGCATCGATAACCTTCCCGTCTCCCTACTGCCGGCGCTGGTCGACAAAATAAGTGGCGCCGAGTACGAGCTTTTTCAGGGAACAGCGGTGTGTATCGACGCACGTAATGCCTGGAAGGATCTGGAAACGTTTCGAGCAATTCTCGATTCGCTGCCCTCCTCAGTAGACAGCCATGTGCTGTTTCTTGACGCGCAGGAACAAATCCTGATTCAGCGCTTTGGTGAAACTCGACGTCGACACCCACTGAGCACTGACTCCATACCGCTGGCAGAGGCCATTGACCGGGAAAGCGAGCTACTTGAGCCCATTTCCGGCAGTGCTTCACTGGTGCTGGACACCAGCCAAATGACGATTTACGAGCTACGCGATGCTGTTAAGCAACGACTGCTAGGAACATCCGCAGGCAGCATGTCCATACTGGTGCAATCATTTGGCTTCAAGCGCGGCGTGCCCTCAGATGCCAATCTGGTTTTCGATGTGAGAATGCTACCTAATCCGCACTGGGTAAAGGAGCTGCGCATGAAGACCGGCCTCGATCCCGAGGTATGCCAATTCCTCGAGGAACAGCCGCTAACCGCTGAGTTATACAGCGACCTTTGCCGTTACCTCGACACCTGGTTGCCGCGTTACCGGGAGGGCAATCGCAGTTACATGACCATAGCCCTGGGTTGTACCGGAGGGCAACATCGGTCAGTATATTTGGCTAATCGTCTGTTTCAGCATTATCAGGAACAGTACCCGGCAATACATGTAAGACACAGAGAAATAGGGTAGTCAGGGCCGCGTGTGATCCGCACTCAGGTAACAATAATTAACAAACTAGGTCTGCATGCGCGCGCAGCAGCGAAATTTGTCGCGTGCACCGCATCCTTTTCCAGTCGCATTCATACTGGCAACGGCGGAGATTTAGTTGACGGCAAAAGCATCATGTCCGTCATGATGCTGGCGGCAGGGCAAGGCACGGTTCTAGACCTTGAAATAGAGGGTCCCGATGAACAAGAAGCACTCAAAGCCCTGCAGAATCTGATAGATGACTACTTTGAAGAGGGTGAGTAAGCCACAAATCTGTAACTAATCCCGTTGTTGCCCCCGCTGCTTTTCCGGATAATTCCCTGTCCAGACAAACTGTCATAGGGGTCATTTCCGGGAGTAAAAGATGGTACAGGAGCAGGTGGCATCTCAGAAGACTCTCGACCGACTGTCTACGGCTCTGGAAAGCGGCACTTTCGTCGACGTGCGACGGATGCTGAATGGCCTCTCTCCCGGCGATGTCGCGCACCTCCTCGAGTCCTCCCCACCCAAGTTCAGGCACATATTGTGGCAAATGGTCGAAATCGACCGTGAAGGCGAGGTTCTTGGTGAACTGAGCGAAGATCTTCAATCAGAGTTTCTCATCGCCATGGATGCCGCCCAGGTCGCACTGATTACCGAAGGCCTGCAAGACGACGACATCGCCGACATCCTGCAACAACTCCCGGATCATGTGACCCAGGAAGTGCTCACCGCCATGGATCAACAAGATCGCGCGCGCCTGGAGCGGGTAATACATTTTCCGGACGATGTCGCCGGCGGTCTGATGAACACCGACACCATCACTATTCGGGCCAGACTCACGATTGAGGTGGTACTGCGATATTTACGTCGTCACGATGAAATTCCACAGATGACAGACAATCTAATCGTCGTCAACCGCTCCGATCAATTCATCGGGTTACTGTCGTTGCGCACACTGTTGGTATCAGACCCCTCGGTCTCTGTGCGAGAGATGATGGTGACAAATATCGAACCCATCCCAGTCGACATGGAAGACTCAGAAGTAGCGCGCCTGTTCGAACGCAACGACTGGGTCTCAGCCCCGGTGGTTGATGCGGGTGGGAGGCTGTTGGGTCGAATCACTATTGACGATGTTATTGATGTCATCCGCGAAGACGCTGACCGTTCTTTGATGTCCATGGCAGGACTGGAAGAAGACATCGATACGTTTGCGCCGTTTTCTCGTGCCGCACCGCGACGGGCAGTCTGGCTGGGAGTCAACCTGCTTACCGCCTTTATCGCCGCGAGCTTCATCAATATATTTCAGGGAACCATCGAGAAGGTCGTTGCACTGGCAGTACTGATGCCCATCGTCGCCTCCATGGGTGGCGTTGCCGGTGCGCAAACGCTAACCGTACTGGTACGCGGCATTGCACTGGGGCAGGTTTCTAGAAACAACCAGAACTGGCTGATCAACCGGGAATTACTGCTTGGCCTGATGAACGGAGTACTCTGGGCGTCCGTAGTGGCGGTCACGGCGTCGTTGTGGTTCGACGACTGGAATATTGGACTCATTATTGCCGCCGCAATGGTAATCAACCTACTCACCGCTGCGCTGGCTGGCGCTATACTCCCACTGCTGATGACCCGTATAAATATCGATCCGGCACTCGCGGGCAGCGTCGTCCTGACCACCATCACCGATGTTGAGGGCTTTGTCTCTTTCCTTGGTCTTGCAACATTATACTATGGCTGAATTATACTATGGCTGACTGGTATCAGGACGACAGCGCGGAAGAGGATGCCCCACCGAGTAAGAGTGAGCGCAAACGACAGATGCTTGCCCTTCAGAGCATGGGTGAATCGCTGACGAACCTGAGCGAGAAGCAACTCGCCCAGATTCCTATCGACGATGAACAGCTGCAGCTGGCAATCTCGGAATGCCGGCAGATTAGCAGCAACAGCGCTCGCAAGCGCCAACTGCAATTTATCGGCAAGCTTATGCGCGGCATCGACCCTACGCCCATAGAAAAAGCACTACGGACGATGCATGAAGTCCGCACTGGCAACACAGCCGCCTTTCATCAACTAGAGCAACTGCGCGACGATATTTTTACCCAAGGCACTGGCGGAGTGGAACTGGCGATGAACCGCTGGCCTCAAGCTGACAGGCAACAGTTGCGTCAATTGGTTTTACAGCACCAACGCGAACAGCAACGTGGCAAACCGCCCGCAGCCAATCGAAAGTTGTTCGCGTATTTGCGGGAGTTACAGGCGCTTTACGGAAACACAGACTGACCCGGAGCCTGGACATCCACTGTTGCTTGCGGTGGCATTGTCTCAGCACGATCCGCAGCTAAGGTTGCGCTATCAGCTTGCACCGAGGCATCAGATGACGCTTTAGCCCGTAACTTTTGAGTATCGTCGAATAGACGATCAAATCGCACTTGTGGGTCACTCCAGGATCCATCAATTGAATACACTGCGCTGGACAACCGATTCATCTGCTTGTCAAAAATTTTGCTGACAAGGTATACCCCGGCCGCCACTGGAAGGCTGGCGGCGAGCGCGGCAATCCACGGCAGGTTTCGGGCAATCGGCAGCGTCGCCACCAGTTCGCCATCGAGGCTTTGAGTCTGTAGATCAGACACTCCGCTAAACTGAAAGCTGGATCCACCCTGCACATCCATCCGCGCCACCTCCACAACACCGCTATGAAAATATATTTCACCATCGACGCTATAAAAAGGAATGCCTGAGTCAAATGTGTCTGTGAGACTAAGCCTCTGCACTATATCTGCCAAGTTTAAAATACTCACAACCCGCAATG
>PKCY01000162.1 GCA_002862985.1 Haliea sp.
CCGTTCCTCGCCGCTACCGATGACATCGACCTGAACCGGTTTACCTACAACAGGCACATCGGTCTGGGCCTGCACTACTAATGACTGAAATCCCTGCTGCTCGCTAGCCCAGGCCTGCAACTCCTCGACCAGTTGCGTAGTGTCGGTATCGCCATTGCGCCGGCCTAGCGGCTCCAGCTGTATGGCGATCATCGCCCAAGCATGATTGCGCCCCTGTGTTGTGCCATAAAAATCTGTGTCGTGATGACCGACCTGGCTGGTGATTGCCAGCAAATCCTCGGCGGACACCCGTTCGCGCAACTGCGCTTCCATACGCGCCACAGCGGCGACAGTATCCTCAAACCGAGTCCCCACCGGCATCTCAACTTTCAGCTGTACCGTATCAATGTCGACATCGGGATACATATTGAAGTTGATGGTCTGATAACCAATGAACATCACGCCGACAAATACCAGGACAAAGACCACCAGAGTCATATACCGACGCCTCAATCCTGTCGTGATTTTTCGGGAGTAAAACTCGCGCAGCCGCTCGAACGCGCGCGCTCGCGTTTTCCCAGGACTGTGCGGTACATGTGCCAAGTGTCCGGGCAACAAGCACAAACACTCAAACAGGGAAGCGGACAGCAGCACCACAACGGCCAGCGGAAAGGGCAGCATAAACTCACCATTTACACCCTCCATCAGCATCAAGGGCGCGAATGCCAGTATCGTAGTCAGCGCACTGAAAATCACCGGCTGTGCAACCTGGCTTGCGCCGCGAATGCTGGCCTCGCGGCGCCCAAATCCCTCTGTCCGCAAGCGCTGAACGTTCTCACTGACTACCACCGCGTCATCGACAAGAATACCCATCAGCAGCACAATGGCAGTCAAACTCATCGCATTGATAGTGACGTCTATTGCCGCGAGCCCCAGGAAAGACAAACACACAGCAAACGGAATACCCACTGCCACCCACAGGGCGAAACGCAACTCCAGAAAGTAGCAGAGCAACAACATAACCGACACCAGGCCGAGAATGGCATTACCCCCCAAGACGTCCAGCATATTCACGGTGAGACGTGATATGTCAGCCACCATCACCAGCTTAATGCCTGCCGGTACGGAAAAGCCTTCGACAAAAGCTCGCACATTGGCTGCCGTATGGACTTCGTCGGCCAGTGCCTTCTTTCGTGCCTGCAGCGCAATACTCATACGCCCATCGACCCGCGACTGTATTTCCCAATCTTCGAAGTCTACGACCACAGTGGCGACATCCCGCAGAAGCACTGCGTTGCCGGGAGTTCCAGACCGTACCACCACGCTCTGTATTTCTCGCGGGTCCTGGAACTGACCCACGGCGATAATCTTTTTCTCGGCGGTGAATGAATCGATTGCACCGCCACTGTCGCGCAGGTTGCGCGTACGAATCGCTGCGATAATTTCATCGTGACTGATACCCAGTCCAGCCAGCTTTTCCGGTTCCAACAGAATGCGAACTTCCGGGCGCCGATAGCCCTGTTTCTCAACGCTCGCTATACCCTCAACTTCGCGCAGACCGTCGGCCACATTGCGCGAGACGTCCCGCAGCAGTGCCTCGGGCACATCACCAGTGACGTGCACTTCCATGACCGGCGTTACCAGGGTCGATAGCTCATTCACCAAGGGCTTTTCCAGCAAGTCGCCGGGTAGCCGGGCAGCAGCGCGGTCTACCGCCTGCTGAATATCCCGCATAATGTCCTGCTTGTCGGCGGCATCGAGGTCCAGGTTAAGGGTGATTACCGACAGGCTTTCCATACTGTTGGAATAGAGTTTTTTGATGCCTTCAACTTCCAGCAACTCTTCTTCCAGTGGCAGCGTAATAGCGAGTTCAACTTCCTCGGGTCCGGCACCCGCTTTAATGGTGGTGATGTTGACCACACCCATATCGACATTGGGGTTGTACTCGTAACGCATGTCGGCAATCGTTAGATAGCCCAGAATAAAGACTATCGCCATGATCATATTGATCACCAGCGGCCTGTCGATAAACCAGCTTATAAGGAATTGCATGCTGACTAGTCTGCGCTGCGGACAGCGACAGTTGTACCATCGAGCAACAGTGATTGCCGCGATACCACAACCTGGTCTCCGGGCGCGAGACCATCCAACACCTGTAGCCGATTACTGAACCCGGCCGCCAGCAAAGGCTCTCTCATGTGGGCCACACCCTGCTCTACCACAAACACGACACGTCGACGGTCGCGATCCATCAGCGCCGCCTCAGGCAAGAGCAATGCGTCATTCACGCTGATACCCTGAAGGTCTGCGCTCGCCGTCATCCCAGGACGCAGAGCATCGGTACTCTCTGCCAGAATCAGTTTCACCGGGAAATTTCCCGTCGCCGGATCCGCATTAACACCGACCCACTCAATATTGGCTGCAAACTCACTGCCAGCCGAGCCTGAGGCGGTAACCATCGCGCGGCCGCCGGCTTGTACCTGGGTAACATCAGCCTCGCTGACCCAGGTATGCACGCGCAGGCCTTGTACCGCCTGCAGCGTAATCAAGCTGGCACCCGCTTGTACCGGCTCACCAACCTCCACTGCCTGAATTTCCACCAGCCCAGCCGTGGGGCTAACAATTCGGGTATCGGCCAACTCGCGAACGGCCAGTTGTTGGCTGGCTATCGCCTGCTGGTAGTCAGCGGTGGACGCATCAACGCTCAGCTGAGCGTTGTCCAGGACCTCGCGGGAAATAGTCTCCTTCTCAGCCAGATTTTTTCGTCGCTGCAACTTCAGCCGAGCCTCCTGCAGGGCGGCCTGGGCACGCTGCACCTGTTGATCCGCCTGATCCACAGCAAGCGCACGCTTCTGTGGATCCAGCTCCAGTAGCACTTGCCCCCTTTCTACCCTGTCGCCCTCGTCGACGTGCACAGCGGTTACTGTGCCCGACAGTTCCGCCGCCACGTTAATCTCCTCCAACGCCTCCACTACGCCGAAGGTTCGGATGGTGCGCTGTAACGTCTGCGGCTGCAGCTCCACTACGGTAACTTCAACCACCAAGGGTGCAGTATCGACTGCAGTAACAGGTTCCGATGTATCGGCGCAGGCGCTAAGTACAATGCCGCAGATCGCCAACATAAGGGCCGGTAGGACTGAAAATATGGAACCGATACCGTCTCTACATTGACGATGCCTGATTTTAAGTAACAACATAAGACTCGGTCTTCCTTGTGGCGACAACTACCTGATAGCACCCGTATCGTAACGCTTAAGAGCGAAGAAGCCACCCAATAAAAAAATTCTCCGTTCGGAAGGAAGACAGTAATGCCGCCCCAGTTATTTCACAGCACCCTATCGTTGGGAAACAGCCAGGTTGCCTTTTTCTCACCGGTTTCCCAATCTGCGGCAAAGTATTCGTAAGCATCATTGCGGCGATTGGCAATGCAGACCAGCCCATTGGAGGCAGAGACCGTCGGCAACGCCTTGACCTCATCCAGGCCCAGCCTGCCACCGACACTGGGGCCATTGACCTCAGAGACTTCGGTCTGCGCGGAATTATGGTGGGAGATCGCATAGGGACTGTGTGCCACCGATGGATTGCGCACAGGAAGATTTGGCTAAGGTGTGGCCGGCTGGTCTTGCACCGCGGCCGCTGGTGGCGACGCCAGCAGGAATCCCAGTGCCGCTACCCAACCAAGCATTGCCTTTTTGGGAGTGAATCTTTTCAACGCTTCTCCTACTCCACTGTCGCGGCGAGACCGCGCTGACAGCTTGTACACATTTGCGTTCCAGTGGGTGCCTCTGGAGCGCAACACTGTCACTATAGTAGCGTGGACAATCTACCAGGCTGACCACCTGCTAGAATGCCCTATTCGGTGGGCAATCGATGATAAATTAGCTGGCTACGACTGGGTTGTGAGTTCCTGACTGGGGTTTTAGCGGACGTTCGGCATTCAGGTTTTGGCGCTGCGCATCGAAAGGACGGGCACCTGAAATTGCTGCAGGAAGTCGACGAGCTTTTGCCGCTCGTCTCCACTCGCTTTAGTTGAACCCAACAGGTGAATAGGTCGGCTCTCCCGATCAAGAAACAGTTTCCCACTAGCACTAGCGGCCTCTGTGGCCATCGCCAACCAAACGATAGTGTCTGCACCCTCTGCCGATGAGCGCAGTACACTCTTCGTCAGCCTCCTGAATTGCGGCAAAGCCTCTTGCACGCCAGGCGTATCCGCCCACCCTGGATGCATTGCGTTAACAACAATCCCCTCGTCACGCCACTCTGCAGCCCACTCCTGTGTAAGCGCCATTAGCGCGCGTTTCTGTTTTGCATAGGCAGCACTGCCAGAATATTCCGCCCCCTGGGGAACAATCAAACTGTCCACCTCCAGTTTCTGGCTGTACATACCCCCGGAAACCACATTGATTACACGGGCTGCCTGCGTCTTGGCCAGCAGCGGCTTGAGTCCCAGTGTCAGGCGATAGGGACTGAGCAGCAAGAGCGCAAAACTCTTCTCCAGTCCCTCGGCGGACTCAGCTCTGGGGTTGAACAGCGCGCCGGCATTATTGATCAACACGTCAATGGGCTTGCGACGTTTTTTCAATTTCGCCACCAGCGCATCGACATCTGCCATAAGGCCTAAATCGGCCAGTTCGTAACGTATGTCAGAATTACCCGTCTCACGCTGCAATTGCTCGACGGTCTCTTCAGCCTTGTGGCGATTGCGCATTACCAGGGTCAGACTAACGCCGCGCCGGGCCAGAGCCTGCGCCGAGGCGTAACCAATACCGGAAGAGGCACCGGTAATGACCATATGCTTGTTCTTCACAGAGGCTGACATGGGATTGAATCGTTTGCGACCCAGCACATAACCCAGACGAGAGAACAGCGACACACCTGGCAGCACCATTCGATCGGCCCTTCGAATGAAACTCGAGGTCTGTTGCAGTGGGAAATTATCTTCAAGCGCAAGTCGCAGTCCTGCCACCGATTCCCTGCCCATGTTCTCAAGGCCTTTAGCAGACAAAGCGGCAATGGGCACTACCCACGGCTTGAAAGAAAATTCTGCCTGGTAATCTATATGCGTGCCCGTTGCGGATGGTGAAAACGAGATGACATCTCTAACCTCAAAAAACCTGCTTGTGCCGAGGAGCTCTATGCACTGATTGGGTTCCAGCCTCTGAACCGTATAACGCAAGGTTACGCTACCCACCGGTAACGCACATATCACCTCGAACTGGGTACCCACGCGGATCTCGCCGGGTGTCATTTTGCACGCGGAGACCGCCGTAGAATCCCACTCAGCCGTGGTGGTGAAATCACTAACGTAATCAAAGACCTCTTCAAGCGGTCTATTTACATCCACAGCTTCGTGCAACACAGTCATAGCGTTTATTTCACTCTAATGGGTGAGAAGGATACGGATCATAGGATGTTTTGGCTCACTTTCAATCGCGTCTCTTTGCAATCCGCACCGCGCACAGTGTGCAAGGTACTTCATTACTGGGACCTGACCTCTGCGTAAGCCGCCAGCGCAGAGGCCCTGGCATCAGCATGATCGACAACAGGGGCGGGATAGGTGTCGCCGAGCGTAACGCCTGCGCTGCTCAAGACATCGGCCGGAGCCGTCCAGGGTTGATGCAGATAGCGATCTGGCAGCGCAGCTAGCTCAGGTAACCAGCACCTGATATATTCCCCTGCCTTATCAAACCTCTGCGCCTGCAGCGTGGGATTGAATATTCTGAAGTATGGGGCCGCATCTGCCCCGCTGCCGGCCACCCATTGCCACCCACAGCTGTTGTTTGCCAAATCTGCATCCACCAGCGTG
>PKCY01000327.1 GCA_002862985.1 Haliea sp.
TACATTGTAATCGGGTATATCTCGGGTGGTTGCGCGCAGTTCTTCAATACCAGTGCGTTCAGCGAACGCGATCCAGATTTCCGGGACGAGCACCCCTTCCAGGTCAAGACAGGCCAGTTCCACGTTGTCATCTCCTATGGTGAGAATAGACTGTTTTTAGGCGCGACAATCTAAACATTGTGAGACACGCGACACAAGACCTGCGGGCAGATTTTCGGTGAGTACCTCTATATGAGTTTCTGAAACAGCGCGTCAGTAAACGGGTAAATCCAGGTGTGAAAACAATTCCGCAAGTTCAGCCTTGGTATGACAACCAAAGGCGTCGGTCACCAATTCTCGCGAGAGATGAGGTGCAAAATCTTCGATAAACTCATACATATAGCCACGCAGAAAAGTGTCCCGGCGACAACCAATCTGGGTGATGCTACTGGAAAAAAGGTCGCTGGCATTGAGCGCAATCAGGTCATTGTCGATAGACTCGTCGTAGGCCATGCCCGCGATAATGCCAATACCCAACCCCAGACGTACGTAGGTCTTTATGACGTCTGCATCCGTGGCGGTAAACACCACTCTGGGCACCAGTCCACGGTCCATAAAGGCATCATCCAGCTTGGAGCGCCCGGTAAACCCAAACACGTAAGTAACAATGGGATGTGCAGCAACATCTTCCAGCGTCAGTTCTGACGGCTGCGTCAATGGGTGATCCCTGGGCACAAGAATGCACCTATTCCAGCGATAGCAAGGCATCATAATCAAGTTGGAGAACAGCTCCATAGCCTCGGTGGCAATGGCAAAATCCACCGTGCCGTCAGAAGCCATCTCGGCGATCTGCATAGGAGTTCCCTGATGCATATGCAGCGAAACATCCGGGTAGTGCTCAATAAAGGTCTTGATTGTCGGGGGTAATGCGTAGCGCGCTTGTGTGTGCGTAGTGGCGATAGAAAGGCTTCCCTTCTTTTCATCAGCATACTCTTCGGCGACCTGGCGTATGCTCTTGACCTTGAACAGCACCTCCTCTGCAGCTTTTAGAATATCTTCACCTGCGGGTGTCACATGGGTCAGGTGCTTGCCACTGCGCGCAAAAATCTCCACGCCCAGTTCATCTTCGAGCAGACGAATCTGTTTACTGATGCCGGGCTGTGACGTATACAAACTCTGCGCGGTCGCCGATACGTTGAGGTCGTGGTGTGCGACCTCCCAGATATAGCGCAATTGCTGTAGCTTCATGCCGACCTCTCAGTGAGGGGGAAATCATTGGGACTTCCCATCCGTTACTTGTAGAGAATAGCCATTAAACAGTGGGATTGCCAAGTTAAAACGGAATATAGGTTCGGGTCGAAAGAATCAGGAATTTGCCACACCGTGGGGTACATGGCCCGTTGCGATATGTTCGCTGGCAGAGTCGCAGTGCGTTTCCTGATCATCGAAGAACACGTCTGCCTGATAGGCCCTGAGAAAGTCAGTTTTGTTTAAACCACCTAGGAAAATGGATTCATCAATGCGGATATTCCAGGCGCGCAGGGTGCGAATTACACGCTCGTGAGCCGGCGCGGACCGGGCGGTCACCAGTGCTGTCCTTATCGGTGCTTCTGTAGGCGGAAACGCCTGTTGTAAACTGTGTAAGGCTGATAAGAATGGCTTGAAGGGACCACCGGCGAGGGGTTGCCGCGCGGCTGCCTTTTCGCTGGCCGTAAAAGCTTCCAGACCTTCTTGCTTGTAAACCCGCTCTGCCTCATCGGAGAACAATACCGCATCGCCGTCAAAGGCAAAGCGCAGTTGCTCGCTGCCAGATTCCCCACCCTTGCGTGATACCAGCGTCGCCGCGGCCACGCCGCATTCCAACGCATGGCGAACGTCCTCTGCTTCATTTGACAAAAACAATTTGCAACCAAATGCGTTGATGTAGCGCCAGGGGCTCTCCCCGCCGCAAAAGGCGGCGCGACTGATGTCCAGTTCATAATGTTGAATGGAATTGAACACGCGCAGACCGGTATCAGCGGTGTTGCGAGACAGCAGAACGACTTCTACCCGAGAGTCCTCGCTCAGATGCTCATTGAGTCTGAGCAATTTATTGACCAGTGGAAATGCCTCACCGGGCTCCAGTGGCTGATCTTCTCGCTCAACCTGGTACTGCGAAAAAGCCTGTAAGCCCTCGCTCTCGTAGACCTGATGGCTGTCATCGAGATTGAATAGCGCTCGGGAGGAGATAGCAATAACCAGCTTGTCGTTCATTACTTGGGGCATAGTCGTAGCATACCCAGATGTTCTTTTACGTACCAGTGGTACAACATACTCACGCGGGCCGGGTGAAGGGCGCTACGCTCCTGGCTTTCACGCTGCTGAGGGGCAAAATTAGCTGACTTTTAGTAAACCGCGTTCCTCAAGGTCCAACAACAGTAGCTGTTGAACCAGGAACTCCTTAGTGGTCTCCGGGTGCTCCAGATTGATACGCTCCAAAAATGGTTTGGCGGCCTCAGGGTCTGCCCTGTGCAATAGCGCTTTGATTGCAGCCGGAATAAATTTTCCAGGATTTTCACTGAGAGCTTTGATCTTACGCAAACTGGCTGCCAGCGCGAGCTCCTGTTCCGTTAAATTCGTGCCAAATGGATAGTCTGGCAATGTACCGTTCTCCTTGAAGGGTAGAAGGACTTGTTGCAATCGCTCGGGTGTGTTTTCCCGCGCCGTTGCGGGAATACTGTAACCCTCCTCCACTTTGGCATGGTTCTTTGCGAACGTTAGCAGGGAATCCTGAAAGCGCGAGTCTGCAATATTGATCAGCCGTTTAATGACCTGGGAGTCACTTTGCCCGCGCAAATCTGCCACTCCATATTCAGTCACCACGATGTCGCGCAGGTGCTTAGGGATGGTAGCGTAGCCATAAAACGGCACAATATTGGACAGTAAATCTTTACCCTTACCACGGGTACTGCGGATGCATAGCACTGATCGTGCACCGACCAGGTCCTGCGCCATGGCGACGAAGTTGTACTGTCCGCCTACGCCGCTGATCACCGTGCCATCCTCCAGGGCGTCTGAAGCGACACAACCGTTGAGGGCAACCATCATGCCCGTATTGATAAACCGTGCCTTGCATCGCTGTGCACTATAGAGCGGATAATCCAATAGCAACTGGTTGGTTCGGCGCACGCCAGTCATGCAAATTTGGTCTCTGGCTTTGTCATCCAGAGCCCGCAATTTGTCGTAGAAGTCCGCAGGCCCGAGGAAGAAACCGCCGTGCAGGAAACGGCCATTTCGCAATTCACAGCCGCAGGTCTCACGTAGCAGTGTGTCACGCACGTCCTTGTTATCGAGGTTGTTAGGTAGCAACAGGTCGGCGACCCGTAACGTATCCCCCTCTATTCGAACGCAGTCTGCAATAATCCCCCAGTACTGCAGCTCTTGCAGCGAAACCGCATCCAAGTGGACGGGTATCAGCCCGTTGTGGCGACCGAATTCGAATAATCGCTCATCTATGCATTGACCAATTGCGCCCGAATTAATGCCTTGCTGAAGTATGAGGTTATCGTAGACCTTGCGCTTAACGATGCCTTGCTCAATGAGCTGCATCATGCCGTTAACAAACATCTCAGTGGAGATATAGAGACCCTCATCAAACGCACCAAGGTCTTCGATGAACGGTGTAATTGGGAGAGTAGCTGAGTGAGTTTTCTCGTGCGTCAGCTGCTTGAGAATGGATCGATACAGTGCATTCTCTTTGTGTCTTACGACGCAAGCATGCGCGACCGCATCGCCCAGTGCGCCAATACCAATCTGCAGTGTCCCACCATCAACTATCAAACTACTGGCGTGCAGTGCGGCGGCGTAATCCTGTAGTGGCACTGCCGTATTGGGAACGGCAAATAACGTCTTGTTGTACTCCGAATTTCGTACTATCAAATCAAATGCTTTTGTAGGCACCTGCGCATCGAGCTCCATAAATGGTAATTCATCATGTATCTGTGCCAGAAGCAAAGCTGGAAGCCCCGATTCTCGCCGCTGATCAATAATTTCCAAGGTAAGGTCCGGGTTGCACGACAGGCTTAACGACAAACCCTTCTCCTCCTCCCTGGCTGCCACCATCTGCACCATGACATTGACACCCAGCCCGATCATGTCACGCACAATATGGGTGTAATTGCTTGAGATATAGTTTTGCTGAGCGACTGCAACTTTTTTCATCGCTCCGGCTTTGAAGTACAGCTCCGAAAACTGAATATTTTCCGGCAGAGTGCCGTCGCGGAAGGGGGCAATAAATGCAAGCTCTTCGTAATCCCCGAACAGGCGTTCCAAAATGGGGTCACTCAGCTTCGCCTCCAACTCGCTGCTCGGTCGAGGCAGCTCCAGGCACAGAGCAGTAACGAAATGCAGATGTAGAGAAGAGTCAGCCAGCGCGCGTTCGTAAAATGCGTTCATTAGCTGCACGGGTTTTCCCAGACCCAGCGGTGCGCCAATGACCAGGTGATTACCGACAGTTGCTATTGTTCTGTCGACGCATTCCTGGACACTATCTAGAATATCACCCACTGTGCTCCCCAAAGTATTCGCGGGTGATCCTGAACACCAAAGGTCCTAGTAGAAGCAGTGCGATAAGATTGGGAATTGCCATTAGCGCGTTCAGCGTATCGGCAATCAACCACACTAATTGTAGATCCACCAGAGTTCCTATCGGAATGGCCAGAACCCATGCCACACGAAACGGCAGTATGGCTCGGGTTCCCAACAAAAAAACGACACAACGCTCACCATAAAATGACCAGCCAATCATTGTAGTGAATGCAAAGACGCACAGGCTAATGGCAACCACATAATGCCCGCCGGGAATTGCTTCTGCAAAAGCCATAGATGTAAGACTGGCACCGCTAACGCCACTCGGCCATACATCCATAATGACAATAACCAACCCGGTCATCGTGCAAATAATCAGGGTATCAATGAATGTACCAAGCATGGCAATCATGCCCTGCTCTACCGGCTGGTTGGTGCGCGCTGCTGCATGCGCAATGGGTGCGCTTCCCAATCCGGCTTCGTTCGAAAAAATCCCTCTGGCCACACCGAAACGGATGGCCGCCCATACGGTGGCGCCTACAAATCCGCCTGCTGCGGCAGTCGGTGTAAACGCGTCGCTAACAATAAAATAGAGCGCTGCCGGTACATCCGATAGATGAATAGCAATAACCGTCAGACTCATCAGCACGTATGCGAGCGACATAAATGGCACTATCCAACTTGCAACTACCGCAATACGGCGCAGACCGCCCAAGATAACCGCGCCCACCAGCACCATCAGCACCAATCCTGTCATTAGCGGAGGAACAGAAAAGGAATCGTGCAAGACTTGGGAAACGGCATTTGACTGCACCGTATTGGCGATGCCAAAACCGGCAATACTTCCAAAGATCGCAAACGCGATGGCGAGCCAGTGCCAGCGCCGGTGGAGTCCATTTTTGATGTAATACATTGGGCCGCCGCTGAAAGCACCGTTTGCATCCGTCTCTCTGAAGCGCACAGCACACACTGCTTCGGCATATTTAGTGGCCAGACCTACCAGTGCGGTTATCCACATCCAGAACAGGGCACCGGGGCCGCCTAGCGCAATCGCAGTCGCGACGCCTGCAATATTTCCCGTACCGATGGTGGCAGAGAGCGATGTCATCAATGCACTAAAAGGGGATATATCACCGTCCCCTCTGCCCTTGCGGCCATGCAACAGTAATTTTAGCCCTGTCGGTATCCTCCGCACGGGCATAAAGCGTAATCCGATACTCAAAAATACTCCGGT
>PKCY01000083.1 GCA_002862985.1 Haliea sp.
ACGTTAGCAAAATCGGCCAGCTTCTGTTGAAAGAACTGATCAAAGCATTGCAGGAAGATGACTTCTTCTTCGGGTGTTTTGGCCAGCGTCATCGCCAGGCCGTCGCGCAGGAGACTGCGATCCGAATATCCCAATGAAGCGGCCACTTCAACCGCATCCAGTGATTCTGCAGGTGAAACCCGGATGTCGTGAGTACGTAGGACCTGAACAAAGTTGACAAGATTGGATTGCATAGAGCCGAACTCCCCGCGCCTGTCTAGCGCCTCAGGCGCTCTGTCCGTCGGCAGCGCTACTTTGAATCAGGTTGCGCATTTCTGCCTCCGTGGTGTCTATATCGTCTTCATACTTTAACAGCACATTGAGCGTACTGTGCACCAGTTCCTCGTCTAGCTTGTTAGCATGCATTAGTAGCAGGCTGCGTGCCCAATCGATGGTTTCGGATATGGCAGGGATTTTTTTCAGGTCTAATTGGCGCAGGGAATGCACAAACTCCACCAGCTGGTGACGTAATTGTTCGTCCACGTCTGGAACCCTGCTGCGAATAATACGCTCTTCCAATTCAACGGTCGGAAATGGAATATACAGGTGCAGGCAGCGTCGCTTGAGGGCATCGGATATTTCGCGCGTATTATTGCTGGTTAAAAAAACCATCGGTGTCGTGCGAGCCGTCACCGTGCCGATTTCGGGGATGGATATCTGGTAATCTGAGAGAATCTCCAGCAGTAGAGACTCAAACTCATAATCAGCTTTGTCGACTTCGTCGATCAGCAGTATGGCGCCTTTTTCCTGTTGCATGGCTTTGAGCAAAGGCCGGGGTTCCAGAAATTCCTCCGAGTAGAAAATATCTCCGAACTGATGCAGTCGCTCGACGGACTCTGCCAGCCCGGTGGCACCTTGCAGCAAATCTCCCAGTTTTTCTTTTAGGACCTGCGTATATAGAAGCTGTTTACCGTATTTCCATTCATACAGTGCCTTCGCTTCGTCCAGGCCCTCGTAGCATTGGAGACGAATCAGCGGAGTATTCAGCAGCACGGCCGTCGTTTTGGCGAGCTCAGTTTTGCCTACACCAGGAGGGCCTTCTACCAGCACAGGTTTGCGTAATTGAAAGGACAAAAATACGGCTGTGGCTATTTTGCGACTACAGATATAACCGTGGGATTCAAAACCCTTCTCTATGTGCTCGACAGAAGCGAGCTGGGGAAAATCTTGTGTGTGCACGGGCTTACCTCGATACTGAAGTTGCTATTGTACGCGATAAGACTCTGGAGGAAATATACCTATCCGCCGGTTGTGTTCATGAACCGAACAATATCAGGTGCCTCGTTGAGGTCGAAATGATGGCGTTCTGGCTTCGTGGACATGGCGTCGACTATGCGGTGTTTAAGCATAAAGAACGTGTAATTTGGGTCGCGCAGGACGGCGCGTAAATCCACGGAGTGTTCGTTTCCCAGGCAAAGGAGCAAGCGGCCCTCCGCAGTAACCCTAACCCGATTGCACAAGTGGCAAAAATTGTGGCTGTGAGGCGAAATGAAACCAACTCGTGGAGATCCTTCGCCAGTACAAAAGTAGCGTGCGGGACCAGCGTGACCGTGTGGGTCACCAAGTGGCTTAAGCGTGTACTTTTGGGAAATTCTGTCACGCAGTTCCTCACTGCTACAAAAACTGAGTGCGCGGTCATGCTCGTCAATCAGTCCCAGCGGCATTTCTTCGATAAAGGCGATGTCGACGCCGCGCTGCTGGGCAAAATCTACCAGTTCTAGTACTTCATCTTCGTTGCGACCCTTGAGGATTACCGTATTGATTCGTATTTGCTCGAAGTCCGCTGCGATGGCCGTGTCGATGCCTGCTAGGACCTGATCCAGATTACCGTGCCGTGTGAGCTGACGGAATTTACGCGGATTTAAGCTATCGAGACTGATGTTTATACGCTTAACCCCGAATTGGCGCAGCGTGCCTGCCAAGCGATGCAGTTGGGAGCCGTTGGTGGTAATCACAAGCTGGTCAAGTCCCGGGGTTTTCCCCAGCGGCTCAATCAGCGCCAGAATGTTGTTCCGGATGAGGGGTTCACCGCCGGTGAGGCGGATCTTGCGTACTCCCAGTTCAACAAAAGCGCGAGCTACCTCATGTATTTCCTCTAATGTGAGAATATGTTTCTGGGGGATGAACGTCATGTCTTCTGCCATGCAGTAGACGCAGCGAAAATCGCAGCGATCTGTGACGGACAGGCGAACGTAATCTACGCGGCGTTGAAAGCGGTCGATCAGTGTTTTGGGGAGTTCATTCATGATAGCGCGCAGTCTAGCGCTTCGAGGGACGCTTCTCCAGTGGAGGCTTTACACAGACTGTGGACTGGGACAGGATAGGATAGAAATTGCAATGTTGGGGGTAGGTGCTTGTCAGTAGTGGGAAAGTGGGCTCTGTGGATGGGCCCGGTGTTAGGTGCTGTCACGGCTGGGGCAAGTATGGCGTATGGCTATGGTTCTGATATTGCGACGGTGGGGTTCGTCGCGGTTGTCTGTGTTTTGTGGTGGGTGTTCGAACCCGTTCCAATCCCGGTTACTTCGCTCCTGCCATTGGCGATATTGCCTCTATTTGGAGTGCTGAGCCCCGCTGAGGTGGGTCAGGCCTATGGATCGCCCTTAATACTGCTCCTTTTGGGTGGTTTCCTGTTGTCCAAGGCGATGGAGCACTCGGGTGCACATCGCCGCATTGCCTTGGGTATGGTTGGGATCTTCGGTGCAAGCAGTGGTCGCAGGCTCGTGATGGGGTTTATGGCCGCTGCGGCAGTGCTCAGTATGTGGATTTCTAACTCCGCCACAACGTTGATGTTGTTGCCAGTGGCCCTGGCGGTACTTGAGGCGGTCCCGGATCGGGCAAAATATGGGCCACCATTGTTGCTGGGCATTGCGTATGCGGCCAGTATCGGTGGCTTGGGTACGCCCATTGGCACCCCTCCGAACCTGATTTTTATGCAGGTTTATGAAGAAACCACGGGTCTTACTATCAGTTTTTCCCAGTGGATGAGTTGGGCTCTCCCTGTCGTAGTGATCCTGGTTCCAGCAATGGCCCTGATATTGACTCGCAATCTGGGTGGGGCGCTGACCCTGCAATTACCCCAAGTGGGCGCTTGGCGAACAGAAGAGCGTCGGGTAATGGTGGTGTTTGGATTGACTGCGCTGGCCTGGATTACCCGTAGCGAACCTTTCGGTGGCTGGAAAGGGTGGTTGAATCTGCCCCAGGCCAATGACGCCTCGGTAGCACTGCTGGCGGTGGTGATCTTGTTTCTGGTGCCCAACGGCAAGGGTGAGCGGCTATTGAACTGGGAGCGCGCAACTACTATTCCCTGGGGTGTTTTGTTGTTATTTTCCGGCGGTATCTGTCTGGCCAAGGGGTTTGTCAGCTCAGGTATCAGTGAGCTGATGGGGCTATGGTTAGCGGGAATGACCAGCATTCCGACTTATGCACTGATTGCACTGATTTGCCTGGTGGTAATGCTGATGACGGAAACCACATCCAATACCGCTAGCACTGCACTGCTCATGCCGGTTTTGGCAGCCGGTGCGCTGGCGGCCGGCATTTCACCGGAAATTATTATGGTTCCGGCGGCGATGAGCGCCAGTTGTGCCTTTATGCTTCCGGTCGCTACCGGACCGAATTCCGTGGTGTTCAGTAGTGGATTGATTACTACCTCCCGCATGGTGCGGGAGGGGTTTTTAATCAATATTATAGGAATCATTGTTATTAGTAGCGTCTGTTACCTGCTGCTCGTATGAGCCAGCCATCAGGAGGCTGTCTGAAATTTATAGCAGCGCCATCATTGTTTCGGCCGAGCTCACATCAACGCCTGGGCCATCTTCTACATTCAGATGGGTAACCTTGCCATCCTCGACAATCATAGCAAAGCGTTGGCTGCGGGTACCAAGACCAAATCCACTGCCGTCCATCTCCAGACCCAGCGCTGCGGTAAGATCGCCGTTGCCATCGGCCAGCATCAACAGTGCTTCAGCGTTCTGGGCTTCGCCCCAGGCGCCCATAACAAACGCATCGTTTACCGATACGCACACGATGGTATCCACGCCTTTGGCCTTGATTTTGTCTGCGTTAACCACGTAGCCAGGAAGGTGCGTGATGCTACACCCAGGGGTGAAGGCACCCGGTACGGCGAACATTACGACTTTTTTGCCAGTGAAAATGTCAGCCGTGGTGATTTCAGTGGGACCCTTATCACCCATAGTATTGAGTGTGCACGCGGGAATTTTGTCGCCAGTCTTTATGGTCATGTAAAGCTCCTTGAAATAGATATTGTTCAAAGTGAACCGGAATAATAGCAGATGATAGAGCAAACGCACTGTTCGTTGTGCGCCAGTCTGGAAGTTTCCGAGTACTTCAAGGATTTGCGTCGATCTTATGTCCAATGCAGTAGATGCGAGCTGGTGTTCGTGCCACCTCAGGAATATGTGACACGTGAGGCCGAGAAAGCCGAGTACGACCTTCATCAAAATAACATCGATGACGCAGGCTACCGTGGCTTTTTATCCCGCTTGATGCAACCACTTCTTGAGCGTCTCTCACCGGGCGTCAGTGGTCTGGATTTTGGCTGTGGTCCGGGTCCGGCGCTGGCCCACATGTTACGCGAGGCGGGTTTCGAAATGGCTGTGTACGATAGCTTCTTCGCCTGTGACGATGCGGTACTGACGGTGAGTTATGACTTTATTTGTGCGACAGAGGTGGTAGAACACTTGCATCGTCCAGGTGCGGAACTGGAGCGCCTCTGGTCATTGATTACTGACGGTGGATGGTTGGCCATCATGACAAAATTGGTGAGCGATCAGGCTGCGTTCGCCCACTGGCACTACAAAAACGATCCAACACACGTGTGTTTTTTCAGTCGCGATACATGGCGCTGGTGGGCGCAACAACACGGTGCAGACCTGGAGATTGTCGGGGCAGATGTCATACTTTTGCGGCGAAATTGCTAGTTAAGGTACGTGTGGGGACGAGCCCTCATGGGTGGTTTTAGGGAGCGTTTGCAAAGCCGATTCAAAGTCCGAGTGCTGCAGGCCGGTCAAAAATGCTTCGATCATTCTTTTAAGCAAGTTTGGGACATCTCTGGGTTTTACCGATCATGTGGTTTTCGGAGAAAGGCGCTCTGGGTGCCGGCCTCTCAGGCAGGCACTAGTCGGAGTCTGTTAGCATATTGGCGTAGATCGATTCACAGCTGTGGTAGAAGCTCAGTTCATCGTCTCCCAGGTAGGGCGCAACCATCGTCAGTAGTTGTAATACTCCCTGGTGAATCGTTACTTGAGGCTGTCGTTTGTCGTGCAACAGATCTTCGTAACTGAACCAGAATGTCAGATTTACCGTCATGTTGTCGGCCAAGCCCAGTAACTGTTGATCCTTCGCGTCAATGACTTCCTGTTGTACAAGGGTTTGGCATATTGCATAGAGCGCCGAACGTTTGAGTTTTATCAGGCGTTTGAATCCGCGCTTTACATCGGGATAGCGCTGCAGGATATTGGATAGATTGTGGTACAGGAATCGATATTGGTACATCTCCTCCATTACTACGTACAGATAGTACCAATTGTCTTCCGTACTGCCTCGGTCGGCACTCAGAGGTTGTTCAATAGGTGCCGTGAGGGTGACGCTGAGCGCGTGTTCATATTGCAGGAACAGTTCGGCAATGATCTGGTCTTTGCCCTTGAAATGGTAGTAGAGATTACCGGGACTAAT
>PKCY01000255.1 GCA_002862985.1 Haliea sp.
GTGTCCGTGCTCGGCGTGTTCGATATCATCGGGGGCAGCTAGAAATACCAGGGTGAACCTGCCTGCCTCGCTGTCATATCGACGTACCTCTGCCAGTCCGAGCTTGTCGCAGTAAAAATCCAGAGTTTCTTCCAAATCGCGCGCGCGTATCATTGTGTGCAAATATTTCATGCGTCTTTCCTCTGGGCTGCCTGTTTGCCGGCCAGGCGGCCAGAGAAGGTCGCGTCGCCTACGGACATGCCACTACTGTAACCCGCCGCTGTGCGCACCACGCCGCAGGCGGTGCGGCCCGCTGCATAGAGGCCGGGAACCTGTTGTCGCTGTGGGTTCACCACTTCGCCGGTTGGCAGGGTGTCCAGTCCGCCCAGTGTAAAGTACGGCAGGAAGGTGCCGCGTCCAGGGGTGATATCCAGCGCAACTAATGGCGGCTTCAGGGGCTCCAGCCATTCCGCAGCCTTGTGACACTGAGTGTCCTCGCCCTTATTGCAGTCCTCGTTATACACCTTGATCGTTTGTTGCAGGGTACCTTCGCGCAGTCCCAGTTCCTCTTCCAGCTCCTGCACCGACTCGCCGGTGCCGGCTACCTCCGCGCCCATATAGCTGACGCGTTCGTAGTCCGCATACTGTTCTACCGTGAGGATAAAGTAGATACGCTCAGACTGCTGGCGTAGGACGAACGCACCGAGACGACCGTGGTAGACGTCCTCGTTAATAAAGCGTTGGCTTTGATCGTTTATTACTATGCCCCGCGTCATACTCGCGGGAGGGTAGTAGGGAATACTGATAAACCCTTCATGCATGTTGATCGCGGCACCGCCCACGGACATGCCCATCATAATACCGGTGCCTGTGTCGCCGGGGTTACCGATCGGGGTATTGCCCGCAGCCAACATAGGCGCGTACTTGGCCACCATTTCCTCATTCATGACAAAGCCACCAGCGCACAGAATCACACCCTTGCGAGCACGCACATTGAGTTCCTTTTGATCCGCGCGTATGACCAGGCCGATGACCGCGTCATCGTCATCTACAATGAGTGTCAGTGCGCGAGTCTCGTACTCGACACTAATCGCGTCACGCCTGTCCACGTTTTCCGTCACAATCTTCATAAACAGCGGGCCGCCGTTGTCACCCTCCACGTAGAGATTATGTCCACGGGGGCAGGGTTCCGCCTGTTGTGCGAACGGGTAGGCCTTTTCACTCCCGGTAACCAGTAACCCGTCATCGGTCAGGCACATAATGCCTCGTTCTTTGTGAAAACTGTCCTTAAAGGGCACGCCGATGTCGACCAGCCATTCAAAGTGGCCTTGACTGTTTTCACAGTAGTTGCGGATTTTTTCCTCGTCAGCCTGTGGCCCGGCGGACATCATCATGTAGGTAACCATGTCTTCTGTCTGATCTTCAAAGCCGCAGGCCTTTTGTACCCGAGTGCCACCACTGCCACCCATATAAATTTCCGCGCTGGACATGGCGGTGGAACCGCCGCTGGCACTGGCCACCTCAAAAATAATAACGCTGGACCCCGCATCTGCCGCCTCGATAGCGGCACAACCACCGGCGCCACCAAACCCGACAATGGCGACATCCGTTTCTCGGTCCCACTGCTGTACGTCGCGTGCCTTGCGGGGCCGGGAGGGACTGGTTTTTATCTGACTGGACATGGTTACTGCACCTCGGTAGCGGGGCGTGATAGGACGCTCTCCGCCATTTCGATATGGGACTGAGGATTAAAGCCGTTTCACGCCAGGCTTACAACGGCTATGGGGCTCCCTCGGGTTAACAATCTGAACACTGTAGGGCTTTCTTCTCTGTAGCGCATTGGATTTCCGGTACAGGGGCTTTCTGGAGCATGTGCGCTGGTATTGGTGCGCTGCTGGGGTACAATCCCCGACTTTTCCCAGAGGTAATAACGTCCCATGTGGTTCAAAAATGTCCGCGCCTATCGCCTGATCAAGCCTTTCGATCTCTCTCCGGAAATGCTGGGGCAGAAACTGGTGGGGCGCAGCTTCGTGCCCTGTGCCAAATCGCAGGCCCAGTCTTCAGGCTGGGTGCCGCCTCTAGGCGAGGAATCTGAGGAATTGGTGCATGCGGCTGCCGGCCGTATATTGCTCAAACTCAAGCGCGAAGAGAAGCTGTTGCCGTCCACTGTCGTCCGCGAGCAGCTGGATGAAAAAGTTGCCGCAATCGAATCGGAACAGGGGCGCAAGGTGTATCGCAAAGAACGCCTCAATCTGAAAGATGAAATCGTGCAGGACTGCCTGCCCCGCGCATTCAGCCGTTCTACCCATGCCTATGCCTATATAGACGTAAAAGCGAACTGGATATTCGTGGACGCCGCCAGCGCCACCCGTGCGGAGGAATTTCTGAACCTGCTGCGAGAATGTATTGGCGGTTTCCCCGTCTTGTTGCCACAGGTTAATAATGCGCCTACCGCGGTTATGACAGCGTGGCTACTGCACCGTAATTTGCCGCAGGACTTTGAGCTGGGTCAAGAGTGCGAGTTGCGCGAACTTGGTGAAGAGGGCGGCGTGGTCCGTTGTCGTGGCGTTGATTTGTTGAGTGAAGAGGTGGAAACTCACTTGCACGCAGGCAAGCAAGTCGCGCGTTTGTCACTGGGCTGGGATGAGCGGCTCTCCCTGGTGCTGGCAGAAGACCTGTGTCTGCGCCGGCTCAAGTTCGCGGATGAACTGATGAAAGAGAACGAAGAAATTCCCGAGGCAGATCAAGCGGCGCGGCTGGACGCCGATTTCGCACTGATGTCACAAGCGGTTACCGAACTCCAGGAGCGAATTCTGGCTCTGTTCGGCGGCGAAGCGGAATAGTCTTTAATTATGCCTGAGCGTCCCGACACAGACGACTATCGATCGCTCTTCCTCAGCCCAACGCCCATGATGGACACGCGCGCACCCGCAGAGTTTACAAGGGGCGCTTTTCCCACCAGCCTCAGTCTGCCTCTGATGAGCGACGATGAGCGTGCCAAAGTTGGTATCTGCTATAAAAACCGCGGACAGGAGGCCGCCATTGAACTGGGACACCAGTTGGTCAGTGGCGATTTGAAAAACGAGCGACTGGGGCAGTGGGTGACTTTCGCTCAGCAACATCCCCAGGGATATCTCTACTGCTTCCGCGGCGGGCTGCGTTCGCAAACTGTCCAGCGCTGGCTGCGCGAGGCTGGGATTGATTTCCCGCTGGTGACCGGTGGTTACAAGGCAATGCGGCGCTTTCTGTTGGAGGAGCTGGAGCGGGCGGTAGAGGTATCGTCTTTTATTCTAATCAGCGGAAAGACCGGTACAGGTAAAACGCGTGTCATTGCGCAGTTGTCGCGCGCTGTAGATCTGGAAGGACTGGCCAATCACCGCGGCTCCAGCTTTGGTCAGATGCCTACACCTCAACCCAGTCAGATCGATTTCGAAAATGGCTTGAGCATTGCGTTGATGAGACTCCTTGCTAAGAACCAGGAGCAGATTTTTCTGGAGGACGAAGGTCGACTGATAGGTTCGCTGGCGCTGCCTGAATCCCTGCGAGAGAAAATGGGAGTCGCGCCGATGCTGGTTGTAGAACAAAGTCTTGAGCAGCGGATTGATGTTGTGATCGACGACTATGTGGTAGATCTGGGGCAGCGCTATGCACTGTTGCACCTGGAGGATGGTCCACGCTTGCACTGCGAAAAACTTCAGGCTGATCTCGCCAGAATTCGTAAGCGCCTCGGCGGAGTGTTACACCAGCAGGTCAGCGATCTGATGGCGGGGGCATTTGCACGGCAGTGGCAGGATCGCCAACTTGACGGGCATCGGCAGTGGATCGCGGTGCTACTGGAAAAATACTACGACCCTATGTATGAATATCAACTGTCACAACGCTCGGGCGAGCAGCTGTTTGTCGGCAATCGCCAGGCGGTAATCGCCTCTGCGCAGCGGCATAGTCGGTGATCCGCCAGGCGGACATTTCGCTGACTATTTCAACAGGGTTTAAGAGGTGCACCCGTGCAGCGAGTAACTGAACTGCGTCGCGATCTGGTGTTGGTTGGGGGCGGTCACAGCCATGTTCTCGCTCTGCGTATGCTGGCGATGAAGCCCATAGCGGGCCTGCGAATAACGCTGATATCCCCCGACAGTCACTCGCCCTATTCCGGCATGCTGCCTGGGCTTATCGCTGGACATTACAATTTTGCCCAAACACATATCGATCTCGCGCGCCTGTGCCAGTGGGCGGGTGTGCGCTTTATTGCGGCGGAAGTTCATGCGCTGGACCCGACAGCGAAGTGCCTGTCTCTGGCCGGTCGTCCTGCAATAGAGTACGACGTAGTGAGTATAGATGTTGGCTCCCAGCCGGAGCTGGATACGGTGCCTGGCGCCAGGAAATACGTCACGCCGGTAAAGCCGGTGGCGGAACTGTGGCAGCGTTGGCAGGCATTGCACGAGCGGGTTGTTTCCAGCAGCGCTGTGCGCGCGTCCCGGATTGCTGTGGTAGGTGGCGGCGCGGGGAGCGTGGAATTGGCGCTGGCTATGGCACACCGATTGAAGGGCACTCCGACAGCGATCGATCTGTGGTGTGCGGCGCCTGAGATTCTGCAAAGCTACAATGCTCGCGCTCGCCGGTCGGTAATGGCGGCCCTTGAGCATGAACACATTGGGGTGCAGTTGCACGCTAGAGTAACTGCCGTAGAGTCGGATTGTCTTGTGCTGACCGATGGCAAAAGGGCAGCTTATGATGAACTGTTCTGGTGTACCGGTGCGGCCGCTGCGCCCTGGATCACCGCCAGCGGCCTGGCAACCGATGATCACGGCTTTCTGGCGGTGCGCGATACACTGCAGGCATTGCACAACGATCATGTATTTGGTGCGGGTGATATCGCAACGCAGGTTAATCACCCGCGGCCAAAAGCGGGTGTCTATGCGGTGCGCCAAGGTCCAGTACTGGCACACAATCTGCGAGCCGTCCTATTGGAAAAGCCGCTGCGGGCACATCGGCCGCAGGCGCAGTTTCTGTCCCTGATTTCCCTGGGCGGCCAACTGGCCGCGGCGGATAGAGGCCCTTTCAGCGCCACGGGTAAATGGGTGTGGCACTGGAAGAATAGAATAGATCGGGCATTTATGGCGCGTTTTGAAGATTTGCCGAGCAGTATGCCAGTGGGCAACTGGGGACGCCTGCCGGAATCCGAGGTCGACGCGCAGCAGCCTATCTGCGGTGGTTGTGGCGCTAAAGTGGGGGCCACTGCATTAAGCGGCGCCCTTGCACAGCTCGGCCGGGATTATCCGAATCATTCGGTGGGCACTGCAGATGACGCAGTAGTGATACCCGCGCCACCGCATTCACAAGTTGTACAGAGCCTGGATGTTTTGCGTCAAATAGTGAGTGACCCCTGGCAAATGGGCCGCATTGCCGCTAACCATGCTCTCAGTGATCTTTATGCCTGCGGCGCCAAGCCCGTGTCTGGCCTGGCGGCAGTCACCCTTCCTTATGCCAGCGACCCAATGCTGCGACGGGAATTGGAACAACTTTTAGCAGGTGCCCTGTTTGAGTTCGCCGCTGTGGATTGCCAGTTGAGTGGTGGGCACAGTATGCAGGGCTCCGAGCTGAATATCGG
>PKCY01000058.1 GCA_002862985.1 Haliea sp.
GAATGCGGTAGTACTGGGCTGAAAACCGCTGATAAGGTAAACCCGATTCCTGCTCGTACAATTTGAACAGCCCGTCGAGACCACCGCAGGGATTCCAGAACTCCCGCACACAGATATTCCCCAGATCTTCCATCGGGTCGCCCCAGTGGCCCCACTCCCAGTCAACGACAACACTGACTTTATTCTGCTGAAACATAAAATTAACGGGGCCCGTGTCGCCCTGAACCAAAGCCATTTGTGGCACCTCTTGCGGCACATATCGCCGCAACCACTGCACTGCATAGGTCATCAGCGGATCAGTATAGTGAGCCAAAAAACGCTTGAAATTTAGCAGCTGCAGATCTAAGTCTCCCAGCGCCAGTTCTGCCGCCGTTTGCGGTTTTGCGCCCAGCACCTTGTCGAGACCAAGCGTGTCGGTGTTCAGACGATGCAAGCGTGCGATGATTCTGATGAAGTCCTGCATAATCGCCCGCTGACGCACCGTGTCTTCCAGCGCATCAATATCAGAGCGGCCGCCGTCACGCGCAAGCAACGCAGCGCAGTGCTCGTCGCTCCAGGCATGCAACTTCGGCACCGGAATATCAGTATCTCCAAGCGCCTGACAAATCATAGCTTCCTTATAGAGCGATGTTGCACTTCCTTTAACCGGGTTTCGATCTAAGCGGAGAAACCCTTCTGTCACGTTGCCGCTGGGCGCGGTAATGTCCACGATCCAGGCTTCGCGTCGCGCAAGGTGCCGTTCCAGACGCGTAATAGAGCCACCACCGCTTTGTTCTACCCACTGATAAAGCCCATGGGGTAAATTGTGCACAAATCCACTCATGCTCTAGTATCACTCTGCCGCATACATCGGTCCGGTTATAGCCCGATGCACGCAGCAAGGACAAGCACTTGACCGCAAATATGCTGGAGCGACCAGATTGTTAGTCCAATGCTGCGGGTTACCTGCTAAAAAGTAACAAACGGAGTCTGGTGATCCGCGCCGATACGCGAAATACAGGAGACTTTGATTCCGTTTTCAAAGAGCCTAAAACACTTAGCGGTCTAAACCCTGCCTACTTGGCCATCTCCGAATCCCACTGCCAGCCAAATCCATCGCGTCATTCGATAACAGCAGAATCCATTACTCCGTGTTGTGATTTTCAGGGACTAATTCTGTCGCTCGTATAGGGCAACATGACCATCGCTGGCTCAATCACAGCATTGGCCGTCGTGACGTTTGGGCCTGTGCGACGCCTGTGCCAATAGGCTAATTTCGTTGACATACTAATTTAGAGTGCTTATCTTATCGCTCAATACATAAAGTAGGTTGTACCCTGCCCTATGGCAACGGATGTTAATAAACCGCACTCGCCAGCGTCACGCGAGATAGACCCCACGCCCCTTCCGCCCGCTAAACTGGCTCACTTCGTACTTCGCTGCCGCCATTTTGAGCAGACTTTGGCATGGTATAAAACCGTGCTGGCAGCGCACGTGGCGTTTGAAAATAGCTTCATTGCCTTCCTCAGTTACGACCAGGAACACCACCGCGTAGCCTTGGTTAATATCGGTCCGGATGCACCTAAAGTCTCTCCCGGCGCGGGCGTCGACCATATCGCCTTCACAATGACCGACGTTAGCGCACTCATGAACCACTACCACCGTCTCAAAACAGACGGCATTACCCCCGCATGGTGTGTGCATCACGGGGGCACCCTTTCGATATACTATGCTGATCCGGAAGGCGTACGCTGCGAGTTTCAAGTGGAGTTATTTGATGATCCCGCTAACTTTTCAGATTTAATGACGGGCGAGGCATTTACTGCCAATCCTATCGGTATTGAATACGACCCGGAGAGTCTTTTGCAACGTTATCTTGCGGGAGAGAGTGACGATCGATTACTAGACCAAACGCTGTTAAATTAATTACTGCGCCGTGGCTTGACCGATAAGACAATCGATCAAAAATTGCGCATGCTCTTCTACGAACACTGGGTCTTGTACATCAACATCAAACAGCGCACGTGCTTCCGGACCAACACTGAAAAAAAGTCCTGTCCCGCCCACGAAGGCATAGTACCAATGTACGAACTTTTCAGAGGAAATTCCCACTCCCTGCTCCACCAACTCCTGCAAGCCGCTAATAGCCGGTTCGATATGCATGTCGACGATATATCGCAGACGCCAATCGTCTTTCTTGCCCTCTTGAATCATCAGACGATTCAGTTCCGGATGATTAGCAGCAAAGCGCACATACGTTCTTATAATGAAGGCGACACGCTCTCGCGGAGGCAACTCGCCCAAAAACTCCAGGCGCTTACCCATATGCTCTGCCAGTAAACCAAACAATCGATCAATAACCCATTTCCACAACGATTCTTTATCGTCATAGTGATAGCTCAGCAGCCCACGCTGCACCCCGGCTGCGACTTCGATATCACGAATAGTAACGCCATCAAACCCACGATCAGAAAAAAGTGCAAGCGCAGCCCTTAGGAGCTTGTCACGCGTAATTTCAGCGCGATCCTGAAGGCGACGTTTTCTTGGCTTATCTTTTAAGATCATAGTCTCTATATTCAGCATTAATAACCGATAGCCGCTTGCACGGATGGTCTAAGCCACTGTGTTCCAACCCTCAAGGCGGGCTCGGAACATTGGGTCTCGTGCTTTTTCCTCTCGAACCAACATTGTCGCTGCACTGACAGTTGGATGTCGATACTGCTCGACGCCTATCTTATAAGCCGGCGTGGCCTGCAGGAGTCGCCAGTATACATTAAGCATCGGTCGTCTGTTCTGCTGCAAAAAAAAATCGATCCAGTCAGCCTCCACCAGACGTTCTAAAATCACCATCCAGCTAATGTCAGCGAGGGTGAGCTGGGAGCCGACAATGTAGGGGCCACCCTGTCTCAAATGGTGCTCCAGAGCGTCAAGATGCTCTCCCATAAGGTTTCTCGCGCGATCCACTTGTTTCATTAACGGCGCCATCCTAGTGAAGCCCTTCAGCCCCCGCAACTTGAGCAGCAGGAACAGCGCGGGGCGGGACCGCAGCCGATGAAAGAGCAGGCCCTCTATAATGAGGTGTACAGGAATACTTTTAACACCGGCGCAAAATAAAGGGGTGGTTAGAATTGCAGCGCAGTTAGCCGCACTGGCATGAAGGCCCGTAACCGGATCGTCGCCCACTAGCGATGCGCGTTTCACCCACGTCTGCATTAGCGACCTCCCCGCACTATCAGGGGGCAGCAGGTTCTGCTTTTGCGGGCCGTCAAAACGCGCCGCAACGTAGGCAATAATCTCATGTGATTCATAAATAGGGTGGCCATTGTGCAGCAGCACCGGCAATAACCCGGCAGGGTTTACCGCGAGGTAATCGCGACTGATCACCTCGTAGGATCCTGTTTCGATCAAGTCTATATGATGACTTTTGTAAGCAATATCCAGTTGAGCCATGCAGGCGCGCACTTTCTTGGAACACAACGAGAGGTCGTTGTGATAAAGCTCGTACTCGGCACTATGCGGCAGTTCTATGTTCGTATGAATCCCACCGATCATAGGGTGAGTTTTTCGATGACGCTTTTCCAGGAAAAATAAAATAAGCAAGATGCCGGCAACAGCCAGTGTCAGTAAAAAAGGGAGTGTGGAAATCAAGGGACCTCTCAATCGGCTGCGGAATAAATTTTGTTGACAAACGTATAATGGCTAATTAAATTATGTAAGTATACAAATATAAGTTATTCTTTGACGTCTGCCCGCTAAAATCAGCACAGGGAAATAAACATGGAAAAGCCGAAGCATAGCCGCTCTTGTAGCGCGCTAGACTGTGCCATGGCTGCTGCCATAACCGTAAGCGCCGTGTCTGCGCCCACAAATGCTCAAGCGCTAGAAGAAGTTATTGTGACAGCGCAAAAAAAAGAACAAAACCTGATGGACGTGCCTATTTCGGTGTCAGTGCTTGATTCGGACTTCATCGCTCAACGTAAGATGCTGTCACTGGGCGATATTGCCGACTTCACACCTAACGTCAGTGTGTCCAGTCAGACATTAGGTTTTAGTGTTATCGCTTTTCGCGGCTTGGCTGGAGGTTTCAATCGAGGTTTTGAGCAATCTGCTGGACGCTACCTTGACGGAGTCTTCACAGGCCGCAACGCTGCCTCTACTAATGATGTCGGTGACCTTGCTAGGGTTGAGATATTGCGCGGCCCTCAGGGCACGCTATTTGGCAATAATAGCATCACTGGGACCTTTAATATTATTACTATGGCACCCAACGAGGCAGAGTTCGAAGGACAGGTTGGTCTAACAGTCGGTCAGGATGACGAACTGCGTTATAATCTGATGCTAACAGGGCCGATAACAGACACACTATCTTTCCGCTTTTATGGCGCGCATCGAGAAACAGACGGTTACTTTGAGAATCAAGCAAGTTTTCTTGAGGGCGCAGACAAAAAAATGGGCGCTTTCGACAAGGATAATGGTCGATTGAAAGTGCTGTGGCGGCCCACAGAAAACGTGGATATAACACTAGCCTATCGATTAGAGAACGGCTGGAGCAATATGGGTCTAGGTGCAGAGATGTACCTTGACCGCCCAGTAGAAGAATTGGTCACAAATGCTTTCGGCATTCCGGTCTGGCCTGTATGGCAGGCGCTAGTGCCGGACATTGTCATTGACCGTTGGGATCGTAAAATCGCCCACAACACCAAGACAGATATAAAGCTTGATTCACAAGGTCTAGATCTTACCGCCAACTACGGCCAAGACAACTACACTATCACCTCGATTAGCGCCTACACCGGTTATGACGACAACGAATATTATGACACGGATTTTTCTCCGGCAAATTTCCTCGTTAGAATCATCGATGAAAAGTACCGTCAATTTAGCCAAGAACTGCGTATCAGCGCTCAGCCTAGTGAAAAACTAGAGTATGTAGCGGGCCTATATTTCTTCTACTCAAACATCGATATTGACAATACGCTTCGCGTAAACTTCAGTGACTATGGCCCGGATGTCTCTAACGATACAATCAAGTTCTATGAGCAGGACTACTATTCTGGTGCGCTCTTTGGGCAACTCAGTTACCTCCTCAGGAATGCCGTGACATTAACGGCCGGACTGCGTTATTCCTATGAGCGCAAAGAGGCCGATATTCAATCAACCTATGACAACTGTGTCTTTTTAGGTGAGCCAGTACCAGACGCTCTGGAATGTTCGCTGCTGCCTGGGTTTCGAGATAACGGTGAAGTGTTCACTGTTGACGACCATCGCACCGATGACAATTTTTCGCCTATGGCCAGTGCTATATGGTCAGTCAACGATGACTGGAATACTTATGCCAGAATTGCCACTGGCTTCAAGTCCGGCGGTTTCTCTAGCGAGAATGCCTTTCTCGGCAAAGACGAGAACCAATTTGAACCGGAAAAATCTCTGAGCTATGAAGTTGGCGTTAAAGGTAAAATGTTGGATGGAAGAGCACGGATAAATCTCAACATGTTCTATACAAAATTTGATGACTTGCAGGTAAGCACCTTCA
>PKCY01000300.1 GCA_002862985.1 Haliea sp.
CAGCCGGTATCGATGCATTGATCTGCTCCGGCGGCACCAGCAGTTTCAACCCAATGTTGTACTTCCGCGGCGACACACTCGAGAAAGGGCTGATCGAAGTGGAAAAGAACCCAATCATGAAACTGGGGCTGAAGCTAATCGGGTCCAGCATGTTCCGCTTCTACCCGTACGAGGAATTATACTTCCTCGATGATGCCAAGCGCGTGCGGGACCGAGTGAACTGCCAGATGGTTTACATCGGTGGATGCACGGATGTCCCCAGCATTGAGAAAGTGATGGCCGAGGGATTTGATTTTATCCAGCTGGGCCGACCACTAATAAAAGATCCCGACTTTGTTAAGCACGCCATGGCTGATCGCAATTACAAGAACGGCTGTATACACTGCAACCGGTGTGCCAGTCTAATCGAGGCACCCGGTGGCATTTATTGCCCGTTAAATCTGGAAGCAGAGGCTTCCTGAATACCATCAACTGCAGCGCTATCACCGTGCAGCATCGGCTAACAATAACTCGAGGCATACTCCAATGGATGTAAGGTTGTCAGACTCACCCCAGGGCCCGCTAAAGGACATTCGCGTTATCGATATCACTTCCATGATTGCCGGTCCTATGTGCAGCCAGCAGCTAGGCGATCTCGGTGCCGATATCATTAAGATCGAACCAACCCACGGTGAGATCGCCCGGTGGATGGCGCCTCCACAGAAAGCAGGGCTCACTGGCTTCTACAGCCAAATGAACCGCAACAAGCGCAGCCTGGCCCTGGACCTCAAAAATCCTGAGGGTATCGCCATTATCAAGAAACTCGCTGAGACGGCCGATGTCATCGTGGAAAATCTTCGCGGTGGAGTGCCCGACCGCCTGGGGATTGGCTACGAGGATCTGCGCCAGCTAAATGAAAAATTGATTTACGTCTCCATAACAGGGTTCGGGCCCACCGGCCCCTACTCCCACAAACCTGCCTACGACCCTCTCGCACAAGGACTGGTGGGCTTGATGCACATTCAGGGCATGCCCTTTGGCGGCAAACCACAATTAATCCAAAACACTATCGTTGACAAAACAACAGCAATCACCGCATCGGGCGTAGCTCTGGCTGCACTCTACGCGCGTGACTGCCCCGGTGGCACAGGCAAGGGGCAGCGGGTGGACGTACCCATGATCGACTCATGGGCTGCCAATTCGCTGGCGGACATGATGCCAGTCGACAGCTTTATGCCTAACGATATGCAGGATCCCGAGCCACTTGCGGTGCTGCGCACCTTCGAGACCAGTGATGGTTATGTGGTAGGTATGGCGCTGCAGGACAATCATTTTCAGAATTTCTGCAATGTACTTGAGTGTACTGAACTGCTGGACCGCGAGGGCATGCGCAACGTAGGTGAGCGGGTCAATGATTTCGGTCCCTGGCTGGATGCCATTGCCGACGTCATCAAACGGTTTACTACCGAGGAATTGCTAAAACGGCTGGACTCAGCGGGCGTTCCCTTCGGGCCGGTAAAGACGATACGCGAATTCGCTGAGGATCCGCAGGCAAAACACAATCGCACAATATTTGATGCAGAACATCCCGAGGCTGGCACTATGCGCTACGTCCGTTATCCGGGGCATTTGTCAGAAACACCCGCTGGGCTGTATCGGCACCCACCGCGTCTGGGTGAGCACAGTAAGGAAGTTCTGCACGAAGCCGGCTATAGCGATGACGATATTAAACGCCTCCTGAAGGATAACGTGGTGGGCGCGTATTAGGTGAATACGCGGCCGCTGATCAGATCATCGACTTAGAAAAACCCGGTATGACGTCCTGTTAGTCCGCGCTCCAGGCTACTTGCGGCCTAACGAACACGCTCCCGCCCGATTACTCGCTGCGGCGCACAGTTGTGCTGAACGCAGTGGGTTGGCATCCAGCCCGTTGGTCAGCAAACAAAACGAAATTCCACTGACCGGATCGCCCCAGGCGAGTTGACCTCCCGCACCCTGATGCCCAAACGAACGTGCTGAGACGGCAGTACCCATGCCGCGGTAAGGGAGATATTTACCACTGCCCGCAATGACAACGCCCAGACCACGATTGGCAGGTGCGCCGGTAATGGGGTCCGGGAAATCAACACGCACCCTGCCAATTGCATCTTCCAATATTTGTGGGCTCCAAAGTTTCTTGGGGTTGTGCATCAGGCCTTGATAAAAGAGTGCAACATCCGCCGCCGTCGCGACTGCCCCACCACCGGGGACCCCCAGGGCACGTACCTCAGGCTCATTAAACATCAGCAGAGACTGATCAGCAGAATTTGGCCAGTTAATGGAAAATCCCAGCAGGTCTTTCAATTCGTCCGACTGGGGCGGCTTTCCTACCAAAACTGCCTCGGCGATATCGCCTTGTTCGTCGCGGGGCACACCCAGGCGCAGGCCCTTTATACCCAGCGGGTCGATAATTTTCGTCCGAATATACTGACGAAAATCATTGTCGGTGAGACGTTCAATCAACTCCACCAGCACCCAATGGGCGGACAGCGAATGGTATTCCATACGACTTCCCGGCTCCCAATCCAGGCGCCATTTCCGCATAGCCTTCAGTCTGTCTTCACGCGTCCACCACTGGGGCGCCGCCAATTCTGCCTGAGGAAACCCGGCGGTGTGACACAACACCTGTTCGACGGTGACGTCCTGTTTGCCGTGCATACCAAATTCTGGAATATAGTGTGCCACTGTGCGGTCGAGGGCGATCAAACCCTCTGACATCAGTTTCCAGATCGCAGATGCAACCAATGGCTTGGTACAGGAATAAATGTTGTAGCGCGTGTTGCTATCTGCCGCACCGAAGGTCTCAAACAATGCCAGTTCGCCGTTGTGCGCCAGCGCAATCTGGATTGACGGCAACGGGCCTTTATCAATGGCATGTTGCACGCGACCGCGTAGCTCTGCAATCCGACTAGTGTCCAAACTGTGCTGAACCGGGTTTTGCTTGTTCACGCTCTCGCTTATCTCAATTTCATTCAAGGAGGTGCACTCGACCTGAAAATATCAACACCACGCTACGGGACACAGGGTTCAATTACAACTCAACCCACTTAAAGGTACTCGGCCAGAGCCAGCAACCGCAGACTGTACAGCTAGGTGTGAAGGGCGCACTATTGCGCAACCGGAGAGTGCTCTCGCCAAGAGGAACAGGCAACACATGAACAGCGAAAAAATTCTGGCTCAGGACCTGACACAATGGCAACTTCCGGGAATGGAATTGCACCGCTTTATGGATGAGATGCGCGAGCGTGCGCCGATCGTTCCCATTCTCTTTATGGGCACACCCTCGTGGCTAATCACTCGCTACGATGCGTTGGAACACGGTTTCAAGGATACCGTGGGTCTGCCCCCACACCGGGTCTATCAGTTCGGCATCGCGCCATTGATCGGTGAGAATTTTCAGTCAATGGAAGGCGAGCGACATCGGCTATACCGAAAACTGGCTACACCCACGTTTCGACCCAGAGTGGTAGAAAAAATAGACTCCACCATGCTCGAAGACGTAGCCAATGAGTTAATAGATACCTTTATCGACCAGCCGCAGGTCGATATGGTAAAAGTATTTACCGAGCGCTACCCCTATCTGGTGATCGCCCGCCTGCTTGGCATTCCCCGCGATGAAGAGGAACAGTTTTCGCGCTGGGTGATTGGCCTACTCAATTTCAACTCAGAACCGGACCGCGCCTATCAATGTCGCGATGAACTTTGGGCCTATCTTGACCCAGTGATTGAAGACCGCCGCGCCAACCCCCGGGACGATGTCATTTCGCAGCTAATTCATGACGAGGTAAATGGCGTGCGTATGGATGAGGCTTTACTCAAATCACACATCGGCATCATGTTCTCCGCAGGCTCCTCCACCACACACGACTCCATCGGCAACCTGTTGTATGCCCTGTTGAGCCCAGGGGACAACTGGGATCGTATGTGGCATAGCACTGCTCAGCGAGATCAGGCTATCGAGGAGTTATTGCGCTGGGAACCGGCTGTGTCATTTTTGCCCCGTATGACACGGGACGACCAGTCCACTCACTTTGAAGGCGTCGAACTTGCCCCCAACAGCTTTGTATTTATGGGTATTGCCGCGGCAAACCACGACCCCGCTGTTTACACAGATCCCCATGCGTTCAATATAGACCGGGGTGAGTGCCAAATGATGACGTTCGGTCATGGACCGCGAACCTGCCCCGGAATGCATCTTGCCCGCAAGGAACTGCGCGTCACCCTGGACATTCTACTGGAGCGGCTTCCTCAGTTGAAGCTGGTTGACGTTGGGGCATCAGCACCGAGGGGAACCATTTTTCGCAGCCCGGAGAAAATACTCTGCACATTATAGCTATACCGGTTGGCTTAGAGCGATTTTAACACAAGCTGAACTGTAGCTGTTTGCCTGAAACCCCGGACAGGAAGAGCCTCAGTCAATCCGTGTAAACTGATATCATGCCGAACGAAAACAATATATAAGTGCGCAAAGTGGCCAGCGAAAAACTCACTATTCAGATCGCTGTGGTAACCGGCGGCGCGAGCGGCATGGGGAGAGTGTATGCGCTGCGTATGGCCAAGCAAGGAATCGCGGTAGCGGTGCTGGACCGGTCAGAATCCGCTTTGACAGAACTGGCTAAACTGTCCGAGAATATTCATCCCTACACCTGCGATGTAACGAACATTGAACAAGTGCGGCACATTATCGATACCATCGAACAGCGACTGGGACCTGTCGACCGATTGGTGCATTGCGCGGCTATCATGCCCACTGGCACACTGGCTGCGCAGCCAGTTGGCGATGTTCACCAACTTCTCGATTGCATGCTTGATCGAAGCTGAGTCGTCCTTATCGATGACGATGTCGCCTTGCTTTTCACTTTCAGTTTCCTTAGATTTTTTCTCCGCAGCACTTGTGCTGGGACTTGGGCTGGCAGCATCACTCGATTCTTCACTTCCCGTTGACTTTTCAACCGACACCGCGTTCAACTCGTTCGTGCTGGTAGCGGGCAGGTCCTCAGATCAACCTTCCTGGTCCTGGCGCCGCAGGTAGTCGGCGACGGGGCCGCTCTGGGGCCGCGGCGCGTCGACGAGCGCGACCGTCGCGCCGTCGACGGCGAACTGGCCGGGCTTGAAGTCCGTGAGGAGGAAGCCCCCGACCTCGGCGAACGATCGGCCGAGGCGCAGCCACGCGCGCGCGGCGTCGAGCGGCGACGCGCGGACCCATTCGTCGTGCGCCGCGCGGCCCCGGGCGGTCCCCAGCACCGCGCCCGCGTCGCCGACGACGTACGCGACGCGCGCGGTCGTCCTGTTCGTCCTCCGCGACGGCCGCCGCCGATGATTCGGGTCGTGGCGAAGCTCGGCCGACGGCGGTACGTCCTCGAACCAGCCGCCTTCGCCGATTCCGGCGTTGTTCCACATCATGTCGAGCCCGCCGCCGGCGTTGCCGGCGC
>PKCY01000019.1 GCA_002862985.1 Haliea sp.
TCTCCGAGGAACTCATTCAGGCGTTAACACCCCTATCGTCAGCCAAGAAGCTGCTGGTGGAAAAACGTCGCCTGGCAGAATTGCGGCTGGAAGAAAACCGTCTGCGCGATGAATTGGGAGATTATGATTTAGAATTGGAGTACTAGCAGGCAGTTCACCGAGCCTTGCTCCAGACTGCCGTTCAGCTTTTTTTCTTCCATCACACCGTCCGTGGCTAAGCACATTAGCCACTAGCACTAGCACTGTTTCTGGCTCAGTGTGCTCATTTTCTAATCTGCCAGGCGTCCACTCAACTTATCACCTTGCGAAATAGCCTCCGTTATTGCGCAAAAGTATGTAAAAATACGCACCAAACCGATACATTGCCACCTTAAACTCTGTTCTGGAGCACTACCTTTTGCACCGTCCCATTTCGCTGTTCAGCATGGATTCCGATAAATTCCATGCTCCCCCTACCACTACCGCCGCCCTGACCTCCTACTTTCGCAAGTACGGGGCCAGTACCGATAATACGCATATCGAACTGGTACATTTTCAGGGCGGTGAGGACATAGCGCCGTGGCTGGAAAAATGGCGGCGCGATGCGCTTCCTCTCGTACAAAAAGCCCTCCAAGCTGGCGTACAACCGCTGCTGGGGTTCAGTTTCTACACCTGGAACGCCGCTGAATTTTTAGGACTGGCGGGAGAACTGAAAGCCCTGGCGCCTGAAATGCAAATACTGGCCGGAGGGCCTCATGTGCAGCAGGCTGAGGATTACCTTGGCATAGAACCGATCGACATTATTTTCCTGGGCGAGGCCGAAGTCAGCCTGCAAGAGTTCCTGGACTGCTCTAATCCGGCACATTGGCATGACATACCGGGATTAGCATTTCTGGATGGTTCACGCATCGTCAAAACCCCAAAACGCCCCCGCAACAAAAACCTCGACCTGTTCCCGTCCCCACTGGATGTGCTGGAACTGACCGATGCAAGTGGCCGCCCCAAATATGAATCCATCGCCTACGAAACCAGCCGCGGCTGCCCCTTCAAATGCGCGTTCTGCGAATGGGGCACCGGTGCCATTGGCAGCAAAATGTACCAGTGGTCCATGGAGCGTATTCGCCAGGATTGGAAAATAATTGTCGCGGCTGGTATCAAGGATATTTGGCTGGCCGATTCGAATTTCGGCGCTCTAAAGCAAGACCTTGATAAAGCCAAATTGATTGTCGAACTCAAAGACAGAACAGGGCTGCCGGTGTCGTTCGCTACGTCCTGGTCCAAAAAGCATAGTCGGCAAGTTCAGGAAATCGCGCTGCTCTTACACCACAACCAGTTGCTCCCCCACTACCAGTTGGCGCTGCAAACACTCACACCGGAAGCGCTTCGCCTCAGCAACCGCGAAAATATGAGCTCCAATGAGTACCAACCCATTGCCAAGAGCATGTCAGAGCAAGGCGTACCGATCGCTGCGGAGCTGATCTGGGGTCTCCCTGGCGACAACCTCCCGGACTTCGAAAAAAATCTCGATCAGTTGCTAGCGACATTCCCCAATATCAATATTTTCGGTTATACGCTGCTTCCAGGAACAGAGTTTTATCGACGCCGCGAAGAATTCAAGATCGAGGCGATCCCGGTGGCTGGTTATGGAAAAGCCAAGGGTGAGTATGTGGTGGGTTGTCACAGCTTCGATCGCAATGAAGGCGAGGAAGGGTATTTCCTGATCAGTGCACATATTCTGTTGGTGCACGGGCACATCATGCCGCTCACCACCAGATTACTGGCCTTACGCGCAGAGGTGCCTGTATCACCCCTGTTCAGGGATATTCTGCGCGACATCATCGCGCTGCTCGCCTCCGAGCTAACGGATCTGGACCTGGAGAACCGTATGTCCATTTACGAAGGCCGCGACAGGATATATCTCACCGCCCTCGCTCGCAGCGAGGCGCTCTATCACGCTATTGCCACTACGTTGGAACAGCGCCATCTCGCATTGGGTGTAGACCCACAACCAGCACTCCAGGCTCTACAACTGGATCAGGCACTTTGCCCGCGTATCGGCCGCGAATCCACACAGCGTAAAACCTTTGCCTTTGACGCCCGGCAGGCCTTCACGGCACTCGCCGCCATGGAGATTCCGCCCGCAGTGGCTAAAGATAGATCCGAGACCAGCTTGGAAATACATCACCCCGGCGGTGTTGGGGATATTCTGCAGGTCGCCGATGGCGGCAGCTGGCTACGCGGTGTTATTCAGGATGAAGTGAAGGGTTCGTCAGAGGTCCAATATGTCGCCGTTGGTTAGTCTCTTTTAATTCGGTAACGCCGTTTTTGACACGGTCCGCAGGCGCCGTAAGCCTTCGCTACTCGCTTCGAAATTGCCATGCTCAGTTACCAGGGCAGCAACCAACGCCGCAGGAGTGACATCGAACGCCTGATTCAGTGCCTTGCTGTGCGCGCCAGCAAGGTTGATCTCGCGAAGCTCGCCAGCAGCATCAAGCCCAACAACGGTCAGCACTTCCGACGCATCACGCTCCTCTATAGGAATGTCTTTGCCGTGCATGCATGACCAGTCAATTGTCGACTCCGGCAACGCCACATAAAAGGGGATATCACTGGCACGAGCTGCCAGTGCCTTGAGGTACGTTCCCACCTTGTTACACACATCCCCATTAGCCGCTGTGCGATCACTCCCGACGATGACACAATCCACTTTACCCTGGCGCATTAGCTGGCCACAGCTGTTGTCTGTGACAATCGTGCAGGGGACACCCGCTCGGTTCAGCTCCCACGCCGTTAGGCTAGTGCCCTGATTCCGCGGCCTGGTCTCAGAAACCCAAACATGCACCGGAATGCCACTGGCGCGGGCCTTGTATACCGGCGCCAAGGCTGTGCCCCACTGCACAGCGGCCAGCCAGCCAGCATTGCAGTGGGTCATGATATTCAGACCGTTGCCTACTTCGAGTGAACGCAACAACTGTAAACCGTTCTCGCCAATCCTCTCGCAATTAGCTATATCCTGGGCGCGCAACGACAGCGCTTTTTCTTGAGCCGCCCGTGCGCGCTCTAACGGCTCAAGGTGCCTGACAACAGAGTTGACCTGTTCCAGAGCCCAGCGCAGATTCACCGCAGTCGGCCGAGTCGCCAACAGTGCTGCACCAGCGGATTCAAGATGCTCATTGGAAGGATCGTCGGACAGTGCATGCGCGAGGCCGAAAGCGGCAGTGACCCCAATTAATGGAGCACCGCGTACCTGCATACTACTAATGGCGTGGCAGTATGCCGACAGGGAGTCAAGATGGCACCAATGCACCGTATGAGGCAGGAGAGTCTGATCAATTACCTCAACTTTTTCACTTACAGAATCCCAACGCAGGCTGCACAACTCATCGTTACTGAACAATATTTTTTCTCCCTGATTATTAGTAGCCGATTATACCTAACCCGCAGACAAACGTATGTTTCAGCGTCGATATTCGCGAGATAACCCTAGGACCCCCATGGAAACTCTGTCTCGCTAACTTATTGGCAGAACCAACCGAATTCAGACCTCCCGGGAATTCGTTGCTACAATGGCTTCTGCCCTTCCGCTAGATCTCGAGGTTTTCCCTTGCCAATTCAAGGCCAAAACGTGCTTTCCATCGACGACTGGCAGAGCCAACTGAGGGATGTCATTAGTTCTCCAGAGAAGTTACTGGCAATGCTCGCTCTTAAGCCTGCCGAGGTAGGACTGTCCGCCGAAGCTTGTGATGACTTTGCACTTAAAGTTCCCCATTGCTTCGTGCAAAGAATGAAAATCGGGGACCCAAATGATCCATTACTTCGGCAGGTTCTCGCCACGCAGCAGGAAATGATCGATACCCTCGGCTACACCAGTGACCCGGTGGGAGAAAACAGTGCGACTATCCCCCTCCCGGGCATCATTCATAAATACCACGGCCGGGTTTTACTGATTGTGAGTGGCGGATGCGCAGTGAACTGCCGCTACTGCTTCCGTCGCCACTTTCCCTACAACGAGAATCAGAACAGCCGCCAGCAGTGGCGTGAGGCGCTGCAATACATTCGCTCGGATACCAGTATTGAAGAGGTTATTCTTAGCGGGGGAGATCCCTTAGTAGTCACCGACAATCAACTGCGACTACTGATTGACGACATTGCCTCAATCTCGCATGTACAGCGACTGCGTATTCACAGTCGATTACCAATCGTCATACCACAACGCATCACTGAGTCGCTGCTTCAGACGATCACGCATGCCAATTTAGACACCATTATGGTCATTCATTGCAACCATGTCGCAGAGATTGATGAGTCCGTTGCATCTGCACTTGCGGCATTGCGCGGCCGTGGTGTCACCGTTTTGAATCAGGCGGTACTGCTGGCGGGCATCAATGACGACATTGATACTCAGGTGGCACTAAGCAAGGGACTATTCGCCACCGGCACGCTCCCCTATTATCTGCACCTCCTCGATAAGGTTCAGGGAGCCGCCCACTTCGATGTCTCTGAGAAAAAAGCACGAGAACTTATGGCGGCAATGTCCACCAGGTTACCGGGGTTTTTAGTCCCCAGGCTGGTCAGGGAAGTGGCCGGAGCTGACGCCAAAGTGGGTGTGCCGAACTACAACTGAAAGCACCCAGTGGTGGAGAATTTGGCATGCGCTGATTGCGTTTGAACAATGCTTGATAAAAACAGGGTGTGAGGAACTTGTACGAATAGTCGCTGGTAACCGAGCCGGCCATTGTCAGTGTTCGGGCCGGGGTAATGCACTCGGCGAGGTACGGGAAATTCAGCCACTATCTGCAAGCTGAAAATCACTTTTGGCCCTATCACATTCAAATACAAGGCTCGAGTTGAGCCTTCTTTGCAAGCAAAATTGGTAGATCGATGACACCTATATTGCGCGCGCAGGCAGTAAGTAAAATGTATTTACTAGCAATTTTCACCGCACAGTAATTGATACGGGTTTTGATTTTGACCGGCGGTATAGTTTAATTTATAAATCTGTTTTCTAAAAAAATTCGTAAACCAGACATTATTCGCCTGATCTACAGAAATTCCCTTGAACGCCCAAGGCGGCCATCCATTCTCGGCACATTCGTCAGTATCAGAATTTTTGTTGCCGGAGCGTATCGTCATTTCGTTTTTCTGCAGGGAGAGTTGTAAGTCATCGAAAAAAATTAACTTGCGCCATTCCGGGTCTATAAAACCAATGCTCGGTAGTGGAGCCTCGGAAGGACACTTGCCTACCCAGGTCGAAACCCACAAATTATAAAAGCGATCAAAGCTGAGTGAGTGTGTAGTGTTTCTCTCTTCGCTGCCCTTGGGGTCAGTAACCTGAATGGGATGCATACAAGGATTATATTCATTGCGATACAATTTCATGCACTCGTTAGGGTTTCGAAGATAATGCTGGATGTCAAATCTAAACACCTGACCTGTGCCATTGGTGCT
>PKCY01000084.1 GCA_002862985.1 Haliea sp.
AGAGTAGCACTCCCCCGTAGTGTAAAAAACACTGACACTTAGCTATACAATAACGGCCCGCTGCTGCGGCGGGGCTGTCAGGATCTTTATCTGCATTTAAGGTCAGGATGCCATAACCGAGAAAGCAGGTCAGACTCTCGATAGCATCCTGCCTAATGTGACTAGGACCGAACCGAGCACTCCTGATACCGCCGACAACAACAATGCAAATATAGATAATAGGCTACGCGCGAGCCGTCCTCGATTATGTGGGTTGCCAGACCGAGGCATCAACGGCAACGGTCATATGCTGATGATGGAGGAAAATTCGGACGCGCTTGCCGACATGATCACAGGTTGGGAGAAATAGTCCGTTCCTCGTCGAAAGCGCCCACCTAACACCGCAAAGAGGACATTAGAAAAGCCACAAATCAGTCGTCTTGAAGGTCTGCTTAGCGCCGATGCTCACCCGTTTTAGGCTTAGCTTTCCTTCAAAATCAGACCTACTTGTCCTCCTCCAGCCACAGTTTGAAAACTGGAGCCTGAACTATCTGAGTGAACAAAGCCTCCGCCGCGATGGCGTGACCCTTCTCGTTAGGGTGCCAAGGGTCGTAACCCTTTAGCATAGGAAAAGCCAACTCTCCGGGATCATGGTGAGCGTAGGCGTCTGTCAAGTCCAATACCGATAGGCCAGCTGTTGACGCAAAATCGGCCAACTCCTCATGCACTGTCGCTAGGAAATATGGGGAGAACCCACCCTCGCTGTCGAATACAGGGTGAATCACGAACAATATTGGAACTCCCTCTGCTGCCGCGATTCTACCAATCTGTTGGATATTTGCCTTAATCTCTTCCCTGTATATACAATGCTTCGAGAGGTGAATCTCATTCCCGTAACAGTTTTTCTTGCGAAATTTCTCCCTGATCAGGAATAATTTTTTATCCACAAAGTGAGCCGCATGCCAGCTGGGTCTATAGTGATACAGGCCGATTTCACCATTGGGATTATGATAGATCGGGTGGAACGGGTCATTCAGCACATAGCTCCATATAATTAGGTCCGGCTTGTACCGAAAAGCTTCACGCTCCAGAACGATTAACTGCTGAGAGGTGGAGTATCCGGTTACGGACAGATTAACGACTTCCACCCTACCCTCACCGCTTGCGGTTTGGTTTAAATCTTCCTCCAACAAACTAGCGACGGAGTTTTCTATTGGCACGCCGTGGCCTGATGCCACTGAGTCGCCTATGACTACCACTCTGAAGATACCCTCCGACTTGTCAAAGCTCCGCTCTCTATCTCTGTAGCCTCGTGAATTCTTTCCACATTTACCCGGCTTGCCTGTATAGATCAGGTCCGGAATTGGAGAAGATAGGGTACACAGCTCCCTCTCTCCCCGCCCCTTTTCCAGCTCGGAGATGACGCTCTCGTGGCGAACGACGAAAAACACCTCTATTGCTAGCAGGCACAATGCAATAGAAGCCAATGAGATACTTACGTTGGATAATATTGTTCTTATTTTGGAGGTACCTGACACGTTCTCACCCTAATGTTGAGAGTCCGCTTTTAGTCGAAAGCAACCACTAGGACCATTGTAGACCAAAAGTTCCCTATTAGGCGTAGGCGGACATTACTCGACTATCCATCAGTTGCGTTCAGATACCGTCAATTAAAAGTTTAGGCAAATCTTTCCGAAATGTTTTTGCGATTCCTGAAGCCTAAAAGCCTCTGCAAGGTCCTCTAAACCGAAACTACTATCGATTACAGGCTTAATCCCGTTAGTGTTAATGGCCTTTATCATATCTTTCTGGTTTGCGCATGAACCTACCGTGATACCACTAATCATCGCATTTTTCTGGAACAGTTCCGCCGTAGGCACCTCTCCTTGTACCCCCGTGAGCACACCAATCATGGAAATATGCCCTCCCATGGCAACCGCACGGACAGATTGTGCCAATGTGCCAGAGCCGCCAACCTCAACTATCACATCCACCCCTCTTCCTCCGGTTATTTCCAGAACTCTGTCACCCCATTTCTCGACTTGGCGGTAGTTGATAAATTCGTCGGCGCCAAGCTCTCTGAGCTTTTCCAACTTGGCATCTGAAGAAGAAGTAGCAATGACATGGCACCCGGCCGCTTTTGCGAACTGCAGGGCAAACACGGATACTCCACCACTTCCCTGTACCAGCACTGTATCGCCCGGCTTAATCTTCGCCTCCACCATCAGCGCGCGCCATGCGGTAGCTGCAGCACAAGGGAGTGTAGCCGCCTGCTCAAAAGTATAATCGTCAGGCATGAGAGTAAAAGCTGAGGCAGATTTGGTCACCGTCTCCGATGCAAAACCGTCAACATTATCACCCGGAACCCCAGCAATTTTTGCCAGGTCATCCGCACGGCCGTCGATCCAATGCGGGAAGAAAGAAGACACCACCCTGTCACCAGGTTGAAACTGCGTAACGCCCGGGCCCACAGCCTCTACTATCCCCGCCCCGTCCGACATCGGAATACGACCGTCATCTACGGGCAATAAACCAATTGCGACAACGTAGTCGTGAAAATTAAGTGAGCTTGCATGATTAGTAATACGGATTTCACCGCTTTGCGGCTCGACGATATCCAGTTCCACCAATTCCAATTTATCCAGCCCACCAGGTTTTCTTAATCTAATTGCGCGCATTAACAGCTCCATTGCTTGTCATTTTTTTACTCAAAAACGCCTCGTTCATTACAAATCACTTCGTTTGAAATACATGCCCTGCCTGATCGCACACAACCTATAACTCAGACGGTTTTCGAAGCAAACATATCGACCACCTTCAACGCGTATAGGCTGCCACTCCCGTAGCCTATGGATCAACCCGAGCTCCAAGCATCGTTGTAAGTAACGGCGAGCATGGCCATCGAGCACTACCAGTCAAATCGTGTTCGAACTAGTACCGTATGATCAACAGATGAGTAACGGTGCGCCTATTATTGATCGGGGGTGTTCTCTATCTCTTGCTTGACCTCATTATAATACCTCTCCTCCGCAGACGTTACTGGAGGCACGATATTAAGCGCAATCTTTTCTCCCTCTAGTTGCATTAGAAGCTCTGCTCGAAAGTCCTGTGACAAAGGCAGGTCGTCAATCAAGTCGCCCTCATCATAAACATCGGCATATTTAAAGGGCTCTCGAATACCTGCCAATGCAGAGCGGTAGCCATAGTACGCCGGCTTTCTATTTAAATCATCATCCCACAGCAATGGCCACTCTGAACCACCACCCGGCGCCCGAATCGCCTTAAAAATATCGCCAAATCTTGTAAAGCCGCTATAATCACCCACGCCCCAGGTCACTATTCCCCAGCGCTGCTGTTCGGGTACCGCGTCCATATAAGCACGAATTATAGTGTTAAACGCTTTTCGCTGAACAGTATGCAGCAACCTCGTTTGGCTCTGATATTTACCCGCAGCAGGAAGAATGTTCAATGCTATATTCAGTTCAGAAATAGTCACCATGTAACCAGCATCTGCTGCTTTCTTGAAGCGATCATAATTATACGAGTATCCGGTGAATATCAATGGCGAAAATATATAAATCCCTTCGAAGCCGATGACGTCAACCTTGCCCCCTTTGCGGCCTATTTCATCAGCCAGCGCTATTAAATCGTCTGTCTTAACTGCGCCATTAGGCCCCAAAAAAAACTCATTCAAGACTAGCTTTGCATCTGGGTCTGCCTCTCTAGCCCATTGAAACGCTTTGGCATAGATGTCTTCCCCGGCTAACTCTATAAAAATGCTGCGCGCATAAGGGTCATCCAAAAGCACTCTGTAAACAGGCTCATTCACTACATCCCATGCCGCTACTCTACCTTTATAGCGACCCACTTTTTCTTTGACGTATTGCTCAAACCAATTTAGCCATTGTTCTTGCGTCCAGGTATTATTTTCCCTGTACTGAAAAATCCAATTATCCGGCGTAATATCGGAATAGAACAATAGATTGTGGCCATGCACTTCATGCCCCTGTTCTTCAGCAAAGTCTACAAACGCATCTAATCTTGTATAGTTAGTTGTTTGTGGGGTTGGATGTGTTTCATGGATACGGAATATTGCATCATGCCCGACATAGTCCGCTTCCGTTTCTATGATATCAATCACACTCGAATACTTTGATTGATAGTCGATGAATCTCGGGTCGTCTTCCAGAAAGATCACGTTTCCAATAGGAAAAGATGAACTACTTTTTAATGTTGCTTCGCCCCCGCTCACATCAGAGGCCCTATTCCCGCCACTGTCCGAGCAACCACTGAGGGCACTCAGGCTTAAAAAAACCAGGGCAATAGTGTTCTTCATCAGCATAATCCTCACAGCCTTGTAATAGTAAAGCACTGCCAGATGGATTCGACCCCAATCGACGCGCAATATAAGTTCCAAAATAACTACACAATGTGCTCTGCCAGAAAGCTCTGCAGCCAATCATGGAAATGCTGCACCCGTACCTCATCTTCATTTAAGAGCGCATGATCAAAACCACGGGAGTGCATGCCGGCCTGCATGTCCGACAGATAATAAATATCCTGATCGATCGTGATGGTCAGGGAGTGCTTACCGTCGATCACATCCGCCGCAGTGAAGCTGTCATGCTCAGGTCTTTCGTCGTGCCGAGAGGCCATTAGCCTTGGGTTAAGTGACAAGCCCTGCTCAGGGTCACTACCGACCTCCAGGGGGATCTGCAGAGTCCACTTGTCGAAGAAGCACTTATCGGGGTTGGTCGGATGAGGTCTGGGGCCATAAATCCATACCTCCTCCGCCTGAATGGTCATGAACATATTGGGGAAGATATCGTACTGCCAGACGTCAGTAACCTGTGCATCACTGAGCTGTGAGTAATCAAAACCTAAGCGCTTGCCGACTTCACGTTTGCGCTTTTGCACAGTTTCTCGAATTTCCCCTACCCGACCGTGGAAATCTTCCGGCGCCAGGCCAATAGCGTCCAACAGAGCCACAAGGTGATCAGGTGTTTTGTCGGGCACGCGATAGCGTGAGTTTGTGACATAGCCCTCCACCATTGTGGCGGAGTGCCCATAGGGCCACAGAGTATTTTCTGAGTTGCAACAGTCCACAAGGCTTGCGTGCTGCGGGTGGATGAAATCCACATGGTATTGCTCCAGAAAATTGTCCCGCACTGTTTTCCAGTTCGCATCAAGAGCAACCGTCTGGTGTTTGGCCAGCAGCATATTCTCAAAATGGTAAGGTGCAAGATTGTCAATGATCGGCCCAAGGTATTCCTCAAGCGGAATTGCCCTGGGGTCCATATTGATCCATACCATACCGGCCCAGATAGCGAGGTTCACCGGCTTCAACGATCTCTCTTTTTTGTCGACCGCAGGGCAGAAACGCTCTTCGTCAGGCACAATCA
>PKCY01000081.1 GCA_002862985.1 Haliea sp.
TATTGAGAATTCGGCAGTGCGCCATTAGCGATAGCGTTGTAAAAAATCCTGACACCTTATTGCCTGGGGGTATGACCTGGGCGAAAGGTACTGACAAGTTAACTTATTTTTCCTCGAAAAGTGGAGTTTTAGAATTCATTGCACCCAATATACAAACCTAAAGTGGCAGCTGGCGACTCGATTGCCAGCGCCAAGGGCCGAATTGTGTTGGCTCAGCCCATGACCTTAAGTTAACGTGTCAGTACCAGCTCGCGCACTCCGTGCTCCATGATTATATTTAAACTGGGCCAATCCAAGATGCGGTGAGCCTTTTGCTAGAAGACAACTCCATCGAGCAGATGCTGTTCAGTACTGAGTCGAGGACCATTGCCAGGCAAGAGTTACAGGCGTCGGGTAGATTTTCCTCTATCAGTTGGGTGATGTTAATAGTAATAATAAAGCTGGATCATCGATATGTGCTTCGTTTCACCGATTACAGCGAAACAGCTCTTGGGTTCGCGGATCTTCCTTGACCCAAAGTCTCGACTTTGACACTATCTACTGGATTTCTCTGTGGCGCCAATTCCGAAAAATTTCTGGCGGTGCGGCCCTAACGTTAGCGAAGCGCTGCTTACAATATTCTAAATGATAACCGCCTTGGGAACACTTCTACGCAAGCCGACTAGCTTTATGCTGCTGGGAGTAGCAGTCGCCGCTATGGCAGGGCTTGTATATCTTGGTGATGAGCCCAGCTTTAAGTATCGAGTTATTGGGGTTTCAGTTCTCCATGGGCTAGATGTTTCTCTTCGAGCCAAGATTTATATTTTAAGTATATTTGGCGGAATCTGCTTTATACTAGCGTTTCTGTTAAGACTAAAACCACCGAAAAACCTGCTTCCAAATATCACTCTAAGCCCCAAGCTGTCTGTTATTGTCGCGACCCTGCTTGCCTGTAATCTGGCTCTATACGGCGTCAGTGAGAACGCAGTTTTCTTGAGTGCCAGCTACGCTCTGGTCTATCTCACTGTTATGGCTATCTTTCTTAACCGATTCAGCATTAACGATCATGGGTCCAACTCAATCTGGATAATTATTATCCTAGCCTATCAGTTGACGGTTACAGGCTACTGCCTCGCGGGCCAGGTTTATCGATTTGACCCCCAATTTGTCGCCATTTTTACTTTAGTGCTGCTCGTTTCATTTGCGCTATTTAATAGCGTGAACAGCGAAAAAATCGGATCAAAAAGAACTGCTGCTCTGGCGTACGCTCTTTCTCCCCTTGTTGCTCTACCGTTAACAATTGTTGTGGCTAACGAAGCTCAATATGCTCTACTCGTGAGATTCGGGATGGCTGTTTCAAGCTGGTGGGTCTGGGTGGTTTTGTTGGGCTTGGTGGCATGCAGTATCGTCTCGCTATATCTAAAGAAAACCCTAAAAGTCCCGCCTGGAAATCACGAACCAGAAACTGAAAATGTTCTGGGAAACCTACTAAATCTCATCTATTTTCCCATACTCATTGGTTCGAATGTGGTGTTGACAGAGTACTCCAACGTATTGCTCTACACTGGCTTTCACGATTTTTTCCACGGTGGCGAAGAAATAGTTCCAATACAGCAGTTCCTGCAATTTGGCTCTATACCTTACATTGATTTCATTCCGCCTCACGGCCTGTTTGACATGCTTCCGCAGCTATTCTATCAACTGCTTAATAATAGCGTGGATTATAGAGAGTCTCTGCTGTGGGGCCAGGGCTATATGATTGGTTGGTTGCCGAGATCTTTGGCTGCAATACTAATCTACTATTTCCTAAGCAAATTTCTCACGCACAAGGTTGCGTTTTTGGTACTTTTATTTTTGCCAATTTACCATCTTATTCACCCCTACTACGTGTTCCTCACACTTCCAATCTATGCGTTGTGTAATTCGAAAGGAAGTTTTGGCCAATGGCTTGTATTGTGGAGCGCAGTTGCCTTCCTGTTTTTGTGGCGTATTGACTTTGGTATCGCTGCCACCGTGGCTGCTGTGTTCACCTGTCTAACCTGGCGCTTGTCGAATCATCCGGCTGGGATGATTCGGCGTTCTCTCTTCGCGCTCTCGGTGGTAGTTTTGATCAGTGGCGGACTATTCCTATTCTTGTGCTTTATTCGGCAACAGTCCCCACTGGGTATTCTTGAAAATGTAATTGACTACGCCAGAATTATTACCCTGGCAACAGCCTACACGGAGTTTATAGGGAAGATCGATTTGTCAGCAGTACTACAATATGCGTTATTACCGGCGTTTAGCGTTATCTATTTGTCATATTTCCTGTATCTGATCATCTATCACCGGACCTCGCACCCGCTACATCGCGTTGCTGCGTTCATGGCGGTCGCATCGCTGGTTATTTCTGTTCGATCACTAAACCGCCACTCTCACTACGAGGGCGTATTCAATCCGTACTTCTTTGTGCTGATCGCCGCCCTCTTGCCTGTATTGATTATGCAGACCAAGGTGACGTTGCGCGCAGCCCTTTTCCTGTTTGTCTGCAGCGCAAGTTATGCCGCTCTGCCGAAGTCGACTAGCTTCTTTTACTATTTTTTCTACGACCGCCCACTTGCGAGTCAATATGTAGGATTGGCAAGTGATCGAGGGCTGGTTAAGCTTCACTCAGGCCCTGTCTCCCGAGGCCGCGTTAAGCCAAAGTCACTGGGGGTAGAAAACACTGTTTCCTTTCTGCAATCCTATCTGCATGGTGAAGAGTCGTTTTACGATTTTTCAAACTCTCCACTGCTGTACGCGCTTGCACAGAAAAAGCTTCCCTCCTATCACATGGAAAAGCTCGCTCAGGTTTCAGATAATCTACAGAATAATTTGCTTGTAAAGCTCCGCGAGGAACACGATGAAGGTCGGCTGCCACTAACTATCTTTCGACAAAACAACCCTTCTTGGGACGCGGTCGACGGCGTGAACAGTGAGATCACCTCCTATCGCATGGCGGAATTCGTATACGAGAACTTCGTGCCTTGCGTGAATATTGATAATTACGAAATTTGGCTGAGCAGGAAAGTCGATGTAGAGGGCAGCTGTGAGGATCATATTCGAAAACATTGGCCAGAGCACGACAAACGCCCCAACCCTGACAAAAAAGGGTTGAATCCGATAGTTCAAGTGCCTGAGGTATTTGAACTTCGACAGCTACCGTATGTTTGGGCAAATTATGATGACGCCGATCCCATAACCTCAATTGCTGATGCGCAAGACATAGAGATAGTACCTGTTCCAGGCTGGGAAGATCGGCAATTTGAGCTGAAAATTTTGCAGGTATTGGCCTCTAAGAGCGGTAGTTATATTCACCTCAAGATTCGATCAGAAAAAGAAGGCGTCGCTGAACTCAGCTATGCCGATGGTAACGGGTTCAGATTCGATATTTTATCTGGCGGTGCGCGTGACTATTTAATACGAGTGAGTGCACAGCATGCTTGGTACGAGGAAGGATTTCAAACCATGCTGCTGCGCTCCGAGTTTTCCATCGAACTCCTTTCAGCTAGATTTATACCCGGAGATTAGACGCCGCCTATTAGCGGCATAATTTTTGGGTTCGAGCGCAGCTGACTGAACAGAGATTTATTTCGCCCACGATAACTGTGAACGGAAACGTGGTGTGAGTCTATGCGAAATATTGGTTCGATGTACTCCTACCTATACTCGGTGTAGCCCCTGAAAGAGTTTTTTTAGCGCCCTGGCCGCGGCCAATAGAAAACGGGGAATAGTGAACTCATCCGCGCCGCGCGTATACTTGCCCATACAGTTTGCGGTATTATTTTGTCGACTATCATCTAGCTAATGAAGTTCGATGAGTATGTACCGGGCGGGCAAATACAGTGCTAGGTGCGGCTATTTGAGCCATGTTTGGTTGTTTTTCAGTACCCCGATATTTTACCTGAATTGAATCGAGCGATGGCCACTGAGTATGCCGTAATCGTGCTGGCATTGGCCCACGTGGCAATTTTTTCTGATCGACTGGCAGCTGGCAGCCTACAGGAACTCATGCCGACCCAATGGTCAGCGGTGTCCCTGACGATTGATTTTGTTAATTGAACTTGAGAACTTCGTGAAAAGCTCACCTACTGCCGCGCAGTTTCACGTAACTTTAGAGCAGCCAGTAGGCTAATCAATATTCCCGGCGGATAAATTATCAGCGCCCATTGGTAGTCGATGATAGGCGTGTGTGCGATCCCGCGCGCGGGTCCGCTCTCAAGACTCAAAATCCAACCCGGCAAGTATTGTTGTAGTGCCAACCCCGCGTATATTGTTGTGTTCACCACGCCGCCCGCAGTGGTGGCAAGGCGTGCAGGTACGGACTCCTTAATCATTACGTATAGCATTGCAATAAAGCTGGCCGAAGCAACTGCGAGAATCGCGACGAGTCCAGTTTCTATCCACAATGGTGGTTTGACAATCAGGATCAGCGCGAGTGTCACAATCAGGGAAATGGTTAGCCCAACAACAATGATCGTCTTGCGCCTGCGGAGTCGGTCCGATATCCAGCCAGCTGCTGTCGTGCCCAGTCCCATGAACAACATTAATACTGAATCCAGGCGATCTGCCTGCAGCGGAGGGAAGCCGGAGGACTCAGCAAAGGGCAGATACCACAGGCCACCGAAAGCCATCACGCCGCCAGCTCCTAGAAAGCCAATGATGGAGGTTCGAATAATCTGTGGGTTTTTGCATACCGTTTTGAGATCATCCCAAATGGACGTTTTGGATGAGTTTACGTCACCGGAATCCTTTTCTGGCAGCGCGCGCCCTGTAAGCACCAGTATGGGAATGAAGAGCAGAAATATCGCTCCGACAATATTAAAATAGACCCGCCAGTTGCCTCCAGAATCGAGAAACACTGGCATCATTGCCAAGACCCCCATGGCCAGGAGGAATTTAGCTAACTGACTAACACCCAGTAGTGTGGCAAATTGCAGCGCATCAAACCGACTGGCGGTAATTGCGAAATAGCCGAGGAAAAAGAATCCTCCACCCACCCCTGCGAGCATGCGTCCGATGTAAGCAATCGATAGGGTGTTAGATGTGGCAAAAATGAAATTTCCAGCGGCGAAAACGATGCAGGCCAGGGCAAGCAGTTTATTAGGACTGTACCTGGCAAAGGCGAGGCCAACGGGTATCTGCGTTAGCGCATAGCATAATGTGTAAATGCCAAAGAGCCCTCCTACCTGGCTTGGGCTGATCTGGAGCGAGTTGCCCAAGTTGCCAGAGAGGGACCCCACTGTGAGAACTTCCAGGTTCTGTAGCGCAAGCATCGCCGTTGCCAGACCCCACAACAACCATCGATGATCAGTGGGCTCGACGGGCTTCATATTGCCACTCCAATAATGAGTCGAGTATAAGAAAAATGAACAATCTGC
>PKCY01000206.1 GCA_002862985.1 Haliea sp.
ACTCGCATCAAGGTTAAATGTGTCGCCAAAGCAATAGGCAGTGTAGCCGGTAATCGGTGAGCCATTGTCTGCCCCCGGCGTAACGGTAATGACGGCTTGACCGTCACCTGCCACTATCGAATCGATGGTCGGTGCGTCTGGCGGCAAGCAACCTATCGGGGCCGTTACGACAGTCGTTGAGCCCGTGTTGAAGCCCTGCGGCCAACCCGTTGTCCCGTCACAGTAGGTGACCGTCGTTAGGGTGGGATTGTCAATCAACATATTAGGGTCAAAGTCATCAAAGTTGCCTTTAAAGGCCACGCTGGTGAGGGAGTTGCCGGCGAAAGCACCAGCCTCAATGGTCGTAACGCTGTCTGGAATAATCACGCTGGTGAGGACATTGCTGTAGAAAGCACCGATCCCAATGCTCGTAACGCTGTCTGGAATGGTCACGCTGGTGAGGGTGTTGTTGCGGAAAGCATAATCCCCAATGGTCGTAACGCTGTTCCCAATGGTCACGCTGGTGAGGGCGTTGTCGAAGAAAGCATAGGTCTCAATGGTCGTAACGCTGTTTCCGATAATCACGCTGGTGAGGGCGTTGCCGGCGAAAGCATAATACTTAATGCTCGTAACTCTGTAGGTCGTTCCGCTATCCACCACAGTCTCGGGAATGACAATATCAGTGGCGGTGTTACCCGATGCACGGCCCGTTACTTTGACATCAGTCGCATTGATAACGCTATAACTCACGCCATCAACATCAAATGCCAACACCTGACCCGTCAGAAGCATTGAAGTAAAGAAGGCTAGAACCGTCAGTTGCATCTTCATGTTGTTCCCTTCTGTTGTTAAGCAGGCCAGCCAAAAGACAGCACAACCAAAGCACCATTAGCGTAGACCGCCGTGTTTCCTAGAGAGATCAGCCATTAGAAATGCAAGAAGCAGGCCACGTCAATAAAATAGGGGTCTTTGGCGGTAGTGATTGCTTTTCAGTGGCGCATTTGTAAAGGAAGCTGACAGAAACCGGGGGTTCGATAGGGTACTAACAAGTTAACGTGAGCTCATGGGCCGAGCCGACACAATTCGGCCCTTGGCGCTGGCAATCGAGTCGCCAGCGCCCACTTTAGGTTTGTGTATTGGGTGCAATGAATTCTAAAACCCCACTTTTTGTGGAAAAATAAGTTAACTTGTCAGTGCCCTTTGAACAACTAGACTGGTAGCCATAGCGTGGCCCGCATGACAGCAATAGCAAGAGTACTGACAATACTGGCACTTGCTTGCTGGAGTAGCACATCGTCGCTCTCTGGACTTCCCGGGGTTTGCTATAAACTGGGGTATAATCGGCGCAGTAGGAGAACTTAATGAAAGTATGGCTAACTAAATTAAGTTCGGAGTTCACTGTGAACCTCTTGGTTTCAATTATCTGCTCTCACGAAACACATAGGGCAAGATTATGATTGGTGACCTCAATGCATTTGGAAAGTTATGCATATCCGTGCCATTGGCCATATTTTTGTTACTCCCAACTTTGGCGTATTCCGATTCTGAACTGCCCGTTGATGTCGATCCGCGACCTTCAGAGCCCGATCTCGAGCAGCTAATCTCCATCCTGAGAACCACACCGGAAAATGGATGGGTTCGAGTAAACAACAACCAATATCAGGATGTATGGACGCCCACAGAGCTTCTGGTGTCCACCGATAAAGTTCCTGACTCAAACCCCTGGGGGCCACGCGGCATAATTGCTGCGTGGAGCGGTTTTGCATGGGATAGTCGAAGAGGCGACTTAATCATCTATGGCGGAGGGCATGCAAACTACGCAGGCAATGAGGTGTATCGCTGGCGAGCCACGACGCTTAATTGGGAACGAATGTCTTTGCCTAGCGATATATCGTCTCTGGGAAGCTACCCTTGGCTGACGGTAGACGGCCCCAATGCGTCGCCTCAAGCCCATCATACCTATGACGGTAACATCTACCTTCCAGTAGTGGATCGATTCCTTACATTTGGTGGAGCAGGGTTTAACTTTGGTCAACCGTACATAATAGAAGACCCCGATGGTCCGTTGATAATAAACGGTGGCACTTATCGCGTTGCCGGCCCCTATTTTTTTGATCCAGCTCGCGCAGATGAGAATAAAGTTGGAGGAATAACAGGCTCCCACTCTCAATGGGCTAATCCAAACTTATGGGTAATTGGTGGTGAGATGTGGGAAAACCGAGATGTTCCAAAAAACCTGCCAGATCTGCCAGAAGCGCATTTTCCGCGACATTTTCTCGAGAACTCGACTGGTTATACACAAGAAAACGGCAAAGATGTTGTTTTCGTTTGGGGTGTACAATCGATTCTTTCCAAATACACCATTAATGATATAGATGATCCAACTCAAGATGATTGGGAGCAAGTTGGCCAGGGTGTTGGATTGGGTCAGTCCGTCGGCGCCTATCTTCCAACTCATGAACTCTTTGTGAGGATCTCCGGTAGTTATCACACTCCCGATCTATTCACATATTGGGATTTAACTACTCCCGGCCCAACAAATTTCAATGTAGCTTTTGTTCCTAACGGTGAATTTGTGCCTACTTCACTTGGGATTTATAACAATGGCCTCGGGGATTATGGTATCGATTATGACGCACCAAGGAACAGGCTTCTTCTCTGGGGAGCCGGTGGTGACGTTTGGGCGCTTTATCCTCCCCCGGCTGCTTCTCCAATTGGCTGGGATATTGAAAAACTCGAGAACTCTTCCACACAAACTCCGGAGGCCGGTCCCCGTAGCGGAGTGTTGGGTAAATGGAAATACATAGCCCAAATTGACGCTTTTATAGCTCTACAAGATTGGTATGCTGGCAATATATGGATTTATAAACCAGAAAACTGGATCGAGCCCATTAGCGATGATCCGCATATCACGATAGTTGAACCGTCAAGCAAAGGATACTTTCTTCCGAACGAAAATATTGTAGTGACGGCCGTCACCTCAAATCAGGAAAGCAACATTACACAAGTTGAGCTCTTACTCAATGGCCAACCCCGCGTGATATTAACAGAGCCGCCATACACGACAACACTGACATCTGTACCGCTAGGTGTCTACACGTTTGAGGCCATAGCTACTGACAATAATGGAAATCGTTTTATTTCTCCAAGGGTATCGGCAACAGTCGCAAACCATGAAAATTATCCACCATCGGTAAGTATGAGCGCCCCTCTTGATGGATCATCGATAGAATATTTTGATGGCAGAATCATCACTTTAAGCGCGGATGCGAGCGATTCGGACGGAAATATTTCACAAGTCGAGTTTTTCCTGAACGGGAGCTCTGTGGGTGTAGACACGACCGCATCTTACTCTGTGGATTGGGAGGCACAGGAAGGCAGGCACTTGCTGACCGCGGTGGCCACCGATAACACCAACATCACTGCTGTTTCGGCCGCTATTGCGCTCAACGTGACTCCCTCCGGGGATGGGGATCTCATTGTTCTGCAAGATGGGCTCGATGGGTATTCAGGCACCACCGATACCTATCTCGACGGCTTTCATACAACCTTTCCCAAAGGTAGCTTGGGAGGGCTCAATAGCCGCGAGAATATGTTCAACCCGCTGTTGCGCTTCGCTATTTTCTCTAACGAAGGCGGCCCGATTCCGGAAGGGGCTACCATTACCTACGCTGCCCTCGCCCTGTATAAGTCGTCCTTCTACGACTACACCTATCGTGCACATCCGCTCCTGATCGGTTGGGTCGAGAACGAAGCCACTTGGATCGAGGCCGCCGACGGCATCCCTTGGCATGAGCCGGGCGCTGCCGGCATTGACTCCGATTATGCCGCCAACGGCAGCCTCGAGGCTCACACGGGCTGGGATCCCGAGTGGGTCGTGCTTAATGTCATTGACAGCGTGCAGTCCATGAGTCTGGGGGAACAGAGCAATAACGGCTGGCAGTTGATCGGCACCGGCGTTAACTACCATAAAATCTTCCATGCCAGCGAATACTCGGCTGATCCGACGCTGCGGCCAAAGCTGATTCTCCAGTTCGCTAACAGCGGCCCCTCTGTCGCGCTGATCGAGCCGAACCAGGGAGCAACCTATACGATCGGCGATACCATCACCCTCAGTGCCGACGCCAGTGATCCGGATGGCAGCGTCACACAAGTGGAATTTTTCTACGACGACGTTTCGCTTGGCGTCGACACCACCGCTCCCTACGCGCTCACTTGGAGCGACGCGCCGCTCGGCAACTCCACGTTGACCGCCGTGGCGACCGACGATGCCGGTGCCTCCGCAATCTCCGCAGCAGTCACCATCGATTCAATACCACCTGGATGCTAAATCCGCAGCACTAGGGGTATAGCAAGGGTGTTGCCAAGTTAAATCAGTACACTGGTACTGACGGTACTGACAAGTTAACTTAGTTTCGCTCGAAAAGTGGAAAATCAGAGCGTATAAAACCACCAAATATCGTTCAAAGTGGAGTCTGGCGTTGGATTCCGGGTGGCCTTAGCCTAGTTCCTGTCGCGTCAGCCCATAACCGCAAGTTAACTTGTCAGTACCCTATCGAACCCCCGGTTTCTGTCAGCTTTCTTTACAAATGCGCTACTGAAAAGCAATCACTACCGCCGAATAACGCTATTTCATTGACGTGGCCTGCCTCTTGCGTGTCTAATGACTGATCTCTCTAGGAAACACGGCTGTCTGCATTAATGGCGCAGTGTTTGGTCGTGCTGTCTTTTATCTGGCCTGCTTAACAACAGAAGGGAATAACATGAAGATGAAACTGACGGTTCTAGTTTTCTTTACTTCAATGCTTCTGACGGGTCAGGTGTTGGCATTTGATGTTGATGGCCTCAGTTATAACGTTATCAATGCGACTGATGTCAGAGTAATGGGCCGTGCATCGGGTAACACTGCCACTGATATAGTCATTCCTGACACTGTTGTGGATAGCGGGACAACCTACAGCGTTACGACTATTGGCGATAGTGCTTTCTACAACAGCGCCCTCACCAGCGCGGCCTTTGAAGGCGACTTTCTCACCTTTAACCTCTCTATGTTCGATGACAATCCCACCCTAGCGACGATCACCTATTGTAACGGGACAGCGGGTTGGCCGCAGGGCTTTAACAATGGCTCAACGATTGTCGTTACGACCCCGATATACTGCCTATCCAATACCAATATCGATGGCCTCAGTTATAGCGTTATCGGTGCGACGACTAACGTCGAAGTAACGGGCCGTGCACCGGGTAACACTGCCACCGTAATAAATATTCCTGCCACTATTGTGGATAGCGGGACAACCTACAGCGTTACGACTATTGGCGATAGTGCTTTCTACAACAACGCCCTCACCAGCGTAATTATTCCAGACAGCGTTACGAC
>PKCY01000253.1 GCA_002862985.1 Haliea sp.
CGATCTTGTGCCCCCTCAGGGAATCAAGCTAACGCCCCGTCACTACGCCTACCTGAAAATTTCCGAAGGCTGCAACCATCGCTGTAGTTTTTGCATTATCCCCGCTATGCGCGGCGATCTCGTGAGTCGATCGATCGGTGATGTCATGGAAGAAGCCGAACGCTTAGTACGCGCGGGTGTGCGGGAGCTGCTGGTAATATCGCAAGACACCAGTGCCTACGGCATAGATACCAAATACCGCACCGGATTCTGGAATGGTCGACCACTAAAAACCCGCATGCAGGAACTGTGTGAAGCGCTGGGCGAATTTGGTATCTGGGTGCGACTGCATTACGTTTACCCCTATCCGCATGTTGACAACGTCATTCCACTGATGGCCGAAGGAAAAATTTTGCCCTATCTCGACGTGCCCTTCCAGCACGGCAGCACGGAAGTTCTCAAACGTATGAAGCGACCGGCGGCGGCAGAAAAATCTCTAGAGCGGATTGGGTCCTGGCGCGCCATTTGCCCCGATATCACGTTGCGAAGCACTTTTATCGTGGGCTTTCCAGGCGAGACAGATGCAGATTTTGAAACGCTCCTGGATTTCATTCGCGAGGCCCAACTGGATCGCGTGGGCTGTTTTCAGTACTCCCCCGTAAAGGGTGCTCGCGCCAACGAGCTTCCAGACCCTGTTGCCGATGATTTGAAGCAGGAGCGCTGGGATCGTTTCATGGCATTGCAGCAAAAAATTAGCGCGACGAAATTGCAGAGCAAGATCGGCAAGACTATTGAGATCCTCATCGATGAAGTCGATGCATCTGGGGCGGTAGGCCGCTCCAGCGCAGACGCTCCGGAAATTGATGGCAAGGTTTACCTGGAGGGCGAGTCTGGCCTGCAACCGGGAGACATGGTGGAAGCGGAGGTCAGCGCAGCTGATGAATACGACCTGTGGGCCGGATGAGGGCAACTTGAACCTGCTACTGTTTTCCGACGCCGACCGCCTCGAAACAAACAAGATCGCGGTGCGCGGTCGGCGCCTGAAGCACCTGCGGCAAGTGCACCGCGCGAATACCGGAGACAAATTGCGTATAGGCGAGATCGGTGGTCTGACCGGCGAGGGTGAGATTCTCGCAATCAGCGAAGAAGTCGCCACGTTAGCAGTCGCACTGGCTTGCCCGTCTCCTGAAAAACTACCCCTGACTCTTGTTCTCGCCCTTCCGAGGCCTAAAATGCTGTGCCGTATTCTGCGCACAGTGGCTGAATTCGGTGTGGCTGAGCTACACCTGATTAACAGCTACCGGGTCGAAAAAAGCTATTGGCAGAGTCCGGTACTGGAGACTCAATCGATTCAGGAGTTTTTGTTGCAAGGACTGGAACAATCCCGAGATACCATACTCCCTCGTGTTCAATGCCATCAACGCTTTAAACCCTTTGTAGAGGACGTACTACCTGGATTGATTGGACACGACACCGCCTTGCTGGCTCATCCGGGCAATTATCCCTCCTGCCCCAGGAATATAGAAAAACAAACCGTCCTGATTGTTGGCCCAGAGGGAGGACTGATCCCCTATGAGGTAGAGAAACTGCAAGCTGCGGGTTGTGAGGCGGTGTCGCTAGGGAAACGTATCTTGCGGGTAGAGACTGCCATCACTGTCTCATTGGGGCGGCTATTTTAAGGCTTGAAAAACACTGAAATTATCGCCCTGTAGCAATATGGCGCAGTCATCGCACAAAAATCTAAACCCCCTATTCATTTTTTTTATGACTCACCCAAGAAACCCTAGCGGGGCATAGCTTTCGATAGCGCATGGTGCTAACTTTTCCTTAGGCGGTCATCCACGACGGACACGCGCTTACGAAATCGATAATAAAGTAACGAAGAAGTGTCCACAGCGCGCAGGGCACTCAGTCGCTCCATCAATGGAAAGTCTTGAGAGGCACCGTATGTCTAGAAAACAACGTCTTATTGTATCTCATCTGTCGGCTGCTATTGCAGCGGGCTCTGCTGGATTTATCCCCAGTGTCGCGCTGGGCCAGGCGGTGCTGGAAGAGGTCGTCGTCACCGCCCGTAAACGCGTGGAATCACTGCAGGAAACCCCGGTCGCGGTCTCCGCCTTTAGTGGCGAGGCCCTGCAAGAGCTGGGCCTAAACAATATCGCCGACCTAACGCGGGTAGTACCCAATGTCGACATGTATACCGGCAATGGCACAACGGGGGCCGGCAATGTTTTTATCCGCGGCGTTGGTGCTCGCAATACCGGAGTCAATTTTGACTCAGGCGTTGGCATATACGTCGATGGTGTTTATGTCTCTCGCGCAGACGGCGCAGTACTGGACAACGTCGACATACAAAGTGTGCAGGTCCTGCGTGGACCCCAGGGCACTCTGTTTGGTAAGAACACAACCGGCGGCGCCATTCTTTACGCTACGAATAAGCCCAACGAGGAATTTGGTGGCCACATAGAAGCTCGAGTGGGCAACTACAACCAGCTCGACGGGAAAGCCACGGTGAACATCCCAATCATAGGCGACACTCTGATGTCGCGCTTTTCTTTGTTTAGCACCAACCGAGACGGTTATGTGCGCAGCAAGATTCCCGCTGGTTTGCCCCCACAAGCCATTGGAAACTATCCAGGATTTACCGACGATGAGGAATACAGCGATGTCGAACGTTATGGCGGCCAGGCCCAGTTGCGTTGGGTAGCCAGTGACAGCCTGCTCCTGGACCTGAACTACAACTATGCCAGGACCGATCAAAAGGCCCGGGGCCAAAACTGCCAGATCGTTGAAGGCATTCCCGGTGCGGGCTGGCAAGCCGCATTGCAGGATCCGTTTATTATCGAGCCGTCAACAGGCAAGACCATCAAAGAATGGTGCGCAGAGAATGAGAATCTCGGTATCGACAAGATAATGTCCGATATGCTGCCTAACAAATACCAGGCCAAAGTAAACACGCTGGCTCTGACGGTAGACTGGGAAGTCGGCGACCTGGGGACATTTAAAAGCATAACGGCCGCGCGCAGCACTGAGGGCGGCGAAGTCAACGAACTTGACGCCTCCGGCATTGCACTACTGGGACGCACCAATTACGGATACCAGACCACTGAACAGCGCAATACCGATAGCTACAGCCAGGAGTTCCAGTTTGCCGGAACGGCGTTTGATGACAAATTAGACTACGTTGTTGGCACGTTCGGATTTTATGAAAAAACGGATGCGGGAACCTCTGCTGGGCCATCCGGTCCGTTTTTTAACTCACTTTTTCAACCGGACACGGCCTTTTACATCAACACGACCACCGAGCTTCTGGCAAAGAATGAATCTGTATCCTTTTACAGCCAGGCTGATTGGAATTTTGACGAGTACTGGCGGTTAACATTGGGCGCACGGTACACCTGGGAAGAGAAAAAGCTGACTCGCAGGTTTCGAGTCGCAGACCTAGCCACTCTGGCAACGACCGGTAATGCGACGGTGTCTCCGGTCAACGAAACTTTTTATGACTTTCCCAGCGGGGCGGATACGTTTAACCCCAACCACGGATTCACCACCGCTATCGACCCCGCCACCGGACTGCCCGACCCTCTGGCAAACCAGACCCAAAAATACGACGACTCCAAGATCACACCCATGGCCAGTATCCAGCGAAATTTTGACGCTGCTGGTTTTATGGATTCAGGCACCCTGTACTTCACCGTTGCCAACGGCTTCCTTTCAGGTGGCGTCAGCGATACGGTCTCTGTCGTCACCAGTCTAATAGAAAACTATAAACCTGAAGAGGTCTGGAACTATGAGATCGGGTTTAAAATGGAGGCCTGGGACAACAAGCTGCGCCTCAACTCAGCGCTATTTTATAACGATTACACCGATCGTCAGTTAACCACCGTACGAATCAATCCCGATACGGGTCGCATAGCAGGCGCTCTGATAAATGCCAAATCTTCCTGGATAGCGGGTGTAGAATTTGAGGCGCTTGTGCTCCCGGTGGAGAATTTGCAAATCACGGCAAACGTTACCTTCAACGATAGTGATATTGAAAAGTACGAGGATGAGCGCATCTTTGCTGCGGTACCTGGCGCGCCGATACCACCGGGCTGCGTCAATATCCCCGTAGGCTTAAGCACAGTGAATAGCTGTCCGGTGGACCGCTCCAATGAGGACCTACCGCGCCTGCCAGACAGCATCTACTTCCTCGCTGTCCAGTATACCTTCCAGACCGATATGGGCGATGTCGTACCCATGGTGTCATGGTCCTACCGAACAAACCTGGACAACTGCTTCGACGTGTCCAGTTGCCAGTCTGGCGTGTATAAGGTGAACCAGGAAGATGTGACCGCCCGATTGACCTGGACGTCTCCTGAAATGGCCTGGCGAGTAACCGCTTATGGTAATAACCTCACAGACGATCGTTACGTCACCGGAGGTACACCTTTAGTGGACGTTACTGAAACTGCCGGCACCATTTACAATCTGCCGCGCACTTACGGTATTGAGGCAGCCTATACCTGGTAGTTTTAGCCGAGCGAAATGCAAGGGCCGGATTGATCACATCAACCCGGCCCTTTTTTGTGCCGTCGAAAACAAGCGCGCCTGGGTGAACGGCAATACCCCAGACACAAATAAGTTGATATCAGCTAGTCGATAAACCCTCAGGGCAGCTCACGCCAGTGCCCCCCAGACCACAGTAACCATTTGGGTTTTTGGCCAAATATTGCTGATGATAGTCCTCTGCATAGTAAAACGCAGGTATGGCTACTATTTCTGTAGTGATGACTCCAAAACCGGCCTCATCCAAAACACGCTGATAAACATCTCGTGACTCCACTGCGATCGCAGACTGCGCGTCGTTGTAAGTATATATGCCCGAGCGATACTGCGTGCCCATATCATTGCCCTGTCGCATGCCCTGTGTCGGGTCGTGGCCCTCCCAGAATACTTTGAGCAGTTGCTCATAACTCACTTTAGTGGGATCAAACACCACCAATACCACTTCGTTATGCCCGGTACGCCCGCTACACACTTCCTGATATGTTGGATTGGGCGTCACACCCGAGGCATACCCTGCGGCGGTGGTAAAAACACCGTCCAGCTGCCAATATTTGCGCTCCACACCCCAAAAACATCCCATACCAAATACTACCTGGTGCAAGTGGGTGGCAAAGGGACCCTTCAATGAATTGCCATTAACATAATGCTCACCGGCAACGGGTATTTCGTCTGCCCGGCCTGGCAATGCGGTATCCGGTGTTGGCATGCTGTGCTTTTTGCGAAGATCGAAGAGGCTCATGGGACCCAAGTATAGCGAAAAATGATATAAAGTAACCTGCCTAGCCAGCA
>PKCY01000052.1 GCA_002862985.1 Haliea sp.
CCACCCGCCCCGGCATTCAGGTGCGTGGAAAAGGGCTGCGGATTGGACAATGCCCACATCGCATTGGACTCAGACTGTTTCTCGAAGGACACCGTAAGCACACGTTTGAACATACCGCTTTGAACATGCGATGCCGCAACCAAAGCCGTAGACCCGCCTACAGAACCGGCGGTATGGACTCGTATCATCGGTTTGCCATTACAACCTAGGGCATCTGTGAGATACACCTCCGGCATAATGACACCCTCGAACATATCCGGCGCCTTACCCAGAATAACAGCGTCGATGTCATTCCAGGTGAGGTCCGCATCTTCCAACGCATTTACTGCCGCTTCACGCACGAGCCCTGCAATCGACACATCTTCGCGTTTAGTGGTGTAACTGGTCTGGCCTATGCCGACCACTGCTGCCAAATTCGCCATTACGCTTTCTCCGCCGTCTCTAGGACCGTTACCAGGTTGTGCTGCAAACACGGACCGGATGTCGCGTGTGCGATTCCCCGCTCAGCTTCACCGCTGACAATACGGTTGAATACCTCACCAATGTTCGACAGGCCAGAAGCCATCATCAAGTTGCCGGCCAGCACACCGCCACTGGGGTTGATACTGGTTTCATCGCCCAAGCCCAGCGCGCGCGTGAGAATGATTTCCTGGTGGCTAAATGGCGCGTAGAGCTGGGCCACATCCACTTTGCCCGCATTCATACCAGCGCGCTCGGCAGCGATACGTGTGGAGACAGAGTCAGTGATATCGCGCATACCCATATTGTGGGTTTCGATAGCATGACTGATGCCGCTGATTAACGCGTAGGGAACGCCCCACTCCTTTGCCTTTTCCACTGTTGCAATGACCACAGCACTAGCGCCATCCGATACCGGGCAGCAATCGCCTTTGCGCAAAGGCGATACATAGGTGTCCTGGGCCAGAACATCATCTACCGACACATCGCCAGACAATTGCGCATGGGGATTGTTCATTGCATTGCGGCGTGAACGCGAAACCACTTCGGCCATATCACGCTCGGTGATCAGCCCCTGGTCCAGCATCATGCGTGCCTGCATGGCAGCAAGTGAAATGGTGTCTACCCAAAGCGGCGCCAGGTAGTAAGGGTCCAATTGCTGAGATAATACGATGGGAAGCTCTCCCGGAGAGGACTTCCCGAAGCCGTAGATCAACGCCGAGTCAGCATGGCCCATGCGAATTTTTAGCATGGATTCGTGCAGCGCCCAGGCCGCATCCATCTCAACATGCGACTCTTTAATGGGCGGCACTGCCCCCAAAGCATCCACTCCCGCGACGAAGGCAAAGGCTGCGCCTTGCAGGTAGTCGCAGCTGCCTGAACAGACAAAATCCACATCTTGCGCGTTGTTAATTCCGACCTGAGCAAAGGTTCGTTCCAGCACCGGCATGATCATCTCTACTTCGTTAACGGCGCCGGCGTCCGACCGGCTGTCGGACTGCTGATAACCCAATATTGCAATTTCTTTCATAGCTTAGCCCTCCTCGCCTGTGACGGTTAATTTTCCGATTAATTCAATCGGTACGTCGGGCTCATCGAGAGGCTTGAAGTAGCGAATATTGTCCATGGAGTAACCCCATTCATCTTCCGGCTTCCACACCGCCTGCACACGTTGGCCGATATGCACGTCCTCGTTCACACACTCACTCATGAGGTGAATGAAGGAGACATTGGCACCATCGGGCACCACGTTGGCAATAATAAAGGGTGGCTCTATCGGGTTGTTGGGAATGGGTATGGATACAATGGTAAACGATTGCACCGTCGCTTTGTCAGAGAGCTCCACCTCCTCTACCGTCGGAACACCGCAGCGGCCACAAGAACCGCGCGTGGGAATGTAAACTGCCAAGCATTTAGGGCAACGCTGCCCGGCCAGTACGCCATTTTTAATCTGGGCGAGAAAGCGCGTCGGTGCCGACCCCGCGGTAAAGTTATATTTGAGATAGACCGGCGCCTCGACCTTTGTGATCATTTCCTGTTCTTCTTCGCTCATTGTTCAGCTCTCCCCTATACCAATTCGAAGCAGCGGATGTCAGTCATGAAACCAATGGTTTCATCTGCCCACACGGCCCGCACCCGCGCGCCGCTGGTTACATGACCCTCAGACTTTGCAGCGACACAGTGAATCATCGGCACATCGGCGCCATCGAGTTTGATCATCGCCCACGCAAAGGGCTCATTCATCGGGTGCGCTTCGCGAGGCTCTTTCACCCAGGCGAAGGTCACAATTTCACCCTGTTCACCCACATCGACAAACTCACTCAGTTCCTCCGCGGTATCAGGGTCGTACTCCATGGGTGGCACTATCACTCGACCATCACTGGCTTTAATACCGACAAGTTTGCGGTTTTTGAGCCCGGTCAAAAAACGACCGACCACGGGACCGGTGGAACGGGTATACGTGTAGCCAAGCTCAAACGCCTGGTTGAGGATTTCCGGTTGCGACACAGTCACAGCCCTCCTTGGTGGGGTGGAATTTTGGGTTGCCAGTATCAGCGAGCTTCCGTCGCCACTCAATGACGCATTGGATCATGTAAATGTGACATTTGGGATCACCTTATCCCCCCTGTTGCGCGCTCGGGGCGCCTTTTCGAACACGAGAGGTTGCGTTACTTGTACCAGCGGCAGCAGAATGCCCATGCAGGTCTACCCCGAACAGGGAAATGGCCGATAATGATGGACGACAACAGCGCCCACCACCAACATTCAGGAGCACACCTATGTCAGTCGCAGCGGCCGGATACTTGAGAATTGCGTCAACCGATACTTCGGCGTGGATGGACTTTGGCACAGGTGTGCTGGGCCTGATGGACGCCGAGCGAGAAGACGCTTCCGGCGCGCGCTTTTTGCGCATGGATGACCATCCTTTCCGTTTTATGGTCGAACCCAGCGACACCGATCGGTTACTGGCCACCGGCTTGGAATACCCCAATGAGGCCACATGGCGGCAAACGCTCGATGCCCTGGCCAGTGCAGGGCACACTGTGACCGCTGGATCTGAGGAGGAAGCAAACCGGCGCTGCGTCACTGCATTCGCCACGGTAGATGACCCCGCCGGCAACACACTGGAACTCTATTGGGGACGAAAGCTGGACTACGTCACCCTGCGCTCCCCCGCCGGGGTCAAAGGCTTCGTCACCACATTTGCGCAAACGGGTGACCTGGGCTTTGGGCACTGCGTGCTGCCGGCACCGGATATCGAAACGGCGACGGATTTTTATACACAATTAATCGGCACAGGCCTCACCGACACGCTTTACCCGCCGGGAATGGCTGGGCTCAAGATTAATTTCATGCATGCAAACAATCCGCGGCAGCACTCTATTGCTCTGTTTGGCGGCCCTCATCCCCTGGACATCGTTCACCTGATGATTGAAGTGCAGACTCTTGATGAGGTAGGCCAAGCCATGGAGCGAGCCAAAAAAGCGGGCGTTCATTTTTTAGCCACGCTGGGCCGACACGTTAACGACAATATGTGTTCAATCTACATTCTTGCGCCGGGCGGTATCGCCGTAGAATACGGCTACGACGGCCTGCTAATTGACTGGGAAAACTACATTCCCACCGTCAGCGTTGAAGGTGATCTGTGGGGCCACGAATACAATTTTCCCGGCATAAGTGACTAGGCTCTTGTTGCGCCTGTGACCCGAACACCCCAGGGCTCGTTTCACGGGAGCTTTATACCCCGCATCGAGGACATGCGAGCGCCAGCCCTATTTAGAGCGCCGAGCGAATTGCCGCTACTGTGCCCAATTCATCCATCGCCGGATGCAGGCGCTCCAGCGAGGCCCTCACGTATTCAACGGGCAGCCAGGCGTCGCCCATTGCCAGGGTCACAGCAGCACCCACCCAAACATAGGCGGCGTGCCACTGATATTGTCGCCACATCTCGTCAGGCGACGGTGCGGGCGCGCCACTAGCAAGCAATTGGTCCCGGTACCAGGAAAGCATTTCGCGTCCACGCCCGGCCTGATCTCCAGGGGAGAGGGTGCCCGCCAAAAAATATCCAACATCGCGCATTGCCGGTGCGCGAGCGGCCAGCGCCCAATCCAGAAATCCGGGTTCATCACCATCAAGGAACAAATTGGCGTCATGCACGTCACCGTGAATGAGTGTTGTCTCCCCCTGTTGCCAAAGTGCGTGAATGGCATCCGTCTGCGCCAGGTAAAGCTCTCCCATATTGCGGAACACGGGCGGCATCGAGCTACTGTGCTCTTCCAGTGCCTGCGCAATGAGTGTGCCCGCTATCTCGTGTTGCAGCGGCGGCTGCACCCAGTGCAGATCGGTATCAAAACGGGGTGACATCCAGTACGCCGCATGCAGTCGAGCGAAGGCAGACAGAACACTACGGATATAGTCGGGCGAGTAATGAGTACTCGCGTTGCGAAAAGTGCAAGCGCTGTCTTCAAGATGCTCCAGTAACATGATGTACGCTTCGCCCGCCTCGTCGCTGGCGGCAAAATAGCAGCGTGGCACTCGCATCGGCACCTCTGCCGATAAGGTACCGTAAAAGCGGGCCTCTCGGCGCCCCATACCACTGGAAGTGACAAAAGCGCGCTGCAGCTCATCGGTAGGCGGCAGTTTTGCGAATAAACGCGGCGGTAGATCTACCGGCTCACCATATTCCAGTAACAACACAGCACGTCCTGTTGTGCCAGCATGCGCATCCGTGATTTCAAATCCTGTGACTGGTGCATCCAGCACCTGCGCCAGCCAATCGCAAGACAGGTCGCCAAGCGCTCGCGGTATTTGCGACATCAGCGTACTTCCAATGTCACGGGTATCCAGCGATTGAGTATATAGCGCAGGGTGCCATTAGCTTTCAGCTTAGCCAGAGCGACATTGAGTTGCTCTGCCAGGCGCTCATCATCCTTGCGCACAGCCCAGGCCAGCTCTTCGTCGGTAAGGGAATGATAGAGGCTGATCAAATCGTTGTTGTCGGCAGTTGCGGCCAACCGCCAGCTGGTGGGAGCATCATGAATATACAGGTCGATTTCGTCATTACGCAGACTCGCAAAGGCAGCCTCAGAATCCGCATAGAACTTAATATCGCCCTCCTTAAGCTCGTTCTCGGCATAATCTGCCCCCGTCGTGCCTGGCTCTACTCCAATGCGCACACCGGGCCGCTGCAAGGCCCAGGGTTGCGAAAACTGTCCTACTTTTTCAGTGGTGACGATCCCCATCTGCCCGATGTCCATATAAGAATCGGTGAAGATAACCTGCTCTTTGCGGGCGGCGGTAATACTAAAGCCAGACATAATGACGTCAATTTCTCCCGCCTGCAGGGCA
>PKCY01000302.1 GCA_002862985.1 Haliea sp.
GGACCCTGGATTTTTGCATTGGCAGGTTTTACCGAGTGTCTCCCACGGGAATCGAACAGAATGTACCTTAGCAAAGACAAGGTGGATCGCTACGGTATACCGCAAGTAGTGTTCGACTTTGAATGGAGCGAAAACGAAATCAATCTGCGCAAAGACGCCACAAAGCAGGCCGATCGACTGCTGAAAGCTGCCGGCGCTGTGTTGGCGATTGGCGGCGATGACAAAATGTCTACCCCCGGGGAGGGGATTCATGAAATGGGTACTGCCCGTATGGGCGCTGACCCCGGTGAATCAGTTTTGAACGCCTACAACCAGGCGCACGACGTGCCCAACCTTTTTATAACCGATGGCTCGTTTATGACCTCGGCTTCCTGCGTCAACCCCTCGCTGACGTATATGGCGTTCACGGCCAGGGCCTGTGAGTACGCTGTGAAACAAATTGCAGAAGGGCGTTTATGAGCGTAGGCAACGTTGCCGGGGCGGGCATTTTTTGAGTGATCGCCATAACCTAAGGCTGCCCACGCTTCAGATGGGCTTCAGCTTTTCCTCGTAGTGCTTTCGCGTCAGCTCTGGTTATGGACTGCGCGACCCAGTCATCTGGTTTAATGTCGTAGACCCTTTGTAGCCGAAGATCGCCTCATCGGGCCGCAAAGGACGCTACGCTTGCTTCGAGTCTATGCGTTTGGTATCACTGACGTTTCAACAATCTTACCTGACGGGAAGTAAATTCGTATGTCGATGACAGATGCCGAAAAGAGAGTGGTCGATGGCACCACCTGGGACCAGTTTTGTGATGCGTTGAAGGACGCGGGAAAGATAATCCGTAGTTCCAAGGCGCCTCAAGACGTCTTCAACCAGGCCGAGGGTTATCGCTATCTTTCACGGCTGCTGCGCGGCGGTTTGGAGGGTTTTCTGGAATTTCGAGACCCTCTGTTTCCGGAACTACGCTGCGGTGCCCACGAAACTATAAAATTGGGGGCCGACAATCCTGACAACCGTTATGAAAGCGCAACGGTGAGCCCGGACCATGAATACCGTATCACCGGTAACAGGGGCACCGTGGATTACCTCGGTATCAGCACCATCATTAACAAATACGCGTCTGGTGGCACCATGGAAGTGACCGGACATGTCGATGCCCGCAATATGGAGATCGGCCCCAACGGTGAGATTGAAATCATTATTAGTCGAGCTGAAAAATCAGGCAACTGGCTGCCAATGGGGGAGGGGACCAACTCCATCACAGTGCGCCAGACTTTTCAGGATCGGATCAGTGAAAATGCTGCTGATCTCAAAATTGAACGTATTGGTGCCAAGGACGATCGGCCTGCGCCGCTGACGGCGGAAAAAATTGAGCGGGGCCTGATGGGCGCGGCGATGTTTGTGCAGGGTTCAGCCACCCTGTTCGAAAACTGGTCGGAGAGCTTCTTGCCGACGTTGAACGAACTGCCTCCGGCAGATCAGGCTTACTGCCAATCAATTGGCGGCGACCCCAACATCTTTTACTTTCACAGCGCCTGGCAGTTGGCAGATGACGAGGTTTTCATTATTGATGCGCCGGAAATACCGGAGTGCCAGACCTGGAATTTCCAACTGGACAACTGGTGGATGGAATCACTGGACTATCGGCATCATACTATTCACGTCAACAAACATACCGCTCACTACGAAAGTGACGGCAGCGTGCGGGTGGTGGTGTCCCATACCGATCCGGGCGTACCCAACTGGATTGAAACTGCTGGCCACAACATGGGTACGATGTGCTGGCGCTGGATCGGAGCGCAAAAGCATCCTCTTCTCAAGACCCGTGTGGCAAAACTGGCAGACCTGAAATGACAGAGGAGGCCGTAAGCTTTGCAGATGATTGGCTCATAGATGAGGCAAAACGTCAGACCGGCTTCGATGATTTTGGCGATCTGCCGTTTCGCGAGGGTCTGAAAGTTCTCCTTGAGACTTATGATCAAAACATTAAAGACCCTGAAGGTCGCCAGCGCTGTAGAGACAGGGTGGTCATGCAACTTGCTACAAGGCTTAAATGCGAGAATGCCTTTAAAACCATTCCTGAAATTACCGAACAGGAGATTGTTGCACCCATTTTTGTAACCGGTCTGCCGCGTTCCGGCACCTCTGCACTGCTTAATTTGTTAGTCGCAGCTCCGGACAACCGGGGATTGTTGCAATGGGAGGTGCAGTTCCCCGATCCCTGGCCTGACAGTCAGCCGGGCCAGGAAGATCCGCGCTATCCCTATCTGGTAAAGGCGCTGGAGGAGACCCGCAACTCGGACTTTGCCAAGATTCACTATATAGACGCCGATACACCGGAGGAGTGCGTATTGCTGCATGCCCATGCATTTGACGGCGTCCAGCTGGGCTTTGAAATCATGTTGGAGCCCTACCGCAGCTGGTTGCTCCAGCGAGACCTGGAGCCGATGTATGCCTACCAGAAGCGGCAGATGCAGATGCTCAACTGGCGCAATCCCGGGAACCAATGGCTGTTGAAGGCGCCAGCGCATATGTGGGGTATCGACGCGATTATGAAAGTGTTCCCTGATGCCCGTTTCATCTGGTGCCACCGGGACCCACAGGCGGTAGTACCGTCTATCAACAGTATGAACAAAGTGGTAATGGGCATGTACGCCGGTGATCTAAGTCATTTTGACCCGAGCGCTATTGGCCAAGCGGTAATGGACTGGTACGCGCTATCGCTGGAGAAGGGCTTATCGCAACGTGATAAATTGCCACCAGAGCTATTTGTGGATTGCTCTCAGCGCGAATTTGTGGATCAACCTCTGGCGGTAGTTGAAAAGGTGTACGCGGCCTTTGGGCTCGCGCTTGGTGAAGAATCGCAGGCCGCCATGCAGGCTCACATTGATGCCAATCCCAAGGGCAAGCATGGCAAACATGAATACAATCTTGCTGAGTACGGATTGACACAGGAATTAATCGCAGACCGATTTGCCTTCTACACCGATGACAAGCATTGGCCGATCTCCGACTAGCTCGCGCATAGCCGTTGCCTCTTGCTGATCCAGCGCAGCGTTCTGATTTACGGTTACGCCACCCTATACTGCGCTAATGATAGAGCCCACTTTCTTGCTGGCCAACTAGGCCATAACGACTGCTGTCAACTCGGCCACGGACTTCTTGCCAGCAAGTTCTGTCATCGCATTAAATTTTTGTGGTTTTATGGCAGTATTGTTGTGTGGCGTGGTGCGAGCTAGGATAGTCGAGTGTTTGGCTACGCTGGCGTGACTTCTTGGGGGCGACAACCATGGCAAGCAGGAAATTCTGCGGGTGAACAAGATATCCAGGGGCAGGGCATACGAAGTGACTGGCAGTCTAATGTTGCTGGTCATTTCATTGGTCTTTGCATTGATTCTTGCGGAGTATATCTTCAGGGCAGTCAAGGAAATTCAATGGCGCAGGGCTTCAAAACACTGGCAGCATGAGCTATATGCACCACTGCCCGATAGCCCTTTAGAGTATGAGCTTCATAGGGAGGCATTTCGTGAAAACCGCATTCCTGATACCGGGCAGACCTGGCAATATCGAACTAACACTCATGGTTTTCGCGGAGAGGATTTTGATCCCAGAGATAACCGAAAACGAGTTTTGTTTATTGGTGATTCCTATACCTTTGGCTGGGCTGTTAACCAGGACGAGGTGTTAACGGAGTATGTCGAGCAGGTACTTGCTCAGCCACCCTATGGACTGGAAATAAATGCCTATAACTTAGGTGTGCCAGGTTACAACACGGTGCAGGAATACCACTTACTGAATAAGGTAATAGAGCATTACGCTGCTGATCTTGTAGTGCTAGGTTATGTAATGAACGACGGCGAGCCACAACAAAATGTACCAGTGCGACCCTCTATTCGCTACAAATATGTATCCTCTTGGCTGCTTGCTTATATAAAGGACAATCTTAATCATTACATTTTCAATGGTGACTCGATTTTGGAGTCGGGGATCAACCTGAACACCAAGTATCTTTTGGCCGCAAAAGAGAATGGACCTAAATGGGCTGAAGGGCGGCAGGCTTTTACCGATATGGTAGCGCTGTGCCATAGCCGAGGGATACCATTTCTAGTAGTAATTCATCCGGACTATACCAAGCCATTCGGGGATCGATACCCTTATCGCATGATCCATGAAGAGGTTTCGAGTTGGGCGGATGAGCAGCAAGTGACGGTTGTGGATATGCTTGAACATATCAAAGACAAGAATAATAAAAACTACAATGTTGAAGGCGATGGCCACCCCAATGGCAGAGCGTTTTCTGAAACCGCGCAGGTCATTGCGCCATTGATTTATGGTTACCTCGAAGGGTCCGCGCCCTAACTGCTGCAACACTGATAAAGGCAATGTCTTGGGGTTGGAGCCTCTTGATGGGCTGCGTGCACTATCCAAACGTACCTTGTATCGATGCTCAGAGTGAGGAGCATCCTGATGAGCAATCCGTCTGGTCATGTTATAACGAGAAAGCTTTGATCAGCTGCGCCGGAAAGACTGCGAGATGAAAAGCTGAGGAACTCACCTAAAGTCGATTCTCGGCGCGCGGAGAGAGCTCTGGAATAGCATTTAGCGTTCCCAAACCCCACGTTAACCGCCATATCAACCCCCCGCTAATCTTATCTAATATGCGCATAATATATATTATGTTAAATATGCGATTTGTGCACACAGTTACCCACAGTCGTCTATCGCGCCACCCCACTGCAACAGGCTACGGATCTACATCTTGCTGCAGGTATTGGATTATTAAGGCTTGACGGTATTAAAGTATTCACTGTGTTGCTGGCATGCCGATAATTGCTAACATGACTCGCCGCTATTAGGGCGCTTACCAAAACCAAACTTGTAGGGACTGCAGATGAAACTGGGATTAGGACTTATACAAACGGCATTCAGTGCCAAGCCTGGTATTGACTTAGAGGTGGTCAGCTTGGCTGAGTCTCTGGGGTTTGATTCAGTTTGGGCTGCAGAGGCATACGGCTGCGATGCTGTTACGAGCGCTACCTGGTTGGCAGCGCATACATCAACGATAAGAGTCGGTACTGCGATAATGCAAATACCTGCGCGTTCACCTGCTTCTGCAGCGATGACAGCTATTGGTTTGGATGCCCTTTCCGGTGGTCGTTTTAACCTCGGGCTCGGCAGCTCGGGTCCGCAAGTTGCAGAGGGCTGGCATGGCGTTGCGTATGATCGCCCCCTTACTAGAACGCGAGAGTATGTTGCCATTGTACGTAAGATTCTTGAGCGCAAGGAGCCACTCGTGCATGAGGGATATCACT
>PKCY01000027.1 GCA_002862985.1 Haliea sp.
AATTCCGCACTGCATCAGTGTTGCCATAGTCGAGCCCAAACTTGACTAGGAACGCCAGCATAATAAGCATTAGTGGCACCGCAACCCAAACCACGGTGGCAAGCCCACGCTGCACACCAAACACGACCGGCGCTGCCACAGCTAGCAAAAAAAGACTTTGCCAGTAAATTTGCGGGGGCGACTGTGCGAGGTAAAAATCAAAGTGTGCCCCCACTTCTGCTGCCGGGGCCGCGGAAAAAATACCACCGTGCATGAAACCCGCATACGCCAGGCTCCAGCCAGCGACGACTATGTAAAACGCAAGGATCATAATGCCGGTCAAGCAGGCAAGCACACCTATCAGACGCCATCCCTGAGAGAGTCCGGCGCTATTACTGGCCAGACTTATGGCCGCTACCGAACTGGGGCCGCCGTAGCGCCCTAACGCCACCTCTGCAACCATCACCGGCACTGCAATCAAAAATAAGCACAGCATATAGGTGATCAGAAAGGCGCCGCCTCCATACTCGGCCATCAGATACGAAAGGCGCCATAGATTGCCCATCCCTATGGCCGAGGCCGTCAGCGCCAGAAAAAATGTACTGCGCAACTGCCATCGATCCGGACGACTGATTGCACTGGTATTCATGCAGAAACTTGTCGTTGAGTCATAGTATTAGGGTGCCGCACAGCGTCAGATGTGAAAAGGGGAGGATTCACGTTTCACCTCTGGGGCTTGTCCGTATAATGCGCGCCATGACCAAGAAGAAACCTAAAAAACCCAGTAATGTCATCGCCCAAAACAGGCGAGCGACCTTCGACTACCAACTGTTGGAGACGTTCGAAGCGGGCGTCGCACTGAGCGGCTGGGAAGTGAAAAGTCTGCGTATGGGCAAAGCAGACCTAGCAGACTCCTACGTGCTGATGAAGGACGGCGAGGCTTGGCTGCTCGGTACGCACATCATTCCACTGGACACAGCGTCGACGCATTTCGTCACTGACCCCACGCGTACCCGTAAACTTCTGCTACATAAAAAGGAACTGTCGAAAATTATAAGCTCCACGTCGCAAAAGGGCCTCACCTGCGTATGCACGCAGATGTACTGGAAGGGGCACTTGGTGAAGGCGAGGATCGCGTTGGCCGTGGGCAAGAAGGATCATGACAAGCGCGATACCGAAAAAGATCGTGACTGGAACCGCCAAAAACAGCGCATTGTGCGCGATAACGTCAAACAATAAGTCATCTTTTCCAAATCAGCTGCAATCGTGACAAACGGAAGACTTCGCTGGTAACATGTGCAGCCCAAATGCATGTGGTCCATTCCTTTGAAACGAAGCATCTGTGCCATTGTTGTCATCCTGCTCGTTGTCGCGCTGCTGTTCATCGGTAATCCGCTAGCGGGACGCATACTGGACGCTAAACTAGGCCCCCTACTCGCCGACAATCTCGGGCTGCCAGTGCAGCTTAGCCCGATAAGGGCGCATCTGCTGCAGCTTACGGCAGAAAGCGACACATTGATTATGGGAGATAAGGGCGATCCCGCTGTTGTGGCAACCAACATTGAGGTATCGCTGGTACTGTCGGCCCTGTTGCGCGGCGAGATACGGCTGCAACATGCCAATGCCGACGATGTGATGATACGCCCGTCGCGTTGGCCCAGCTCTAGCGCACCTGCACCCACCGATTATCGATTTCTCGATCAGTGGCTTCCTGCCGATTTGCAGGCCGCCACAGGACGCTATGTCAGCGCTGCCGGTGAAGCCTACGCAGTCAACGAGTTCCACTGGCAGCGCGATGATTTGCTCAGTGGCGCAAGCGCGCGATGGTGGGAGCAACGTGAGGCAGGAGAAGTGACCCTCGATGCGGAACTGGCATCGTTGAAAGATTTACTGCTGCTAGCGCCGGTTGAGATCGATGTAACTGTTGAGGTTGTGGGCAAAACCGACTCTGAGGTCTCTTTAAAAGCCAACATTCAGCCCTCAAAAACTGCTGCCTATTCCTTGTTGGCGGAGGTTAGGACGGCCGACATGAGCGCACAGATCAATGCTAGTGGACAAGAAAAATGGAGTATCCCAGACCGCTCAGACACCACTATTGCCCTGCTGAACGTAGGACAGATGTTGACGCTCATAGACGCCTACAGCGACTCCAAACCGCCAAAACCCACTGCCGAGGTGCTCGCATCTAAAGTGCCGCTACTGTCGCTGCCTGCACATCAGGGCAGCGTCGTCATAAACGAAATCCGACTGATGGAGGAGATCAACACCGACACCTCCTTCACATTTACCAGCAGCCAGCAAGGGGTACAAATTAACTCTCTTTCCAGCACCGGCCCCACCGGCATTCTGACGGGTGAACTGGCCCTTAAGAGTGGACCTCAGGGCTGGGCAGTGACGGCAGATGCGACCATGCAGGAGCACGCCATTGACGCGGGCCTAGGTTCCAAATACATAGGCACAGACTGGCTGTGGAATACCGGACATGCAACGCTCGATGGCAGCGGCGATACTTGGGCGACCTTACTCAATTCGCTGACCGGTGATCTTTCACTGGCGGGGCATTACAACAACAAACAAGCCACGCCCGTGTCTATTGACGCTAGGCTGGATAATGCTTCTGGGAAGCTATCGCTTGACCACCTAATGATCGTATTGGATCAAGGCCAAATCACTGGGAGAGCCTCGTTATCCGAAAATGAACCACACACGCTGACGATGAACCTTGAAGCTAAAAACCTGGATCTAGACTTCCTGATGGTTGATGGCCAAGGAGAAACGCAGCCGGGGATAGCCATACCGGAATATTTGAACATCTTTCCCGACATCAACCTGAACATAAGCCTGCTTGCCGAAGGCATGGAAGCACCGGGGGTAGACCTGTTAACGAGTAAGACGACACTGCAGCGAAATGCTGACGGTGGCACGTTGTCAGCAACCGGCACCGGCAGAAATGGCGGGACCTTCAAGCTGAGCCTTGCAGCTGAAAACAAAACCGGCGAAGTTGCGGACTTTCGGCTTAGCGCTGTGTTCAACAGACTCGATTTGTCCTCGCTATTCCGACAACCCGGTGCCAATGTCAGCCGTACCTCTGGGAAAATGAATTTTGAAGGCAGTGGCAAGGGGATAAGTGAAGTATTCAAAACGCTGCATGGAGACTCCGAGTTAACCCTGGAACTGAGAGCCGACGACGACTGGCAGAGACCATCTGAAACAACAGAGAAAATCCTTCTCTCCGGAGAAGCCTACATATTGACCGGCGGCGATAGGATTGTGGGCGTAAAGGTTGACCGCATCAATATAGATTCTTTTGATCAGGATCTGACAGGCAATATCTCGATTTTATCGGGTCAATACCCATGGCTAACGGCCGACCTGAAATCAACAAAACTCAACGTATCGACGCTGCGTAAGCTGGTCCCACAAAATGCAGATGATGCCGATCCATCAGATCTACTTTCTTCATTAAATAACTTGGGGCAGACTCAGTTATCGCTCAATGTCCAATTGCTGATTTTTGATGACATAGCGTTATCAAACGTCTTGTTTGAGGCTTCATCAGACTCTGATATTTTTGATATAAAAGCATTGAATTTTAGCAGTCATGCTGGCACAGCCAGAAGTCAGGGAAAATTCACATGGGAAGGTCAGCAGGCAACATTCGAGGCCACTGCAGACCTAGCGGATATTGATTTAGACCAGTTCCTGATCAAGGGTATGAAAGATCAACATGTTCCCGTCTCTGGTTCGGCCAAGGTGACCAGCCAAGGGAGTGATATCAGCGAAATGCTCAGCAGCATGTCCGGTTACGTTAACTTGCAGGCCACTGAACCGCAGCCCGGCGAATCGCTGAAGACACGCCGCAAACTCGAGATGACGGCAACGCAACTGAGCGATGGTATACGGGCAGAAATAACGACCCTGCATTGGGGCGACAGTGATCTATCAGGCAGCATCCTTTATCGTCGCACAACACCACGGTTGCTGAACGTTAACCTAAACAGTAGTGCCCTATCGCTGCTGCCTTGGGAAAACGCTGAACTCAGTGCCAAGGCTAAAACCCCAAAAGTCAAAACTCAGGAAACGAAAACGCAGGAAACTAAAACCCCCGAAAAGCTTGATTCCGCCATCAAGACGACTAGCGAGTTCGTAGGCGATATACTGCTTAGCCCGCTAAGGTTTCTTTCTGACAACAGCGAGGAAGGCGACACTCCCAATGTAAAGTTATTTAGCGCTGAGCCGTTGCCAATAACTGCCACAAAGAATTTGAAACTGCTAGTGGACGTGGAGCTAGATGCGTTGGAGAGCAACGTGATAAGCGCGAGGGCCTTGAGCTTGAAAGGCAGCCTTACCGATGGAAAATGGCTAATGAAGGCCAGCCTTGGCCAGGCCAGCGGGGGCAGCGCAGAGGCCACCGTGAATTTGAATGTCAACACGGTGCCCGCGTCCTTAAGCTTCATCAGCAACTTCAAAAACATGCGCGGGCTAGCGGACCAAAATACTTACTTACGCAGCGGATTTATTTCGATTAAAAGCCAAGGTGGCAGCGAAGCTGAACTCGCCGCCAGCACCAATGGATTATTGTATACAGAACTGGGCAAGGGGCCCTTCGACTACGCCAGTTCAGCGCTGTTCACTGCTGACCTGGTCAGTTCTATTTTTACTACCTTGATACCGGGTATCGAAATTGAAGAGCCGGAGGTCGAATGCGGCGTTTTATTAGCGCTGTTCGAGGACGGTAAAGGCATCACACCTTACGGCTTTGCTTTGCGCACCAATGATGCCAATTTGCTTGGCAATATACAGGTAGACCTGGGCAAAGAAACGATGCACATGAGCTTAGACTCGCGCGGACGCCAAGGCGTGGGTATTTCTGTCGGCAGTGTCTTTTCCAACACTGTCGATATCAAGGGCCCGCTCACAGACCCATCCATAGTGCCCAACGCTGCCAGTATTCTGGTGCGCGGTTGGGCCGCCGTTATGACCGCGGGCCTGTCCGTGTTGGGCGAAAGCATGGTCAAGCGGATTCTGGCCAGCGAAAATCCTTGCCCACCGATTAATGAACATATCGTCAAAGACTTATGCCCTAAAAACGCACTCGCCGCCTCATCAGAAATGGTTTGCCCCAAAGCCTAAAGAATTGCGCTATAATATGATCTCACAAAGGGGGCGATTCGGATTCGACGACGGTTGCGAACCCTGAGGTGCATGCCGTGATGGTAGCCAATCACGTAAATCCAAAGCTGCAAACTATTAGTTGCCAATGACGACAACTACGGTGCTCAACT
>PKCY01000258.1 GCA_002862985.1 Haliea sp.
CGCGTGCACCAGATTCTGGAAGGGACTAATGAAATTATGCGGGTGATTGTGTCCCGAAAATTGTTAATGGACGGTGCACTGGAGGTAATCAAGTGAGTTTGAGTACATCACAGAAGTTAAAGGTAGAGTTGCACGGGCACACGGCCCTGCTGACGATCGATAATCCCGGTGCCAATACTTTCGACACCGAGAGTTTACCGGCACTCAAAGCCCTGGTTGAAAAACTGAACGGCGAGAAACAAATTTACGCACTGGTGTTGACCGGCGCGGGGGAAAAATTCTTCTCTGCAGGCGCTGATCTCAAACTTTTTGCGGATGGGAATCCGAAAACTGCCCGCAGTATGGCGCAGTATTTTGGTCAGGCGTTTGAAACATTGGCAGACTTTCGCGGCGTATCAATTGCTGCGATCAATGGTTTTGCTATGGGTGGTGGTTTGGAGGTTGCGATGGCCTGTGACATCCGCATCGCCGAGGAACAGGCGAAAATGGCGCTTCCGGAGGCGAAAGTTGGTTTGCTTCCTTGCGCAGGCGGGACTCAACGACTGTCCTGGCTGGTCGGCGAAGGTTGGGCCAAGCGCATGATTCTATGTGGCGAACGAATTGATGCCGCCACGGCGGAGCGCATAGGCTTGGTGGAGGAGGTTGTCGGCAAAGGTGCGGCGTTGCAACGTGCGCTGGAGCTGGCAGAACAAGTGGGAGAGCAAAGCCCGACATCGGTTGCCTTCTGCAAGCGCTTGGTACATAGCGGTCGCAATATCGTGATTGGAGCAGGCCTGGATGGCGAGCGCGAACTGTTCGAGGAGTTGTTTTCCACCGAAGATCAGCGCGAAGGCGTCAATGCCTTCCTGGAAAAGCGCAAACCTGTCTGGAAAAACTGCTAAGGAAGTACTGTAATGTCTGATGCCCCCATTCTTTTTCAGGAGCTCCCAGCAGGATCCGGCAAACTTGGTCTGGTGACACTGAATGTCGCAGCCACACTGAATTCACTGACACTGCAGATGGTCGATATGCTGCAGGAACAGCTTGACGCCTGGTCAGAGAATGACGCTGTTTCGGCGGTGTTCATAGAAGGCTCTGGTGAAAAAGCCTTTTGCGCGGGTGGCGATATACAAGCATTACACCAGTCTGCTGTGGCTACCCCGGGTGGCCCCTGTGACTATGCAGAAAGTTTTTTTGCGCGTGAATACCGCATGAATTATACCCTGCACACTTACCCCAAACCCCTCATATGTTGGGGCCACGGTATTGTAATGGGAGGCGGGCTGGGTGTAATGGCCGGGTGTTCGCATCGGGTGGTTACCCAAAAGACACGCATTGCCATGCCGGAGGTTACTATTGCCCTGTTCCCTGATGTTGGGGGTACCTGGTTTTTGAATCACATGCCCGGTAGTTCGGGGCAGTTTTTGGCGTTGACCGGCGCATCAATTAATGCCGCGGATGCGATATATACAGGGTTAGCAGACCGGTTTATTGCCAGTGAATATAAACCTCAGGTAGTGGAACATTTGTTAAACCAGAAATGGGGAAGTGATGCGGCGGCGAACCATGCGCTGGTTCGTCATGTCCTTCGTCCTTTTGCGGAACAGAGCATTGGGCAGTGTCCGGGCGGGCAGGTTGAACCGCACTTGAGCGCCATCAATACGCTATGTGATGGAGATGATGTTCATGAGCTGATCGACAATATAGTTTCGCTGCAGACTAAAGACCCTTGGCTAACCAAAGCGGGAGAGAGTCTCTCCCACGGTTCATCGCTGGCGGCGCTATGGATTCACCGGCAGTTGCGCGAAATGAGACACGCATCTCTGAAGGAAGTTTTTCAATCGGAAATTTGCCTTGTCACCAATATTGTGCGCCACCCGGAATTTGCTGAGGGTGTGCGTGCACTATTGATCGACAAGGATCGCAGCCCCACTTGGCAGTACGCGTCGACACGTGAAGTGCCAGAAGACGTGCTTGCATCTTTTTTTACTGCGCCGTGGGCCGAAAACCCCTTGGCGAATTTGTAATCCACGCAGAACCGAGGAAACAAAATAATGGCAAATGTAGGATTCATCGGTTTGGGCAACATGGGCGGGCCTATGGCCAGCAACCTGATCAAAGCTGGACACTCGGTCGTGGTGTTTGACCTTTCGCAGGCGGCGTGTGATCAATTGCAGGGCTTAGGTGCCTCGGTCGCAAGGTCGTCTGCAGAGGCAGCGACCGGAATGGACTACGTGATTTCGATGTTACCGGCGGGCAAGCACGTGGCCATCACCTATCTGGGCGACGGCGGATTGCTCTCTATGCTCGATGCGACCACCACCGTATTGGATTGCAGTACCATTGACGCGGCGACAGCGCGAACCGTGGGTGCGGAAGCTGCGGAGCGAGGTATCGGCTTTATGGATGCGCCGGTTTCCGGTGGAGTTGCCGCAGCGGCAGCCGGGACACTGGCGTTTATGTGCGGTGGAGATGCCAATACTTTCGAAAAAGCCCGACTAATTTTACAGGACATGGGGAAAAATATTTTCCACGCAGGCCGGGCTGGATCTGGCCAGGTGGCCAAGGGCTGCAACAACATGTTGCTGGCGATCCACATGATTGGTACCAGCGAGGCACTGGAGATGGGGGCTCGAAATGGTCTGGATCCGAAGGTTTTGTCTGAAATTATGTTGGCCAGTTCTGGCCGCAACTGGTCATTGGAAGTGTACAACCCCTATCCGGGGGTGATGGAAACGGCACCTGCCAGCAATGATTACCAACCGGGCTTTATGGTTGATCTGATGGTTAAAGACCTGGGGCTTGCCATGGAAATTGCGCATCAGAGCGAAGTTGACAATGTTATGGGCCAGCTGGCCAGTGCCTTGTACAATGCTCATCAGCAAGCCGGTAACGGACAGAAGGATTTTTCCAGCATACTGCAAACATTGCAGGGCTGATTCGAGCGACTGACTAGGGTTGGCTTTTCTCCAGCGCTTTGAGGTGTTCTGCTGGAATCCCGTTTTTGTTTCACCACCGCTGGCTACCTGGTATTGCACGTGGCTGACAGCCCGAGTGAGAGAATTAAGCCGATTAGTATCATAGGGAATACTTCCTGCGAACACTCTATGATGTGCTGCACTGTGGTAGGGAGTTGCCTGAACGTGCAGCTGATAGTGTGAGACTGGCCTATTGCGACATGGATCAGGCCTTTTCATGCGCGTAGGCTATGCCCTCAAAAGTTATTTCAAGGACTCCCTATGTCGTTTGTTATCGTAGAAAAACCCCGTCCCTACATCACGCTGATCACGCTAAACCGACCCGAGCGCATGAATGCTATGGCATTTGACGTCATGGTGCCTTTTAAGGAAGCGCTTGAGGAAGTCAGTTTCGACAATGACACACGGGTGGTAATCGTTACGGGTGCAGGGGCCGGCTTTTGTGCCGGTGCCGATCTGGAGGATCCTGGCTGGCTGGATATTTTCGATGGGCTAACTATTCCCGGCATAGCTCGTCGTGCAATGCGAATTCTTGACGATGTGGTCAAGGCTATCCACACGATGCACCAGCCGGTCATTGGCGCGATTAACGGTCCTGCCATTGGTGGTGGGTTTTGCCTCTCCATGGCGACGGATATTCGCGTCGCGGCGGAATCTGCCTATTTTCGACCGGCGGGTATTAACAACGGGCTTACGTCTGCTGAATTGGGATTGAGCTACTTACTGCCGCGCGCGATCGGTACCAGTCGAGCATTTGAAATCATGTTGACGGGTCGGGATGTCGATGCTGAGGAGGCACAGCGAATTGGTATGGTATCCCAAGTGGTGCCGCAAGATGAATTACTGGAAGCGTGTTTTGTCATTGCTGAACGCATCAACGGATTCAGTCAGTTGGGTGTGGAGCTCAGTAAGCAAATGCTCTGGGCCGGTTTAGATGCTGGTAGTTTGCACACTCATATGAATCACGAGGGCCACGCCCAGCTATTTGTTCGTATGACTACAAAGAATTTTGAAGAGGCGATCAAGGCGCGAAAAGATGGAAGAGCGCCTGACTTTAAGGATTGAATTTGCGTTGCAAAATTTTGAATCTAGTTCAATTAAAAGTAAGTGGTAACCGCCCACAAAAATTATCGACTGCCACTGATACGCAGATGCTCAACTACGCAAGGCCTGACTATAGGTTCCCAGCGAATTCTGCAATAAAGCCGAGTTTCTGCTTTGCCATAGCCACAGAATGGACGGTGCCAGGGTTGGGATGATAAGGACATTAAGCTGGTAGAGTAAGGCTATGACGTTTGAGTTGGGTACAAAGATCCCGGGCTGGTTGAAAAAAAGTCCACCAAGATTAATCATAAGCTCTTTCAGGCAAAGGCATAATAGGCCAAAAATAATAAGCGGAAATAGCACGATCAACCCCCAAATATAACTGCCCAGATACTCCTTTTTTTGCGTGGCGAAATGCAAGGCAGTATAGAAAGGCAATGAATAAGAAAAGAGCCTTGGATTCATGACAAATCCCAGCCGATACTCGGCTTGTGAAAGAGGAATAGGCTGGCCATTTTGCTCGCCAAACTCTGTAAGGAGCAGCGCGTTAGGGCCATCTACAAAGAGCCCATTAACGACATCTGGAAACCAGGATGAGAGAATCACATTGGCCACCCCAATAGCCGGGATGGCGATCGGTTCACTGGCCACGGTCCACAGCGCAAAGCAGGGAATTAACAGCGTAAATACGTAGAGCAGAAATTGTCGAACGTGATGCTGGTCAGCCACTAGCGGTCTCTCCCGGCGACACATTACTGGGAAGATGGCGTAGGAAAACAACAAATACGATCAGAACATCCAGCATTATCAAGGCTGGCCACAGATACAGGTGTATCCATTCGAAGAAACTCAAATTCCAATTGCCCAGGTAAAACAGGCTGATAATGCGCATTAGGTTCAACGCCTGTATCGCCAGAAAGCCCAAACCGATAGCTATTAGGCGCGCACGCCAAGTGGCCGGAAAAGCAACTACAGCGGCGACTAATACAATGGCAGCCTCCACGCCGTTGCATCCGGCTTCGATTGATACCGCAAATCCGCTATCTCTAAACTGTAGAATTTTGCCGTAGGCGACGACCGAGTTATCAAATGGAAGGATGACTGCGGCGCTTATCTTGGCCAACATCTCAGTAAAAGGAATGATGACGTGTGTTTGCACCGGTGCGAGCAGTTCAAGTGTAAATAGAGAGACCAGCACCACGACAAAGAGAATAACAAATCGCGCCACTGGCAAGACCTTCACGTTGGG
>PKCY01000127.1 GCA_002862985.1 Haliea sp.
TCGGCGAAATCTCCTCCGCCGAAGAATTTAATCGTAAAAACTTCAAAGTGCTTGCATTGAGTAACTCTACCAGCGCCTCCTTCGTAAGATCCGCTGCACCGGATGCTACCCTCATCGAAATCAACAATTATGATGAAGGCGTTGACATGATTATCAATGGAAAAGCGGACGCTCTGGTGGCCGATATGACCCAGTGCGTCCTTGCGGTGATGCGCCACCCAACAGCAGGCCTGACCACATTGAAAAAACCCTTAACAATCGAGCCTATTGGTATTGCGGTCAGCAAAGAAGACCCACAGTTTTATAACCTGGTAGACAACTACCTGCGCGCTTACGAGAAAACAGGTGTATTAACCAAGCTGCGGAAAAAGTGGTTTGAAGACAATTCCTGGGTTGCTGCGTTGCCCTGACAGAGTGCAACCATTAACTGAAATGACCGCGAGCAGAAATGACGCCGACTGAGCGATCGCAGCGGCGTCGATACCTTTCGCCAGAGCCAGGACAGTCCTTGCATGAGGGATTTAGTCAGGTCTCACATGACTAGTGCCAGCCCCATTGTTATTGCACACCGCGGAGCTAGTGGTTATCTGCCAGAGCATACACTGGCCGCAAAAGCGCTAGCGCACGGCATGGGTGCGCACTTTATAGAGCAGGATGTCGTGCTCAGCCGGGATGGTGTACCTATTGTGACGCACGATATTTATCTGGATAGCACGACAGATGTCGCTCTGCGTTTTCCCGATCGCGCACGACCAGATGGCCGCTTCTATGCGATTGATTTCGATTTGCAGGAGATCCGTCGGCTGCGAGTGCATGAACGCACCCTTGTTGATGCCAATGGGCAAGGGGCGGCATTTTTTCCCGAACGATTTCCAGCGCAGCCGGCATTGTTCACGTTGCCAACATTGTCTGAAGAAATTGCCCTGCTCTCCGGCCTGGACCAAAGCCGGGGTTGCTGTACAGGCCTGTATATCGAATTGAAGTCACCTAATTGGCACCGGCGTGAGGGCCTGGACCTTGCCTCGGCCGTACTTGAGGTGCTAAATGAGACGGGCTATTGGAATCTGCCCGAGCAGGTTTTTCTACAATGCTTCGATGACCAAACCCTGCGCCAATTGCGCGAGGAATTGCGTGCGCCACTGCCTATGATTCAGCTCATTGGTGAGAACAGCTGGGATGAGGATAGCGAAGTGGACTATGACTACCTCAGAACTACCGAAGGATTATCTTACATCGCCGGTTACGCTCAAGGTATCGGTCCCCATTTAACCCATATCTACCTCGGCAAGACGGCATCAGGCGCTGCCCGATTCAGTGGGCTGGTGGATTCGGCACATGCGTGTGGATTGCAGGTTCACCCCTACACATTTCGTCGGGACGAACTACCCAAGGGCGTCGATGGTTTTGAGGAGCTAATGGACATTTTTTTCCGCCAGGCGGGAATCGACGGGGTATTCACGGATTTTCCCGATATTGTGGTCAACTATCTCCGAAATACGAGGGCTGCAACTTAAACTCCAGTAAGCTCAGGAAGTACTTGCTCAGCAAACCTGAGGCGTTTGAGGACTACCCCTTCGGCCCCAGGGTGGCGGTCGTGAAAGTGCAGGGGAAGATGTTTGCCACGCTGGCAGAGGGCGGGGGAAGCGTAAACATGAACCTAAAATGTGACCCGCACGAGGCCCTGATTCTCAGAGACATTTTCCCAGCGGTCAAGCCGGGTTATCACATGAACAAGCAGCACTGGAATACGCTGACTATGGATGGCAGCATTCCACAAGGGGAAATCGAACGCATGGTGGATAACTCCTATGCGCTGGTGATACGTGGACTGCCAAAAGCCAAGCGGCAGGCACTGGAAGTTCGGCATGGGCATGGCGCACTCTACCCCAACACAGACCCGTAAGAGAGGAAACCGGCCGCACAGCGATAAACCCCGGCACTGGCGCCTCGAAGCCTAAACAGGCATTATCGTCGCTGCCATAAGGCCCCCAGTTCAGCATAGCGGCTTCACATAAAAAAGTGTGGCTCTGCGCCACACAATTGACAACGGAAATCACAGTGAGCCCAAAGGTTATTAGACGAACCAAAATAGTTGCCACCGTCGGCCCGGCCAGCGAGTCGGACGACATAATCGCCAAATTGATCGGTGCCGGCGTCAATGTATTTCGTCTCAACTTCAGTCACGGCACAGCCCAACAGCACGCCCGGATAGCAGCTAAAATCCGTAAGCAAGCGGCTATTGCCGGACAGTATGTAGGCATTATGGCGGACCTGCAGGGTCCGAAGATTCGTATCGGTAGTTTTCGCGGCGATTTTGTAGAACTTGCCAACGGCGACCGCTTTCGCCTGGATCTTAATCTCGGTGAGGACGAAGGTGATATTCGCGGCGTAGGGCTGGAATACGATGAGCTGTGCAGCAGCGTCGTACGCGGTGACATATTGCTGCTGGATGACGGCCGAATCAGAATGCGCGTAGATGACGTTGAGCCCTCAGCAGTGGAGTGCAGTGTCCTGATTGGCGGTAAACTCAGCTCGCGTAAGGGCATAAATCGCCTCGGCGGCGGTCTGGCCGCCCCGGCGCTGACCGCCAAAGATCTCACCGACATCGATAGTCTTGCAGAAGTCGGACCAGACTTTGTCGCAGTCTCCTTCGTCTCCAGCGCTGAAGACATCTTTCAAACCCGTGAACTACTGCAGCAACACCAACTACAACCAGACATCATCGCCAAGATCGAGCGCGCCGAGGTGGTAGCAGATGACGATACGCTCAACGGCATATTGAAAGCCTCAGACGGGGTAATGGTCGCCCGCGGCGATCTCGGCGTTGAAGTGGGCGACGCCCAACTCATAGGCATACAGAAAGAGCTGATCACCCGAGCGCGCAATATGGACAGGGTTGTTATCACCGCGACGCAAATGATGGAGTCCATGATCAACAGCTCCATGCCCACCCGTGCTGAAGTCTTTGACGTAGCCAATTCGGTGCTCGATGGCACAGATGCCGTCATGCTGTCGGCAGAAACTGCGGTAGGACGTTATCCCGTGGAGGTGGTACAGGCCATGGCCGATGCTGCCGGCGGCGCAGAGCGCCAGCCAGTAGCCAGAACCTCAAAGTACCGCCTGAACAAACGGTTTGCCGATGCGCAGGAGACCATTGCTCTATCAGCGATTTACGCCGCCAACCACTTTGACAACGTGCGCGGCATTGCCTGCCTGACGGAATCCGGCAATACGCCGCGGTTGATGTCGCGCCTCAGCTCGGGACTGCCGATTTTCGCTCTGAGTCACCTGAGCGAAACATTACAAAAACTCTCTTTGTGTCGTGGTGTTGTACCCTTGTACTTCGATGCCGCCGCCTTCGACCACGACAGAGTCGATGCATGTGCCATTGAGTTTCTAATGGATGGCGGGTATCTGCGCAAAGGAGACTCCATCATTCTGACCAAGGGCGAAATTATGGGCACTGCGGGCTCCACCAATATTATGAAGATACTGCCCGTAGCCTAGCGCAATGAATTCAATACTTTCAGGCCCCTCTCGGCTCGTTGCAGACGTAGGCGGCACCAATAGTCGACTCGCCCTGTTCGATCCACAGACCAATGAACTGAGAGCGCAACGCAACTACCTCAATCGGGACTATGCGCACTTTGAAGATATTGTCGATGCCTGGCTGCTCGCCCTGACGGAACCTCCACCTATACACGGCTGTCTGGCCGTGGCCGCGCCTCCCCTTGGGGATCGCGTCAGCATGCTCAATATTGACTGGTCTTTTTCATGTCGGGAATTAGCCGCGCGTTTCGGATTAATCGAACTGCGTTGCATCAACGATTTCCAGGGCAACGCCTACGCCCTGCCCTACCTGACAGAGCAGGATCTGATAAGCATTCATTCGGGGGGCAGTGAGGCAGGCATAGGGAAGCTCGCGACCCTGGGCCCTGGAACAGGCCTGGGAGGCGCAACACTGACCCTATCCGGTGACGTGCCGGTCGCCTGTGCCAGTGAACCAGGACATATGGGACTGGCAGCCTCCACAGCATTGGAATTGGAGCTGTTTCGATATTTGCAGCCACAGTACGGCGAAGTCCACGCTGAACTACTCCTGTCGGGATCCGGCCTGCAACGACTCTACCGGTCACTGGCAGACATTCAGGAATGGGACAAGCCAACTCTTACACCGGAAGAAATTTCCACTCAGGCAATGGCGGGACGCTGCAAGCTTTGCGAGCTGACCCTCAACACCTTTTGCGACCTGTTAGGTTCTGCGGCAGGGGACTACGTACTTGCCAACGGCGCCTATGGCGGACTGTACCTCGCAGGGGGAATTATCCCGGGCATGGTCGAGTTTCTAGCCGCCAGCCACTTTGTGCAACGCTTTCAAGAAAAAGGCAACATGCAACCACATTTGAAGCAGGTAGCGCTGCATGCAATTACCTGCGAAACCACGGGTTTGATAGGTGCGGCTCACACCCCTTTGTAGCGCCTGCAACCTCCACAGTCATTCAGAACGCCAGTCAAATCTCCCACGCACGCCAACATTCACCCGAAAATAGTTACGCAACTTACCTTTCAATCGCCAGTTATGGTGCTACACTCATTTTGCTGGGTGGTCCCAGCGGTATTTATGCTCACGGTCGAAGTTCCATCAAGTTCATCGGTACGTACACCATAAATAACTATTTTAACGAAAAAGGTGCCTGGACATGGCGCCGCAAGCAATACAGGTAAACATTATGTCTAAGACAAATGGTACTGTTAAATGGTTTAACGAAACCAAGGGATTCGGCTTTATCGAGCGTGAAGATGGCCCCGATGTATTCGTTCATTTCAGCTCCATCCAGGGCGATGGATTCAAAACTTTGGCCGACGGTCAAAAGGTAGAATTCAACGTGACGGATGGCCAGAAAGGCCCGCAAGCAGAGGATGTCGTTCCACTTTAGATCCGCAAAGTAGTGTAATAGACAATAAAAAAGGAGCTTTGTAGCTCCTTTTTTATTGGTTTATCTTTCATTTGGTTGCCCACGAGATCCGCCGGCGCAGATTTAGCCTTCCTGTACCGTCTCTTCCTGCAGAACATCTTCCGGTGTGCCTTCTTCCTGCGCGGGCTGCTCACCTTTAAGCTTCTTCGTACTTGCTTCAAGCGCAGTCTCTTCTTGCTGCATGGACTCCTGTCGCTCCAATTCAGTATTCATATAGTTGATCCACTGATCAGCATACTGCTTCGAGCGCTCGTCACGACCCGCCGCCTCG
>PKCY01000132.1 GCA_002862985.1 Haliea sp.
CGGCGCACACCGCCACCAGCACGGCGCGCCGTGCGGCCGCCACTCGCGCCATGCTGCCCGGGTCCCACTTCAACGAGGATTCAACTTGGCAAAGTGAAGGCTTGTGGCGAGCCCACCGCCCGCAGAGCGCCGCATACTGGGTGCGATTTCCTATCAGACCAACGACGTGGTGCTGCATACCGATACTCGATTGCTGCCGCGAAATACCAAGACCTGGTCGAGCTGGAATTACACGTTGGGACAGATCGACGATCGCGCGGTAGTAACTTATAATATGAACATTCTGCAGGGTCTGCACGCGCCGGAGACGTTTTGCGTCACCCTTAACAACACAGCTGCGATCAATCCGCACAAAATTCTGGGCCAATTTCAGTACGATCACCCGGTTTTTTCTGTGGAGGGATTGGCCGCACAGCGGCGCTGGTATGAGATCAACGGCGCCGCCAACACTTGGTATTGCGGCGCTTACTGGCGCAACGGTTTCCATGAAGATGGCGTGGTCAGCGCACTGCGAGTAGCCGATGCACTTTCCAGTCGGGAGCGGGCTGCTGCGTGAAGTCGCGAATTTACGAGGGTGTAATCAGGCACCGCCGTGTTTCCCCCATTGAGCATGAGTTTCAGTACAAGGTTTCAATGCCTTATCTTCGCCTCGATGAGCTACCCGAAATCTTCTCCAACACACGGTTTTGGTCAGCCAAAGAATCGGCTCCCGCCCAATTCAGGCGTAGCGATTTTCTTGGGGACCCGGCTTTGCCACTCTCCGATGAAGTGCGACGCCGCATTCATGAAGAAACAGGTAAGGCACAATCCGGCCCGATTTATCTCCTCGCAAACCTCCGCTATTTTGGTTATGTGATGAACCCCATCGCCTGCTATTACTGTTTTAATGAGGAGGAAACACGTCTGGAATATGTAGTAGCGGAAGTCAATAACACGCCGTGGAACGAGCGCCACAGTTATGTCCTGCCTGGTCCTGTAGAGGGGCGCTGGCTCAAGACGGAGTTTGAGAAACAGCTCCATGTCTCGCCGTTTAACCCCATGGCAATGCGTTACCACTGGCGCAGTAACACGCCGGACCGCAGACTTGTGCTACACATGGAAAATACCACCGACGGTGAGAGTGTGTTCGACGCCACGCTTTCATTGGCAGCACAACCCATGACCAGTGCCAACCTCAACAAACTGCTACTGCGTTATCCGTTGATGACAGCAAAAGTGGGGCTCGCCATTTACTGGCAGGCCCTCCGGCTATACCTGAAGGGTGTGCCGGTCCATACCCACCCAAAAAATCATGCCATAGGAGCCCGAAATGAATGAAGTCAGCATAGGCGCGTTACGCTTGCCCCAGGTCCGCAGCGCAAGGATGGGTGAGAAAGTCGCCAGGGAAGCCGTTTTCCGGTTGCTGAGCAAGCTTGAGGTGGGATCGCTTACCCTGCACGAGGGGCCTCTTCGGCATCATTTCGGCACCGTTGGCCAGGCGCATGAGCCTGAAGCCGAAGTCCATGTCCACGATCCTGCTCTGTTTGGAGCAATGCTGGCTGGTGGTTCGATTGGCTCCGGTGAGGCCTATATCAAAGGGCATTGGTCGTCGCCTGACCCGGTGCAGGTAACCCGCCTGTTCAGTGCCAACCTGGTTCTGCTTGAGCGCTTTGAAGAAGGGCAATCCTGGCCCGTGAAGCTGGCGCTGAAGATGGCTCATCGGTTCAATCGAAATACGCGCAAGGGCTCTCGGGAGAACATCGCGGCGCACTACGATCTTGGCAATGCATTTTTCGAGTTGTTTCTGGATCCCACTATGATGTATTCCTCGGCAGTGTTCAGCGATAGCACAATGAGCCTGGAGGCGGCGTCGGAGGCAAAGCTAGATGAGCTCTGCCGTCAGCTTGAATTGCAGCCTCAGGATCATCTCCTTGAAATTGGCACTGGGTGGGGCGGCATGGCGATTCACGCAGCCAAGCACTATGGCTGCCGAGTAACTACGACGACGATATCAGCAGAACAGTACGAATTCGCCTGTGCCCGGGTGAAGGAACAGGGTCTGGAAGACAGGATCACGCTGCTGTGTGAAGACTATCGCAACCTCGAAGGGCAGTACGACAAGTTGGTGTCTATTGAGATGATTGAAGCGGTGGGTCACGAGTTCTATCAGAACTATTTTCAGATGTGCGCAGGGCTCCTCAAGGATGAGGGCAAGATGGTAATTCAGGCTATTACTGTGGCCGACCAGCGCTATGCGGCCGCGCGAGATTCCGTTGATTTTATTAAGCGCTATATTTTTCCGGGTGGTTGCCTGCCCTCGATGGCGGTAATAGCGGACCATATTGCCAACGATTCCGATATGCAGATTGTGCACTTGCGTGACATAACCGTCGATTACGCCGAAACACTCGCGCACTGGCGGCAGCGCTTCCTAGCCAATATCGATGCCGTGCGCGACATGGGGTTCAACGAAGAGTTTGTGCGGATGTGGGAATTCTATCTGTGCTATTGCGAAGGTGGATTTAGGGAGCGCATTATCAGCACGGTGCAGCTTGCGTTTGCCAAGCCTGGCTATCGATCGGCTTGCTAACGCCGGCGTTTGCCAGGAAAAACGCCGCGGCACAGATCTGAAGATCGACTGGCCGCGTAATTATTGTGAGTGCAGACAATGAGAAAGCAATTATGGAACCAGCTTTGATGACACCTTTGGCAGCTTCCGCGCCAATGATCTCCGAAGATGCCGAAAAAGTGCGCGATGTGTTGATTGCACGAGGGCTGGAAACTCCCCTCGTCGATAATGGGCTCAGCCGGGACCAAAAATTCGAGCGTATTCAAGCATCATTTTCCGATATCGCACGCGCACTTGGGCTGGATCTCACGGACGACAGTCTGCGCGATACGCCCGAACGAATTTCCAGAATGTATGTTGATGAGATATTTTCTGGCCTGGACTACGCACGTTTCCCTAAAGCCACCTCCATCGCTAACAAGATGAAGGTGGAGGAAATGGTGCGGATTGAAGGAATTTCGGTAGTGAGTACCTGCGAACACCATTTCGTCACCATCGACGGAGTAGCCAGTGTGGGCTACATCCCGGCTGGAAAAATTATCGGGTTGTCCAAGGTCAATCGTATTGTCAGGTTCTTTGCCCAGCGACCGCAGGTGCAGGAGCGGTTGACGCAGCAGGTTCTGGTGGCATTGCAGACCTTATTGGAAACGGATGATGTCGCTGTTGCTATCGATGCCGTGCATTACTGCGTGAAAGCCAGGGGTGTTATGGATGCCAATTCTCGGACTCGCACCACGGCGCTAGGCGGTCAATTCAAAGTAGATGCGCGCACCCGGGGTGAGTTCCTGTCGTGAAGTATAGGGCCTCGCTGTTTTTGAGTTGCTGCGTAACAGGGTGGTAATGAGTCTATTCCAAACACGCTACCGCCCGGGATCTGGTCCATCCAAGATCATCAATGGTGTGTTATTCAACCTGAGCTGGTTCGCCATTTTGATGACTCAATCATCCATTATTGCACCAGTTATTGTTGCGGTGTATCTGCTGGTCCATTTCGCTGTCATTGGGAATGGCAAAGCTGAATTGCTGCTGATAGCGGCGGTGACAGTAATGGGTGGGGTGTTGGATCAACTACTGTTTCTGGCCGGTCTTTTCAACCTCGAGGGGACCGCAGCCACGGCGCCTCTCTGGTTGACCTGCTTGTGGCCCGTTTTCGCAACGACCCTATTGCATGCCTTCAAGCCTTTTCGGACAAGGCTGTATTTCGCAGCTGCCCTGGGTGCCGTGGGTGGCACGTTATCGTATGTCGCGGGCGTGCGGCTTTCCGTGATTGATTTTGGTTCGCCGTTCTGGGGGCCGGTACTCATCGGATTGCTGTGGTTGATTATTTTTCCGTTGTTGCTGAAGTTATCAATCCGTTTTGACAGCCTCGGAGATTTGCAGCAGACCTCGGAGCTGGCGGATCGTCGAGCCTTTGAGTAAGTGAGTGATGTTCCTGCCGTGAAGAGTCCAATAATTTACTGGTTTCGTCAGGATCTCAGGCTGCATGATCTGCCGGGCCTCAGTGCTGCTGTGGCGACAGGCCGGCCGGTGTTAGCCTGTTACATTCTCGATGATCAAAGTCCTGCCGACTGGCGCCCGGGTGGTGCCAGTCGCTGGTGGTTGCATCACAGTCTGACGAGCTTGGCAGCCGATATTGAGGAGGGGGGCGGTCAACTGATGCTGGCGCGAGGCGCACCGGCGAAGGTTCTCGCGCAGTTGGCAGTAGATATCGGTGCGGATCTGATTTTTTGTTCCCGGCAGTATGAGCCCTGGGCGAGACAGTTGGAGGACGAATTGTATGCTTCTCTCACCGAACAGGGAGTAACCTTGAAGCGTTTTTCTGGCTCCCTGTTGTGGGAGCCAGATACAATAAAGAATCTGGCGGGTCTACCGTTTAAAGTGTTTACGCCGTTCTGGCGAAAATGCCGACAACTGAGAGTTGCCTTGGAATCACCGCCTGCAGTGGGGCTTGGCAAGTGGCCCGAAACCTCGGAACCAACAGATCAGTTGGGTGATTGGGCGTTGCTGCCCGGTGATCCCGATTGGGCGAACTCCTGGGAGGACCGGTGGCAGCCAGGTGAGCGTGGTGCGTTGGATAAACTGGGCCAGTTTCTGCGCGGCCCGGTTTCAGTCTACGACAAAGGTAGAAATTTCCCCGCACGTAATGCCACGTCTGGCTTATCGCCACACCTACATTTTGGCGAAATTTCACCTGCCCGTGTTTTTCGGTCTGCACAGCAGGCTGGCACTGCCAATCCCACAGTGGAGAACGAGACGGAGAAGTTTCTCAGTGAACTAGGATGGCGTGAGTTTTCCCATCATCTTTTGTTTCATTTTCCATCGCTGCCGGAACAGGCTTTTAAAGCGGATTTTTCCGCATTTCCCTGGGTCGGCAGTGCTGTTCATTTACGCGCCTGGCAACAGGGTAAAACCGGTTATCCGTTTGTTGATGCAGGTATGCGAGAGCTTTGGCAAACGGGATATATGCACAATCGGGTGCGAATGGTGGCGGCATCATTCCTGTGTAAACATCTTTTGGTTGACTGGAGAGCAGGTCAGAGATGGTTTTGGGACACGCTGGTGGATGCAGATTTGGCAAACAACAGCTGTGGGTGGCAATGGGTGGCCGGCAGCGGGGCAGATGCGGCCCCATACTTCAGAATATTCAATCCCACGCTGCAGGCGCAGAGGTTTGA
>PKCY01000183.1 GCA_002862985.1 Haliea sp.
CTGACACCCGTGGAGCTAGCGCAGCGCTGGTATCTGATTCTCGTTCCCGACTGCCACGTTTCCACCGGCCAAATATTTTCCCACCGGCAATTGACACGCAACACCATCCCCATCAAAATGGCGGCCTTTTTTGAGGGTGAGTCTAGAAACGACTGTCAGCAGCTTGTCAGGCGCCTCTACCCGCAGGTCGATAAGGCATTGAAAATTCTGGATAATTTTGGCAAGGCCAGGTTGACCGGCACAGGTGCCTGTGCGTTTGTCAGCTTTGAAACTGCAACCGAAGCCGAGCGTGTCCGGAACGAGTTGCCCGGCGAGTGGACGAGTATTCTCGCTAAAGGCGTAAACAGTGTGCCTTTGCCAGTAGAATTAGACTAATTCAACAGATTATTTGGGGTGTCGCCAAGTGGCAAGGCACCAGGTTTTGATCCTGGCATTCGGAGGTTCGAGTCCTCCCACCCCAGCCATTCAGGCGGCGCCATAGACCAGAGGCCATGGCGCCGTGTTTATTGACCGTGAGTTTCCAGAGAAAGCCAAAGGTAGACAGCCCAGTGTCCTCAAAAATGATGGTGTTTACGGGTAACGCCAACCCGGAACTAGCTAAGAAAGTGGCCAGTCGACTGTATCTCGCATTGGGTAAAGCCGACGTCGGGAAGTTCAGTGATGGCGAAATAGCCGTTGAACTGAATGAAAATGTGCGGGGTAAGGACGTATTCGTTCTGCAATCCACCTGCGCACCCACCAATGACAACCTCATGGAACTGGTGGTAATGATTGATGCGTTGCGCCGCGCATCAGCCGCGCGCATCACCGCGGTAGTACCCTACTTCGGCTATGCCCGCCAGGACCGACGGGTACGTTCGGCCAGAGTACCTATCACTGCCAAAGTCGTAGCAGATATGATGGTTTCCGTCGGTGTCGATCGCGTGTTGACGGTCGACTTACACGCCGAGCAAATTCAGGGCTTCTTTAAATGCCCAGTAGACAATGTGTATGGCTCGCCGGTATTGATCGACGATATTGAGGCCTGTAACTACGACAACCTGATCGTCGTCTCTCCCGACATTGGCGGGGTCGTTCGCGCCAGGGCCATTGCCAAACAGCTAAACGAGGCTGATTTGGCCATCATCGACAAAAGGCGACCCAAAGCCAACGAAGCGCAAGTGATGAATCTGATCGGAGAAGTCGAGGGCCGTACCTGCCTGCTGGTAGACGACCTGGTCGATACTGCCGGCACTTTGTGCAAAGCAGCCGACGCATTGAAAGAGCGCGGCGCTTCGAAGGTCGTCGCTTATTGCACGCACCCAGTGCTGTCAGGCAATGCCCTGGAATATATTCAAAACTCCCAGCTCGACGAACTGGTAGTAACAGACACGATTCCATTAAGTGCCGAGGCGAAGAGCGTCAAAAAAATTCGCCAACTCACACTTGCCGACCTGCTGGCTGAGTCCATGCGCAGGGTCGCCAATGAGGAATCTATTAGCGCGCTGTTTCAATAGAGGCAGCGTATACACCAACGCATTACCGCACCGGTCGCAGGGGCCGTAATGACTTATCAAAGGAGTCACGACAATGTCTGACCAATTTGAACTGAACGCAGAAGCGCGAACCGACATGGGGAAAGGTGCGAGCCGCCGCCTACGCCGGAACGCTGGACTAGTCCCGGCAATCATTTACGGTGGCGATGCAAACCCCCGACCTGTCACCCTGATCGCCAAAGACTTTGAAAAGGCTCTGGAGAACGAGGCTTACTACTCTCACGTACTGACGGTCAAGGTCGGCAAAGAGAAGGAAAAAGCTATCCTCAAGGACCTGCAACGTCACCCCGCAAAAAACCGCATCATGCACGCGGACTTCATGCGCATCGACGACAACGTGGCACTGAGACTCCATGTGCCTATCCACTTCCTCAACGAAACCGCTTGTTATGGCGTGAAGACACAGGGCGGCATCATTCAGCATCAGGAAACAGACATTGAGGTACAGTGTCTACCCGCTGACATCCCCCCGTTCATCGAGGTGGATATGCTGGAGGTGCAAACTGGCCAGATTGTTCACCTGTCTGAAGTGACTCTGCCCGCTGGCGTTACCTCCGTTGCACTTGCCTTGGGCGAAGATCACGACCTGGCAATCGCTTCCGTGAACGCACCAAAAGGTTCTGACGAAGAGCTGGATGACGCAGCTGCAGAAAGTGAAGACGGTGCAGAAAGTGAAGAAGGCGCTGACGACAGCAAATCTGATGACGGCGACAGCGCGGACTAAACTCCTCGCTGCTGCGCGTGGCGCGTCGAATTAGTACGGCGGATTGGCATTGACTGCGATAAAACTCATTGCAGGATTGGGCAACCCCGGTAAGGAATACCGGGGGACCCGCCACAATGCTGGTGCAGACTTCGTGGAAGAGCTGGCAAGGCAGTGCGGCTCGTCACTGCAGGTAGAATCCAGATTTTTTGGTCTGACCGGACGGATTACCCTGTCCGGCCACAACCTGCGACTGTTAATTCCCACCACGTTCATGAACCTCAGTGGCAAATCCGTTGCAGCGATGGCGGGGTTTTTCAAAATTGCACCTGAAAATATTCTTGTTGCCTACGATGAGCTGGATATCCCGGCAGGCTCTGCTCGCTTTAAACAGGGCGGCGGACTTGGTGGGCACAACGGTTTGCGAGACATCGTTCCGGCGCTGGGTAACGACAAGAATTTTCATCGTTTGCGCATTGGCATTGGCCACCCGGGGCACGCCTCCAAAGTAACCGGCTATGTCCTGGGTGCGCCGTCACAAGTCGACCGCGAGCGTATAGATGCGAGTATCGATGAGGCCATCGCTGCCCTGCCATTGTTGCTGGATGGTGATAGCACTAAAGCCATGACGCGCTTACACAGTTTTAACGCAGCTTGAGCTGCCTAGCGAAACAGGAAATACCAAATGGGTTTTAATTGCGGCATCGTCGGCCTGCCCAATGTCGGCAAGTCCACTCTGTTTAATGCCCTTACCAAAGCCGGTATCGGTGCAGAGAACTTTCCCTTCTGCACCATCGAGCCCAACGCCGGCATTGTTCCCGTACCCGACCCGCGGCAGACGTTGATAGCGGAAATCGTCAAGCCGCAGCGCGAAGTCGCCACGACCATGGAGTTCGTTGATATTGCAGGGCTCGTCGCAGGCGCCTCCAAAGGCGAGGGCCTTGGCAATCAGTTTTTGGCTAACATTCGTGAGACCGATGCCATCGCCCATGTAGTGCGCTGCTTTGAAGACGAAAATGTTATTCATGTCTCCAATAAGATAGACCCCAAAGCCGACATCGAAACCATCAACACGGAACTGGCATTGGCCGACCTCGACAGCTGCGAAAAGCAACTGCAGAAAGTCACTCGCGGCGCCAAAGGCGGCGACAAAGAAGCGGTCGCCATGAAAGCCCTGCTGGAAGACAAACTCCTGCCTCAGCTCAATGAAGCACTACCGATTCGTGCCATGTTACTGGATGACGACGAACGCGGGTTGGCCGACCAACTGTTTCTGATGACAAGCAAACCGACTATGTACATTGCCAACGTTGACGAAACCGGCTTTAAAGACAACCCATTTCTGGACGTGGTGAAAGAAATCGCCGCAGCGGAAAACGCGGTGGTTGTTACCATCTGCAACAAGCTAGAAGCAGAGATAGCTGAGCTCGAAGATGAAGAGCGCCTGGAGTTTCTGCAGGAGCTGGGTATGGACGAACCGGGATTAGACCGCGTCATTCGCGCCGGCTATGAACTACTGAATCTGCAAACCTACTTCACCGCCGGTGTGCAGGAAGTGCGCGCCTGGACCGTAAAAGTGGGTGCCACCGCCCCCGAAGCAGCAGCGGTTATCCACACCGATTTCCAGAAGGGCTTTATCCGCGCCGAAATCATTGGTTATGACGAGTTCATTCAACACAAGGGCGAGCAAGGCGCAAAAGACGCCGGGCGCTGGCGGCTGGAGGGCAAGGAATACATCGTGCAGGACGGCGACGTCATCCATTTCCGATTCAATGTCTAGTCGGGCGCCCAACGCTTCAGAATCTTGACTTGCCTCCCCAAAATGCGGAAAATGCGCGCCTCTTCGGGACGACTGGTCCTTGCAACTGTTTATAGCTACGTAGCTCAGCTGGTTAGAGCACAGCATTCATAATGCTGGGGTCGGTGGTTCAAGTCCACCCGTAGCTACCATGTAAATCAATGACTTACGCCCCATTAACCACCTGAAACACTCCAGAAATCAATTTGGGCAACCTCTGGGCAACCTAAAGGACAAAACGGGATTGATCTAGCGGGTGGTCGGTTTTGATTATAAGGTGTCAGGATTTTTTACAACTCTAGCGCTAATGGCGGACTGCCGAATTCTCAATACACAGCGATCAGCCCGTTAGTGAGACCTGGCTCACAGATTTACCACGAAATGTGCCGCAAATCACACTTATTGAATAGTTGGCGTGATCGTTGCTTTATTTTTTATCACGGTAACGTGCAGAGCTTTGTGGCTGATCGAGCTGTCCTTTAGCTGGCCTACATAACAACAGAAGGGAACAGCATGAAGATAAAACTGACGGTTCTAGCTTTCTTTATCTCAATGCTTCTGACGGGTCAGGCTTTCGCCTTTGATGTCGGTGGCTTCAGTTATTCCATCACCAGTGGGACGACTGCTGAAGTAACGGGCGGTGCAGTGGGTAACACTGCCACTAGCATAGTGATTCCTGCCACGGCTTCGGACGGCTCTACTACCTACAGCGTTACGACCATTGGGGCGAATGCTTTCTACAACAACTACCTCACCAGCGTGATTATTCCAGACAGCGTTACGACCATTGGGGGTTATGCTTTTTACGGCAACGCCCTCACCAGCGTGATTATTCCAGACAGCGTGCTAAATTTGTAGGGTCTATCTGCGCTACGCGGAAGCCCAAAAAGTAGAAACTGGAGTACCAGACCTTGCCTAACTTCCCTGTCTTAAAGAGACTGTCAGCTATTATTCTGCTCGTGTGCATCGCGCAGACGCCTATTGCTCACGCGGTGCTCCTGAGTGTGCAGCCCGATACTACGTTTGCAGCCAATGATGATTTGGTGTCCCTGGACATTGTTGTCAGTGGCCTGGGCAATTTCGGCCCTGATTCACTGGGCGCTTTTGATGTCTCCATGGCTTACGACGCAACGGTGCTGTCGTTCTCTGGTTACAGCTTGAACAATCTGCTG
>PKCY01000167.1 GCA_002862985.1 Haliea sp.
CAGGAAACTATGCCCAGTCCGGTGATAACTACTCTTTTTCCCATGGGCTTAAAACGACTCCGTTGATTTGAACAGGCCGACTCGCAACTCTTTTGCGGTATAAATCTCTCTGCCGTCAACAGAGAGACTACCATCGGCAATTCCCATGATCAGCTTGCGCTCAATCACGCGTTTGACATTGATGTTATAGACGATTTTTGTCGCGCTGGGGAGTATCTGGCCACTAAATTTGACTGCTCCACAGCCTAGAGCGCGCCCGCGCCCCGGGTTGCCCCTCCACCCGAGGAAGAACCCTACGAGTTGCCACATGGCGTCCAGGCCCAGACACCCCGGCATCACTGGATCCCCAGGGAAGTGGCAATGAAAAAACCAGAGATCCGGATTTATATCCAATTCCGCGACGATTTCTCCTTTACCGAAACCGCCTCCTTCTGAACTAATGTGTGCAATGCGGTCTACCATCAGCATATCGCCAGTGGGGAGTTGGGCATTCCCGGGCCCAAACAGCACACCGTTACCGCAAGCGATGAGATCCTCCTTGGAATATGCGTTTTTGCCGGTCATAGGGTTTCCAGTCTGGCTTTGATTTAGGCACTGATTATTTGTGGCCGCGAGCGGGGCTCTTCGCCAATAGCTCTTTGCCGCGATGTGAAGTGGGTCTCATACCTGAAAAATATTACGAGGCAGAGTGCGTGACCATTCTAATAGCTGGGAGGCACAAGTCCAGTGGTTTGCTGGCCAAAAATACTGCCTTCAGATACCATGTGGAGACTGTATGTTAGTGTTTCAAAACGACGTATAACCCCAAGAATTCAAAAATTTTCGCTAGGTTACAGGGGATCCAGATGTTAACACCCGTACTACTTTCCGGCGGTGTCGGTAGCAGATTGTGGCCGGTGTCCCGAGAGGCTCACCCCAAGCAGTTTCTGCCGCTAGTGGGAGAGATTTCCATGTTGCAGGACACCCTGCGACGTACCGCCGGCTTGGAAGCTGCTGCGCCACTGGTGGTGTGCAATGAAGAGCACCGTTTTATGGTGGCGGAGCAATTGCGGCAGCTGGAGATAGAAGCGAGTGCCCTTATTCTGGAACCACAGGGTCGAAATACTGCGCCAGCTGTAGCGTTGGCAGCGTTGCAGGCTGTCGCCGCTGATCCGGAATCTGTGCTTCTGGTGCTACCGGCAGACCATTTGATTAAGAATGTTGAGGCCTTTGTCGCTGCAGTAAGCAAAGCATTACCGCTTGCAAGTCAGGGCCGTTTGATGACATTCGGCGTTGTGCCAACCGCGCCGGAGACAGGGTTTGGCTACATAAAGTGCGGTAATTCTCTGGAACACGATTTGTTTGAACTTGAGCGCTTTGTTGAAAAACCCGATGCTGCCACCGCACAATCCTATATTGATAATGGCGGCTTTCTTTGGAATAGCGGTATGTTTCTGTTGCGGGCGCAAACCTATCTCGATGAGTTAAGTGAACGTGCACCCCAGATTCTCTCCTGCTGTAAAAAATCGATGGAGGCGGCAACCGTCGATATGTTTTTTGTGCGGCCAGACGCCGCCATCTTTGAGCAGTGTCCCAGTGATAGTATCGATTATGCAGTGATGGAAAAAACCGATGCCGGCGGCGTAGTCTCACTCGACTGCGGCTGGAGCGATGTCGGTGCCTGGTCTGCCTTGTGGGACGTTGCTGAGCGAGATGAAAACGAAAACGTCTGTAAAGGCGATGTGATAATTGACAACTGCCGTGGCAGCTATTTTTGCAGTGATTCTCGCCTGGTTGCAGCCACGGGAGTGGAGAACCTCGTGGTAGTGGAAACTGCTGATGCAATACTCGTAGCTGATCGCAACCGTGTTCAGGACGTAAAGCGTATCGTCAACCGTTTGAAGGCACAGGAACGCCCAGAAGTGTCGCTACACCGTCGTGTTTATCGACCCTGGGGTTCTTATGAATCGCTGGTAACTTCTGAGCGCTTTCAGGTGAAGCGAATCATTGTCAATCCAGGGCAAACCCTGTCCTTGCAAATGCACCACCATCGCGCCGAACACTGGGTTGTTGTAAAAGGCACCGCCGAGGTGACCTGTGAGGACAAAGTGTTTATGCTGCGAGAGGATGAATCGACCTATATTCCGCTTGGCCATAAACACCGATTGGCAAACCCGGGTCATATACCTGTGGAGCTGATTGAAGTGCAGTCGGGTGCCTATCTGGGCGAAGACGATATCGTGCGCTTTGAAGACGTGTACGGGCGGAGTCAATGAGGCCGATATACTATGGAGATGTGTAACTTTGATTAAAAAATGTCTATTCCCAGTTGCGGGATACGGGACACGGTTTCTTCCCGCTACCAAGAGCATGCCCAAAGAAATGTTGCCCGTGGTCAATAAACCTTTGGTGCAATACGGAGTGGAAGAGGCTATCGCCGCTGGAATGACTACCTGTGCTCTAGTCACTGGGCGTGGTAAGCGTGCCATTGCCGATCATTTTGATATTAGCTACGAGCTCGAGCACCAAATTTCAGGCACAGGTAAAGAAGCCTACCTGAGTAGCATTAGAACTGTTTTAGAGCAGGGTGTGTTCACTACGGTGCGCCAGAGAGAAATGAAGGGCTTGGGGCACGCGATTCTTACCGGCGAGTCGCTTATAGGCCATGAGCCTTTCGGAGTTTTACTCTCCGATGATTTGTGTTTAAACAATGGGCCTGGAGTCTTGGCGCAGATGGCGGAATTGTATAAACAATTTCGCTGTTCAATTGTGGCTATTCAGGAGGTTCCAGAAGATCAAACTCACAAGTACGGAGTGATTCGCGGAGAGACGCTGAAAGATGGCATCTATCGCATCGATGACATGGTGGAAAAGCCAGACCCCAAAGATGCGCCATCAAACCTGGCAATTATAGGGCGTTATATTTTGACCCCGGATATTTTTGATATTTTGCGTGAAACGGAACCCGGCGCCAACGGCGAAATCCAGCTCACCGATGCGCTACAGGCGCAGGCTCAAAAAGGTTGTGTAATGGGGTATAAATTCAAAGGCCGTCGCTTTGATTGCGGCAGTGTTCCGGGATTTGTCGAAGCTACGAATTTTGTTTATGAACACTATTACCTGCCCACTAAGTAGTGGTTCCAATAAAGCGAGGCACGAGTGCAAGAAATTACCTGTTTTAAGGCCTACGATGTCAGGGGAAGAGTACCTGATCAGCTCAATGAAGAAATCGCAAGGCGTATCGGCCGCGCCTACGCTGAAGTGGTCAAGCCACAGCAGGTAGTGGTGGGCCACGATATTCGGCTTAGCAGCGAGTCTATCAAAGCTGCCGTGACTCAAGGTCTGCTTGAGCAGGGAGTAGATGTTTACGACATCGGCCTGTGTGGAACGGAAGAAATTTACTTTGCCACTTCACATGCGGGAATGGACGGTGGCATCGCGATTACCGCCAGTCACAACCCCAAAGATTATAACGGTATGAAGTTCGTGCGCGAGGAGTCGCGGCCTATTTCTGGAGATACCGGATTATTTGATATCAAGGCACTCGCCGAGCTTGATGAGTTTACTTCTGCTGAAAAGCCGGGACAGCTTTATCCTCTGGATACCTCCGAGGCCTATGTGCAGCATCTACTGTCCTATGTGGATGTTGCCAGCTTGACTCCACTCAAGATTGTGGTGGATGCAGGTAATGGCGGCGCTGGTCGCGTCGTGGATCTGCTGGAGCCTCATCTGCCTTTTGAGTTTATAAAACTTCACCACGAAGCGGATGGAAATTTCCCCAACGGCGTACCCAACCCTTTGCTTCCGGAGAATCGAAAAGCGGCGATCGCAGCTGTGCGAGAGCACAATGCCGATTTGGGTTTGGGTTGGGACGGTGATTTTGATCGCTGCTTTTTCTTCGATGAGAACGGCAGCTTCATAGAAGGGTACTACGTTGTGGGGTTGTTGGCGGCAGCATTTCTTCGGCAGCAAGGTCCTGCGCGCATCGTGCACGACCCGCGACTCACTTGGAATACAGTAGATATTGTGCAGTCACTGGGTGGCGTGGCGGTGCAGAGCAAAACAGGACATGCATTTATTAAAGAGCGTATGCGGCTGGAAAACGCGGTATACGGCGGCGAAATGAGTGCGCACCACTATTTTCGGGATTTTGCATACTGTGACAGTGGCATGATTCCGTGGCTACTGGTAACCGGTTTAATCAGTAGTGGTGGCGAGCCTTTATCGCATCTCGTTGCTGAGCGCATGGAGGCCTATCCATGTAGCGGCGAGATCAATCGTACGATTGAGGATCCGGCGGTGGTCCTTGCAAAAGTGGAAGCGGTTTATGCCGAGCAGGCTGAGGCTGTCGATCGTGTCGACGGCTTGAGTATGGCTATGGAGCGGTGGCGTTTTAATTTACGCATGTCCAATACTGAACCTGTCGTGCGTCTAAACGTTGAAAGCCGTGCAGATCAATCGCTTATGGAAGCGAAAACGGCAGAGTTGTTGAAGCTGATCGACGCCTGAGTCTTTTCAGTCAGATAGATGCCGTTTATTGTTGCGCGTCTCGCCAGGCTTTGATCAGGGATACTGTTGCGGCATCCATCGCGCTTTTGCCAGCGGCGTTGTCTAGCTCACCCTGTATTGCAGTGCTGATTTCCTTGCCCAACTCCACTCCCCATTGATCAAACGAGTTAATTCGCCACAGTTGACCACTGCAAAAAGTGCGGTGTTCATACAGTGCAAGTAAAGCACCCAGCGTGGCAGGATTCAGGGATTTAGTCGTCACCGTGCTGCTGGGACGATTGCCCGGCATTGCCAGGTGCGGTGCCAGTTCAGCTGCTTTTTGCTCGTTCATCCCGCGCTTCAACAAAGCGGTGTGGGCAGCCTCCCGTGAGCGGCCCACCATCAGGGCGCGGCTCTGGGCCAGGCAGTTGGCCACCAGCCTTTTGTGCTGTTCGTGCATGTCGGTGTGGGTGGTTAGTGGTAGTACAAAGTCTACCGGACATAGCAGTTGGCCCTGGTGCAATAACTGGTGGAAGGAGTGTTGTCCGATGGTCCCGGCAGAACCCCAAAGGACTGGTGCAGTCGTATAGTCTAAAAGCTTACCGTCTGCGCTAACGCGTTTTCCGTTACTCTCCATGGTCAGTTGTTGCAGATAGTCCGGTAAGCGTCTAAGGCTGTGGTCATAGGGCAACACCACATGATTTCCCGCCCCGAAGAAGTTGCAGTACCAGAGTTCCAG
>PKCY01000172.1 GCA_002862985.1 Haliea sp.
CGAGTGTAGAACGCCGGCACCGGCGGTGCGATCACCGCCCCCATTTCCGATAGCTGAGTCATGGTGCGCAGGTGTCCGGTGTGCAGCGGTGTTTCGCGCACCATCAATACCAAACGACGACGCTCCTTGAGCACCACGTCGGCGGCTCGGGTAAGCAAGGTGGAGGTAACGCCAGTAGCAATTTCAGACATCGTGCGCACAGAGCAGGGCACGATCAGCATACCGGCTGTTGGAAACGAACCGCTGGCGATAGATGCACCGACGTTTTTGATGGCGTGTACTTCGCTGGCCAGAGACTCCAGCTCAGCGACAGACATATCCAACTCATAGTGCAGTGTGAGTTTTGCAGACTTACTGATAACCAGGTGGGTCTCCACAGAACAGTCGCGCAGTAACTGCAGGGCGCGTACGCCGTAAACGATACCCGATGCACCGCTGATCCCAACTATGATTCGCTTGGCCATGTAACAATCTCCGACGTGTTACTTGTGTTCGACTCTACCAATGTATAACTGAATTTTCACTTTTCTGACCGACCATTCGCCTCGGATTTTGGCTTTGGTTTCTTGCGCGGTTTGGGGTCGGACTTACCAGTAGATTTCTTGCGCATTTTAACTTTCCCGTTCTTTGTGGGCCTGTCCTTAGGTGGGCCAGATCGTGATGGTTTACCCTGCGGTGCCAGTTTTGATATCTGTAATCGCTGACCACTGACCCAGACTGATTTTAAATGCTTGAATATTTCCTTAGGCATCCCTTCTGGCAAATCCACCGTACTGAAATTCTCAAATATTTCTACGCGCCCAATGTACTCGCTTTCTATCTCCGCCTCGTTGGCTATGGCCCCAACGATGTTGCCAGGTTTCACGTCGTGTGCGCTACCGACTTCAATCCGAAACCGTTCCAGACCTTCATCCGGCTTGTCCTTCCCGACTCGAGCCTTGCGCTCCGGTTTGTCTGTGAATTCACGCCGACTCTTACTTTCGGTGGCTTCTCGCTTTGTATTGGATGCCTGTCGCGGCTTTGTTGGAGCACGCCCTTCGGAGGTCGCCTCACGCCGGCCCTTTTTCTTCTGCACTGACTTCTTCTCAATTGGTGGAGACTGGTCCTGCAAGGGCTTCTTGCCCTGAGCTAGCGCGACCAGGGCCGCGGCAATCTCAATAACGGGAACGCCATACTCGTGTTGATACTCTTCAACCAGCGTCCTAAACAGCTGCAAATCTTCCGTATCGAGCGTCTCCGAGATACGCTGCTTGAATTTCCCAATGCGCTTGTCCGTCACTTCTTTAGCAGTGGGCAGTATCATTTTCTCGATCGCCTTACCGGTGGCTTTTTCGATCGCATGTAACAATCGTCGTTCGCGATTGGCGGCGAACAAAATGGCGTCTCCGGTGCGCCCCGCTCTGCCGGTTCGCCCGATACGGTGGATATAAGATTCCACATCCGAGGGGATGTCATAGTTGATCACATGACTGATACGCTGCACATCCAGACCCCGGGCTGCTACATCGGTGGCGACCACGATATCCAAATTCCCTTTCTTTAGTTTGTCGACCGTCTGCTCTCTTTGTTTTTGCGGAATATCTCCATTCAGTGCTGCAACCGCGTAGCCACGAGCCGACAGTTTGTCTGCCAGCTCAGCAGTCAGAATACGGGTGCGGACAAATATCAACATCCCGTCGAAATCTTCGGTCTCTAGGATACGCGTCAGCGCATCCAACTTATGCATGCCTGCCATCATCCACACACGCTGGCGTATTAATGCAGTGGTCACTGCCCTGACTTCTATCGACACCTCTTGCGGGTCTCGCAGATGACGTTTTGCGATGCGACGAATGGCCTCGGGCATGGTGGCGGAGAATAGGGCGATCTGTCGCTTTGGCGGAGTTTGGTCCAGAATCCACTGCACGTCGTCAATAAATCCCATGCGCAGCATTTCATCGGCTTCGTCCAGCACCAGCGTCTGCAACCCGGACAAATCGAGCGATTTCCGGCGCATATGGTCCATCACCCTACCGGGCGTACCCACCACAACGTGAACGCCACGCTGTAACTGTCGAAATTGGCCTCTGTAGTCAGATCCACCGTAAATGGGCAAAACATGGAACCCTGGCATGTGCCGCGCGTATTTCTGAAACGCTTCGGCGACCTGTATCGCCAGTTCCCGGGTGGGCGCCAACACTAATACCTGGGGCAACTTTTTCTTTAGATCCAGCCGCGCGAGCACCGGCAGGGCAAAGGCAGCGGTCTTGCCGGTTCCCGTCTGCGCTTGGCCTAGAACGTCTACACCGTCTAATACGCGGGGAATGATTCGAGCCTGAATGGGAGATGGCGTCTCATAGCCAACATCCTTTAATGCCTGCTGCAATGGCGCAGGCAAATCCAACTCCGCAAAACTGGCTACCGCATCTGAAGAGGACATGTTGCAACCTTGGAGAGTTGAGGGGAGGCCCGCCTGATGGAGACGGCCGGAAATTATACAGTGAATTCCTCTGACTGTCCGTTCAGGACCCTGCCGGGGTTTGGCCTATTGCGTCGCCAATTTGTCCAACATGGCTTGCATTTTTTCATGCATCAAATTCACCGCTTTGAGAGGACGCACCATCACCTTGAACTCAACTATTTTATCCGCATCATCAAATGTCATGATATCCACGCCGTTTACTACAATGCCGTCGACATCGCAGGTGAATTCCAGAACCGCATATTGCGGTGCAACTATCTCCTTTGTGTACTGAAAGCTATCGTTAAAGACGTTGACTGCGCCTGTGAGGTAAAGCCGGGTTAACTCGCGTCCCTGCTGCGATGTGTGGACGATGGGTGATATGAAGACACAATCTTCAGCCAGAATTTCATCGAGCCGCGCGAGGTCACGACGACGCACCATGTCATGCCAAATTTCCAGGGTTTCCATAGGGTGGGTTCTCTCTTAGCCCCTTGGGCTATAGGTCTGTTTCCTGTGCAAACTCACGCTCGATATTTTGCTGCATTTCATAGCGTGAAACACCTGCGCGACGAGTTGATTCCCGCAGACGTTGCTTATACCGGCTGGTACGATAATATTTTACCAGCTGCACGAAACGTTCAGCTTCCGTTTCACCGGCAATCAGCTCTTCAATGAATGCGATATCAATGCCCACGCGGTAAGCAATGCGGCTGGGTCGAATTTTATGGGCGTGGAATTCCGCAACAATGTGAATTTGTTGTTCCCGTGAGTACGCACATTCGCGGGAATAGCCGTAAGGGGGCGAGGGGGTGCGGGTATCACCGCTGGCGGTAACTGAGTTCATAGGCGAATTATTAACAATTCCCCCTCCGAATGCCAAGCTCTCAATCCGCGTCAGGTGCACTGGCCATAATTAACTGACTTTTCTGGTTAATTTTCGTCCAACAGGGGTCTATACTTATCCACCACCAAACCGCGCCCCCCCAGGCGAGAACCGGAACCGCGAGGATCACATCATGAATGCACCGGAACAGGCCCCCACCCTGACAGACATTGAACAACAAATGCAGGCCACCCTTGAAATGCAGCGCGCATCTTACCTGAAGGAAGGCGTTGTATCGGCCGAGGCGCGAATTGATCGCTTGCAGCGCGGCGTGGATGTAATCATCAAGTACAACGGCCAAATCGCCGAGGCCCTGAACTCGGATTTTACCTGCCGGCCTCGCGAAGTAACGTTACTGACCGATGTTGGAGCGGGTATCGCACCCATGAAGCATGCCATCAAACACTTGCGCTCATGGATGAAGCCGGAAAAACGCCCCACCATGTTTCCTTTCAATCTACTGGGTGCTCGCGGCCGCATTGAATACCAGCCGCTGGGCGTTGTGGGCATCATTGCCCCCTGGAATTTCCCGGTCAATATGGTTTTTGCGCCTTTAGCGGGCGTGCTGGCCGCAGGCAACCGTGCCATGATCAAGCCGTCGGAGTTCACTCCCGCAACATCTGCACTCATGGCGCAGATGTTCGCAGAGGTATACGACCCCAGTGAAATCGCCATGTTCGATGGCGGGCCAGAGGTCGGGCAAGCTTTTTCCAGCCTGGCGTTTGACCACATGATCTTTACTGGTGCAACGTCCATCGCAAAACACATTCTCACCGCCGCCGCGCGCAACCTGGTGCCAGTGACTCTGGAACTCGGAGGAAAATCCCCCGTGGTCGTTTCGCGCAGCGCCGATATCGAAAAGAGCATCAGTCGCATCATGGTCGGCAAGACCCTGAATGCCGGACAGATTTGCCTCGCTCCGGATTACCTGCTGGTGCCGGAGGAGAAATTACACGAGGTTATCGCCGCTGCACAAAAATCAATCACCGAAATGTACCCGAAAATCCTGGATAATCCCCAGTACACTTCAGTGATTAACGAGCGCCACTACGAGCGTCTTAACGGGTATCTCGCGGAAGCGAATGAGCGCGGTCAGAAAGTTATCCCTATCAATCCTGCGCAGGAAGACTTCAATTCGCAGCAGGGTACTTTAAAAATACCCCCCACACTGATCCCGGAGCCAGCCGAGGATCTGAAAATGATGGAGGAGGAGCTGTTCGGGCCCTTGCTTCCCGTTCGCACTTACAAAAATTTTGAAGAAACCATCGGCTATATCAACAGCAAGCCGCGACCGCTGGCAGCGTATTACTTTGGCGAGGACAAGCAGGAGGAAGAGGCCTTAATCAGTCGAACAACCTCCGGCGGCGTTTGCGTCAATGATGTCGTCATGCATGTCGCACAGGAAGAGCTGCCTTTCGGTGGCGTGGGCCCTAGCGGAATGGGCTCTTATCACGGCCGCACGGGCTTCCAGACATTCAGCCACGCGAAATCGGTTTTCCGGCAAGCGGGCTTCAACATCGCCAAATTAGGCGGAATGCTGCCCCCTTACGGCAAAGCCACCGAGAGCACGATAAAGATGCAGTTGAAAAAGTAGGCGTTCCTGTCTACAAAAAAAGGGGCCTTCAGGCCTCTTTTTTATGGTTCGTGAAAACCTCAGTTCCATCAAGCTCTGCATTATTCTAGTAGTGGCTCTGCTTGGAAAATGGCACGCGAAGGAATGGGAGCCTGAAGTTTCAGACGGTGCCACCACCATTAATTTACCGGCTCAATCAGCAGTGTCGGAATCTGTAGGCAATGGCTCTTAATGCTCGCTACACGGGTTCCAGGCTTTCTGCCTT
>PKCY01000059.1 GCA_002862985.1 Haliea sp.
ATCGTGACATCGAGTGTGCCCGCCAGATGCTCGATTTCTCCAAGATAATCCAGGCGCTCAATCGCTTTTAGCAGGGTAAGCCGTGCAATGAAAGGCGTTAGCGCCGCCCATCCCGACCCGAGTGGTAGGTCTATTGTATTGGGGTGGCGTACACTCGCGCTAAACTCGCCGGCTCCGACCAGTGCCAGTGGTTTAATATCGGATATATCGAGGGGTGGATCTGTCGTCACCGCAAGAAGCCGTAGCCACGCCAGTAGGGGTTCATCGTCCCAATTTCCCTGCAGTTGCCACTCCCACACATTCTCGTCAACGCGGTCCAACTGCGCGGACAGGGTGGAGATATCGCTGTTGCCGTTGTGTAGTGTTATTGCTGCTTCCAGGGCAGGGGTGTTGTCATTAGTGCTCAGCAAAACACCAATGGTGCTACCGGCCACAACGCTCTGCAGGCGCAGTTTCAACTGACCCGCGATATCCAGGCTACCACTGGCCGAAAGCAGGGGCAGTGCTGGCGATTGGTAGTGTAGGGCCATATGCTTGATCTGCAGCATTTTCACAGGAAGTCGGTCGATGGCGTGCTGTGGCAGAAGACTTTCTATATCCAGTGTCGCCGAGCTGGAAGCGCCGCGGGATGAGGTTTTTTCTACTGAGAGATCCAATCTGTCGATTGAGGCGAACTGTGCCTGGCCACTGAATAGCCGGCGCCAGTCATAGTGTAATTCGATGGATCGCAAGCTCACTGTATAGCCATAGCCCCCGTAACTGCCTTGCAGCCGCAGCTGATCGAGCTTTGCGTTGCTGGTGGAGACGTGTATCTGCCCTAGCCTCACATCGTTCACGCCATACTGTTGTGCGAATTGTCTGAGCTGGGGGGGCAGTAGTTGGGAAAAATTTTGGTAAACATAGAACCCTGCACCCAAGAGGGTGAAGCTCGATAAGACGAAAAAGTAACGCAAAGGGCGAGAGCGAGACATCTCAGCAGTGTAATCGACCCTCAGGCCGGAGTAACTATGCATTTTCCCACTCTCGGCTTATAGTGATCCCAGTCTGGATATCAATCAATTTTGTATGGAGTCAGGATGAAGAAAAATCGTTTGGGTAAGAGCTCGATTGTGGTCTCCGATATCTGCATGGGTACCATGACCTTTGGAAATCAGGCCGATGAAAAGACGTCGTTTCGTATAATGGACATGGCCTATGAAGCGGGTGTAGATTTTTACGACACGGCGGAAATGTACCCGGTGCCTCCTGATAAAAAATATGTAGGTGCGACCGAAGAGATTGTCGGGCGTTGGATGAAAACGAAAGACCGTAACTCAATCATTCTTGCCAGTAAGGTCGCAGGACCCAGTCATGTGTGGATGGAGGCTCCCTTGCGTGGCGGTAAGACCGGCCTTGACCGTCATCATATTATGCGCGCAGTCGAAAGTAGTTTGCGGCGACTGGATACTGACTACATCGATTTGTACCAGACACACTGGCCAGATTGGGACTTCCCCTACGAAGAGACGATGATGGCACTGGATGATTTGGTGCGCTCTGGAAAAGTACGCATTTTCGGTTGTAGCAATGAGAGTGCCTGGGGCTTAACCAAAAGCTTGTGGGCGTCTGATCAGCTTGGCTTGGCTCGCCACGACACGATTCAGAATAATTTTAGTTTGAATAATCGACGCTTTGAAGATGAACTGGCGCAGGCCTGTAGGCAGGAGAGCGTTAGTCTGCTTCCTTATTCTCCGCTGGGAGGCGGTGTTCTAAGTGGCAAGTACAATGACGGTGCCTTTCCCGAAGGGGCTCGATTTTCGAAGTATCAACACGCGCCGAAGCGCCAGCAGGCAATGCTGCATCGTTTCGTAAATGAAAAAACGCTGGAATCCACGCGGCGTTATCAGGAAATTGCGGCTGGGCTGGATATGTCGGTGGTAACAATGGCCATTGCCTGGAGCAAGCAGCACGATTTTGTTGCGTCAACTATTGTCGGTGCAACCACCGTTGAGCAGGTGCCGGAACTATTGGCAGCGGCCGATGTAAAACTGACGCCGGACACGCTCTCGCAAATTAACGCTGTGTCGCGTGAGCTACTGTACCCGATGGGCTAGCGAAGCTGGAAGCGAGCCGGAATTTTGCCCGGAATCCTGAACAGCGACGGCGCCCATTCGATATCTGATTCATTCACCTCAATGGCGGTGAAGCGTTGCGCCATATGGTTAAACGCAACTTCAGCATTCATGCGCGCCAGATGCGAGCCCAGGCAAAAATGAATGCCGCCGCCAAAAGAGCAATGCTTGGCCTCGCGGCGGGTGATATCAAAGCGATCCGGATCGGTGAAATATTGAGGGTCGCGATTGGCTCCGATCAGAATGGCAAACACAGAGGCATTGGCCGGTATGACGGTACCGCTAAACTCGGTGTCTTCCCACAGTATTCTGCGAGTGATGGGTACCGAGGGTTCAAAGCGCAAGCATTCATCCACGGCGGATCCGGCCAGTGTGGGGTCGGCAGCAAGTTTTTCAAACTCCTGGGGGTAGCGGGCAAAGCAAACCATGCCATTGGCGATTAGGCCGATGGTGGTTTCCAGGCCGGCGACGAGAAGGCCGATGCTCTGCTGTAGTAATTCGTCGTTGCTAAGACGGTCGTCTGCCTCTTCTGCAGTCACCAATTGTCCTAGAATGTCATCAGTGGGATGTGTCCGGCGTTCTTCAATAAGAAGCAGCATGTAGTTTGCTAGTTTCATGATTGCTGCTTCGGATTCTTTTTGCAGATGTGGGTAGGCGTTCTTGGCGAGGCGGTAGGTTACTAGCGAGACCAGCTCCGTCAATTCGTGCCGATCTTCAAATGGCACACCCAGCATAGCGCACATCGATGCTGCTGGTGCCGCAAGTGCTAGATCCGCTACTAGATCCATTTCACCCTGAGGCCCAACGCGATCCAGCTCGGCTGATACAAGCAGCTCGATAGTTGGACGCATAGTGCTGAGCGAACGTGGCGTGAATGCCTTGCTTACAAGATTGCGCAAGCGGTCATGGTCGGGGGGGTCCATGCGCAGCATAAACTTGGATGCTTCCGTTTGCTCACGGGACTCACCCGGAATCAATCCGTCGAGATTACGCATTCCGCTATGACTGTGTTTAAGTAACTTTTGAATATCGGCGTAGTTCGAGAGACGCCAGTCGCCCACGGGAGTCAAATTCACCGGCTGTGCTTCGCGTAAGTGTTTGTAGTAAGGGTGTGGATTTGGCTTGAGGTCCGTGTTCGTAGGGTCGACATCGTACCACCCCGCTAGAGCCTGATCGCTGACACTGCTATTTGTATTGCTCATTCCGGCTATGCCTGCTGCGCGAATAAAATGGCTTTGACCTAGTGTAGACTCGCCGGTGATACAGGTAAAACCGTTTCTGCGGCGGGTCTGAACGGGGAGTGTGTGTGAATGAGTTAGCATTAGTGCCGATAGTGTTTTTGACATCGGCTTTGGCTGCTGTGATGGGTATGGGTGGAGGCATATTGCTCATAGCCGTAATGCCCGGTTTGATCCCCGCGGCTGTGATCCTGCCATTGCATGCGGCGACCCAGCTGGCGAGTAATCTTTCCCGCGCCGCATTCAGTTGGCGCGATATTGATCCCGGTATTATCCCGGCTGTTCTGCTGGGTGCGGTTATAGGGGCTTGGTTGGGTGCCGAGGTTTACCAGAGCCTCGACATGCACTGGCTGCCGGCGTTGATTGGTGCGCTAATCCTGGTGTTTACCTGGATTCAATTGCCCGTTATACCCGGTGGGGGTCCGATGTCTTTAGCTTTGCTCGGTTTTTGTCAGACCGGTCTGGGCATGGTGGCGGGAGCGACAGGGCCGGTTGGCGCCGCCGTACTGATGCGACGCAGCACCGAACGGGATTGGCTCGTGGTGAACACCGCTGTGACTATGACACTGAATCACGCGCTGCGCCTGGGAGCCTTTGTGGCCATGGGTTTCAGCTTCGCCCCATGGTGGAAATTAACGCTAGGCATGATCCTGGGAGGGGTGCTCGGTTCCTGGGTTGGTACGTGGCTGCGATCCTATGTGCCGCAACTCAATTTTCAACGCATTTTTCGCTGGATACTAACCTTGCTTGCGCTACGCATGATCGCAATGCCATTATTTTCGCCTTACTGACGGCTTGCTGTCCTCTCATTCGTTAAATTTTATGGGTTGGTAATAGCGGTATACTGAGGCAATGCATGTCGACCCATGTTCATTAGCTTATTTGGCGATCTCTATCTGCACTCCACCGAAGAGAAATCGCGGCGCCACTTTGCGAGCAAAAAAAAAGACTGGTTGCACCCTTTGCAGGAGAAGCTCACGGTGAATAAAATTTTGTGGGGCTTGGTGTTGTGCCTGCCGTTGTATGCCTGTGGTGGAGATTATTCTCGTCGTGGCGATAACGGAGGCGCCTGGGGTTTCGATCGCGATGAGCGCCCGCGGGCCACAACGCTAGTTTATGTGTGCGAAGGATACGAATTTATTGCCCGTCTCGGTCCGGGAGAGATGGCAGTATGGCTCGAGGATCGCTACGTTGTTCTATCGCAGGTACGCAGTGCCTCGGGCGTACTCTACGAAGAAGGCGATGTGAGCGTTTGGAGCAAAGGTGACGAAGCGTTGTTGAATATTGACCAGCAGCGCTACCAGAGTTGCCACCTGGTGCCCGCTCGGAGTCCTTGGGAGGATGCTAGACGTCGCGGCGTAGACTTCAGGGCCCAGGGCAATGAACCGGGTTGGTCCCTGGAAATCAAGGAGGGTAGTCAGTTGTTGTTTGTGGAAGATTATGGATCGTTACGTGTGTTGAATCCTGCTGCCGGCGAAACGGGGGCAGGCGGCATACGTGTCTATGACGGAAACGCAGCCGCAGACGCAAAGGGATTGCGGGTGGAGATTGATGATTCATCCTGTGTGGATACGATGAGCGGAGACATATTCTCAGCATCAGTGGTGGTAACACTCAATAATCGCGTGTATTCGGGGTGTGGACAAACCCTGGACTACCCCTGGCAAAACCTAGAATAAAAATGAAATATAGAATATAAAGCTCTGTTTTATATGGTGATAAAATTTTTTTATTTCATAAAAAGGTCTTCTCGAGAA
>PKCY01000303.1 GCA_002862985.1 Haliea sp.
CCTAAATCGATGTTAATATTTTTGCACAATAAAGACAAAACGTATTGTTTTCGCCAAGATTAACCTCGGATATTTTTAGTGAAATATTCACTGAGTTGGTAAAATTAGTATTCATAGCAGCTATAAAGATAAGCTAGGAGGAATTTTTCTCAAGATAGGTGGCCACCTACCTGGAGCGCGTCGCTGATAATGCGCGTGCCAGTGGTCGCGAGCCAAGTCCGGAAATGCTGCATGAGCTTCAGACGTTGGCCAGCACAGACGACGGTAACGAATACTACATGCTGAACCTGATCCGCTGGCGCGAAATCGCGCTGTATCCGGAAGGCTCACCCTGGGCCGACGATCCTGATCCAATGGCAGCCAACGATCGTTATTCTGCCGGTATCGTTCCCGCATTGTTACGACACGGCGGCCTGCCCGTATTCATTGGTGCGCCCAGTGGGCGTTTTCTGGAAGATGGCGACGTCCAGCCTTGGGACTTTGTGGGCTTAGTGCGCTATCGCAGCGTCCGCGACATGCTAAAAATGGTGTCCGAACCTGGCATGATGGAGATGGCACCACACAAATGGGCGTCGATCGAGCAGACGCATGTTTTTCCAGTGAGGCCGCAGGCAAGCCTCGTCATGGTACGGTTGACAGTAGCCGTGATTTTTGTCGTGTTTGCCTTGATTGTGACGGGTCTGGTGCGACTGATTAGACGCTAGCGCGATTGGTGTGCAAGTTCGCCTGAGCTGCGCCCAGTGTGCTGATACTGCGATGTGGGGAGTCAAGGGCGGCTATGTTACTCATCTGTGGTACATGCGCCACCCAACCACCAGTTGGGTGTGCAATCGTAGGTGAGTCGCCCCCGGTCACCGTGTTGAAAATCCAGAATTCTCTCAATGCGCTTGTCGGGAGCCATGCCGGGAGCAGGTTCGGCCTGCAAGTCCTCTAGAGGAATTGGATAAGTCGCCCAGTCTTTGGGTGCACGCCAACCTGGCGGAGCTACCAACTGGCTGCGCGTGCCGTTGATGGGGTAGAGTGCCCGCCAGTCGTGAATCATTCTAGCCAGTTCCTGCACAACTTCAGGGTGCGAAGCCGCGAGATTGTTGTACTCATTCGGGTCGTCCTTTATTCGAAACAGGTAGTTGGTCACGGTGGTTTCCAGTTGATCCTGGTCTATTTCCTGGACTAGTTTCCATTCATCGTTAAAAGCCGTGAGGTTGAAGTGGCCATAAATGGGGGTCTCAGAACCAAAATACACCAGCTCCTCCCGCGGCATAACGGCGCCCCTGGAGATGGCCGGCCACATGCTGCGTCCATCAAACTTGCGTGTGTTCAGCGCAGGTACGACAGCCGCCTCGGCCAATGTGGGGAAGACATCCATGGCGGTCATTATCTCGTTCATCTTTTGCCCCGCTTCGATATGCCCCGGCCAGCGGATAATGGACACCACGCGAATTCCACCTTCAAAGGTCTCACCCTTGCCGCCGCGCAGCGGCGCGTTATCGGCGCCGCCAACGGAGTAGGCAGCCCCGCCATTATCGCTAAAAAACAGGACGATGGTGTTGTCGGTAATATCCTCTTCATCCAGTGTAGTGAGAACTCTGCCTATGGATTGGTCCATACCATCGACTACCGCTGCATACATTGGCCTGGCGCTGTCCATCATTAATAGCTTGGATATGCGACGCGTATCGTCTGTTTGCTTTGCACGGGAGGGCGCAAGGTCAGTGTTGATGTTTTTGTATTTATCCTGCAGTTCCTGCGGTGCATCCAATGGTGTATGAGGCGCAATAAATGGCATGTAGACAAAAAACGGTTTGTCTTTGTCGCGCGTACGAATGTAACGAGACACTTCGTCAGCTAACAAATAGCTTTCGTAACCCTGGTCATCGATAGACACGCCGTTGCGTTGAAAATCTTTGCCGCCCTGGTTGGAAAATGGCGGGTAGAATCCCACTTCAGTATGGAGGTGGCCGTAGAAATGTTCAAAGCCGCGATTATTGGGGTGGTAGGTCATCTGCGCATGTCCCAGGTGCCATTTCCCTACCATCGCGGTTTGGTATCCCGCTGCCCGAAAAGACTCCGGTAGAAAATGTTCTTGCGGGTGAATGCCATTGGTGTCCCACGGGAAGATTACACCGTAGACCACGCCCAGGCGAATGGGGTCCCGTCCCGTCATCAGTGCCGCGCGGGTGGGAGAGCATACGGGGGTGGTGTAGAAGCGATTGAGTTCCATTCCCTCAGCTGCCAGTCGATCCAGCGAGGGAGTGTCGATATCGCCCCCGTGAAAGCCGACGTCGTTCCAACCCAGGTCATCAGCAACAATTACAATGACGTTAGGTCGTTCATCGATAGTCGCCAGGGCTGGTGCTGCCAGCAGAAGCACCAGGACTAAAAGACGCTGCTGAATAGTGGTACAGGTTGCCATGTGTGGCTCCGTATTGTGGACTCATAGTGTAACGCCGGTTGGTTTATCCCGAGAAACACCTCATTGATCCGCCGCGTGATAGTAACCAGCGTGTCATCACACTGCGTGTCGGGCAGGCGCCGATTGGTGATAATGGCACCACGCTGAGCAAAGTTGTACGCTATCCCAGCGCCTTGATTATAAAAATCGAGCCGACTTGCTCGTGGTCGACTGGAATCCCTGAGACGATCCGCGTGTGTATTAAAAGTTGAACAGAGGAAGTCAGTATATTCTCAGTTTGCAATGGAAATTAAGAGCGTTATTACTACAGGGTTTTTAAATACTCAATCACAGCGCGGCGCTCACTGTCAGACAAGTGATCGCCAAAGGTATGCCCGGCATTAGACTGACTCCAATATCGAGTATCGTAAATGAAGTCTTTCTCTTCCTCCACTGCCTTATCCTGCCCATACCCGAGCTCGATATAGGGAAAGCCCAGCGTGGTTTCATCAAAAATTGCTGAATCCATGCTCGCTCTTTTCCAGACGGCAGGGCGAGCGGCGCTGTTCAGGACAAGTTCAACAGTAGGTACCGAGCCATTGTGTAGAAAGGGTGCCGTTGCCCAAATTCCGTCCAGCGGCGGCGGCATGTACCCGGGGAAGGGATCGTTGGGAACCATTCTGGTTATTCGTCCATAGAAGGAATCGTTGTACCAGTCGACCAGCTCCGGTGAGTGGACTACACCGGCTTGGGCAACCACCGGATCGGTGCCAATAACATCCAGCGGAATGAGCAAATTTGGGTAAGTGTCTTCGATACCCACTGTTGCTTCTTCGGCTGAAGCGTAAGTACCGTGACAGGCTGCGCAGTCTAGGTCATAAATACTTTTGCCGGTGTTAGCCAATTCAACGTCTATTGTTCGACTGTATTTCGGCGCCTCAATGGTAAGAATGAATGCCTGGATATCAACAAACATGTCATCCACTTTTTGTGCTGTTTGTACGTCATCGACGCAAACGGAAGTAGCCAGTGCCATTGTGCCCCGATGATCGCCCCGTGCCATGCCGTTATAGAAAAGAGCATTCTTCTTTTTTACCCGCCACCAGGGAGCGGGGTCAGAGGTCATGATATTGTCATCCAGGCGGGGATTGCCATTGTGATCTTGTACCACGTATTCACTGTAGGGCGTATCGCTCCATGTCAGTGTATGCCGATCGTGATGAATCATGAGCGTCACGGCTAGCATTTCTGCCGGATTCTGACCGATGGTACGCATATTTGTGGCGGAGCCAATAGCTGCCGCACGTTGCAGCAACTTGTCAAAACTCGCTTGCTCTGCAACTGTGAGACCGAGCTGGTCGATCAAGTTCTGTGGAAAGGCAGGGAGGGCTGAGCCGGCTACACCTGCGGTAAAGTCGGCATTTGCATTGCCTAGGCCCATTACCATTTCGCCGTCGAATTTGCCGCCGTGGCAGAGCAGGCAATTGGCGTTCACGACTTCGGCGCCATCCTCGTTAACGAAGGTATTCATCCAGTAAGGCAGTTCAGCGCCATTGCCTTCTCTGCCGGGGAGTGGGTCCATGATGCTGGCATTTCCCCACTGTGCAGCAAGCAACGATGCCACCCCGGGGATTGCCATCAATCTATAAGGAACTCCACATTCCATATATGACCCGCTGAGCAGAGTTGTTCTGCCTCGTCCTGGATCGCCAGTGGTCTGGGCTTCCTTTTCAAGTATTGCGCCGGTGGCTGCAAAACCCTCAGCATTTCCCACGCCACTGCCCACCGAAACGTCGGTTGATCCTGAACCCCCACAGGCGCAGAGAAACAAGCAGCTCATGAACAGTGTAACTATCGCAATTCGCTCGCCTATCATGCTGATCCGTTCCTTTTGGGTAATGGCGCACGCAAAGTTCATTGCGTTATAGCTGAATAGGCGCTCAGGGGCAAGAACACTCGTGCGGCATGCGAAGTTATGCTGAACTAGAGGCCTTCGGCCTCGAGTGCTTGAGGTGATTCTGGACCAGTCCCAACTCAGGGGGCAGTTTGATCTCTTGCATCAATTCATTGACGTTTTTGCCCGCGTTCATTCCGGCAACAGTTTCATCGTGCACATATTGCACGGCGTCGCGAATGCGCTGCATACCCGCTTGAATTACCTCGGCACCCACGGTGGGGTCAAGGTGGCTGGGGATGATGATCCGGGGTTCGAGCACCATCAGTTTTTCCAGCGATGCTACATATTCCATGGGCTTGCGGATTTTATCACCGCGCATGTTAAAGATGTTGGGGAATTGCGTAAACTGAGGGTCGAAGAACTCGCCAGCAACAAATATTTTTTGCTGCTGTCGCCACAGCACAATATTGTCAGCGCCCTCGGCTCCAGGCACACTAACAATCTGAAATTGCGTATCTCCCAGGGTGAAGTCTTAGGTCTTCCAATCGTCCACTGTGATGGTCGGTTCGATACCGCCTTAACGCATCATTGCTATGTCCGGTCGATCCTCCCTGGCTGGCATCCTCGGAAACAGAGTGCGATTGCGGCCGAACTGGTAGGGCTGCAGTTCAGTCAGGTAGCGCTGTTCTTCCTTAAAATTTTGATGCGCAATGATGTCAGTCTCAGCGCTCGCCCAAAAGCGGGTGCCACCAATATGGTCGGCGTGGGAATGAAAA
>PKCY01000053.1 GCA_002862985.1 Haliea sp.
CCTTTGACGCTGTAAACGGTATTGAAGGCCACGGTGGAGCCATTGATGTCGGTGGACAGGTGTTAGCGAATGGCTGGCTGTATGTGCAATCGGGCTATTCCATGTTCGGTCAACTACCCGGCAATGTGCTGCTGGCCTACAGAGTGGCCCCGTAACACTCACTATTATTGTGACGATTTCAAACCGTGCCAACAACAGGGTCCTCGTCCCCGTGACGGCATCGTGTATTTGACCTAAACTGAGTTTCGCCGCTCAGATGATCAACGCCCCGACAACGCAGTAATACACAGTACAAGGAACCTGATTATGGATAAACCCAAGCGCGCATCGGACACCCCCTACGGCGTCCAGGTCAAAACAGGGAACGCCTATTTCTGGTGTGCATGCGGCCTCAGTGCCAGTCAGCCGTTCTGCGATGGCTCACACAAAGACACCGGGTTTTCGCCTGTCCGCTTTGAAGCGACGACGGACGGCAAAGTTTTTTTCTGTGGCTGTAAATCCACCGCCGATCAACCACTGTGCGATGGTAGACACAAGTAATTGGAGTCATTCGATTCCATTTATCAGCGCGCCTGCGATCGCCATGGTGGGAAATCCCTAGTCGATAGGTATCTACCGCGGGTGCGCAGCGCCAGAGCACTTTCCCAGAGCAAGGACGATCGTTGGCTGGCCCAGATGACCCGCTGTGTCTTTCAGGCGGGCTTCGTGTGGCGCGTGGTGGATAACAAATGGGGTGATTTCGAGGACGTCTTCTTCGGTTTCCCGCCACAGAAGATCGTCATGCTCAGCCCCGATCAAATTGATCGATTTGCGCAGAACCCACGCATCATTCGCAATCGACAAAAGGTACTAGGCGTTCAAGCCAACGCGCAGTTCATTCTAGACATCACCCATGAACATGGCAGCTTTGGAAAATTCATTAGCCGCTGGCCCACGCAGGAACTGATCGACCTTTTTGCGCTGTTGAAGAAACGCGGAAGCCGCCTGGGTGGCATGACCGGACAACGCCTACTGCGTAATATGGGGAAAGATACCTTTATCGTTACCGCTGATGTCGTCCGCTGTCTGCAACACGGTGGCCTGGACATCGCCGACAACCCCACCAGCAAGCGCGATATGCAAAAGATTCAGGCCACTTTTAACCACTGGCATGAGGAATCGGCCATAGGCTTCAGTCATATGAGCCGAATCTGCGCACTCTCTCTCTAGCACCTTTCTGAAAGCCATCCAATCAGGCCGTTCCGTCCACGCATCGGAGTGCGTCTATCTGTGATCATCTTCGGGTTACTGACTCCGCACAACGTGGCTTAGATATAGCATAGCAGTCAGTAACACTACCGCGCCGCCCTGGTGCGCGGTAGCAAGCCAAACCGGTACATGCAGCAACAGCGTACTGATGCCCATAGCCACCTGGACAAATAAAACTGTTATCAATAGACCAGCACCCAGCTTTTCTTTCCGCATAGACGCACTGCGATAAACCACAAAGGCAAAAATATTCAACACCACGAATAGACCATAGGCAAAGAGGCGATGGTTAAACTGGATCGTGGTGACGTCTTCAAACATCGCCAACCAGGCCGGTGAAGTAGCATAGAGACCGGGCGGCACAAAGGAATCACCCATCAGCGGCCAGGTCGGATAGACAAGACCCGCGCGGGTGCCGGCCACCAGTCCGCCGGAGAGGATCATTAAAAACACCAGGCCCACCAGCACTAGTGCCCAACGCGCATGAGGGCGACGCAGAGTACGAACCCGTTCTGCCGGCGTAAACAGCAGATCAAAGGCTAACCACACCATGTAGGCGTAGATGGCCACCGCCACCCCCAAATGCGCCGTCAGTCGGTATTGGCTCACCCGGGGGTTATCCACCAGCCCGCTTTTTACCATGTACCAACCTAACAAGCCCTGAAAACCACCTAAAAATAACAGGGTGACCAGTCCGGGCGCGAGCCCGGGCCGAAGCCGGCCACGCACAGCAAAATAGAATAAAGGCACCGCAAAGATAACGCCAATCAAACGCCCCAACAGCCGATGCAAATACTCGTACATAAAGATGGTCTTGAACCCCTCAAGGCTCATCCCCTGGTTAACCTTTTGGTACTCAGGGAACTGTTTGTACTTCTCAAAGGTCTGCAGCCAATCCTGCTCAGTCAATGGCGGGATCGCGCCTAACAGCGGTTTCCACTCCACCATGGATAATCCCGAATGCGTGAGCCGGGTGACCCCGCCAAGCATAATCATGCCAAAGATCACCGCCGCGCAGAATATCAACCATGTTGCTACCTGCCGGTCGTAGTGTATTCGTTCAGTGTTTGTCATAGTGTCCCGATCTTAACTAGCCATTCCCCTATAATAGCCGAATTGACGACAAATTCCGTCGCGACTACCTGCTTATGGTCGGGATCGCATCCACTGCACCGCGTGTCAACTTGTGGCCAAGGTGCGCCATGCTGGCGTAGAATGCGCGTCAACACACTTGCCGCTACCTAGAATGCCACTACTAAAACTTGACTCCGTTCACCTGCAATACGGCACCCAGGTTCTGCTGGACGCCGTGAGTCTTAATATCACACGCGGTGAAAAACTCGGGTTGCTGGGTCGCAACGGCGCCGGGAAGACAACCCTGCTCAAATTACTCGCAGGAGAGCTAAACCCAGATTCCGGAGAGCGCTGGATTCGCCCCGGAGTCCGCATTGCCAGACTGCAACAAACGCTGCCCGAGGCAGATGAGGTCACTGTTTTTGACGCGGTCGCCGCGGGTCTGGCGGATGCAGGGCGCCTTGTCAGCGAGTATCACCGTTTACTACAGGCAGATCCGCCGGCGGATCTTGCTGATTTGTCTCGCGTCCAGCAGGAGCTGGAGGCCGCCGATGGCTGGCAGCTGCAGCAACGGGTTGAAACCACCATTAGCCAGCTGCAGTTGCCTGCAGAAGCCGCCATGGGAGAGCTTTCCGGCGGCTGGCGACGACGTGTGGCCCTGGCGCAGGCACTGGTAAGCCAACCGGATATCCTGTTGCTGGACGAACCCACGAACCATCTGGATATCCCCGCTATTCGTTGGCTGGAAGAACAATTGGCTAATTTCTCAGGCGCAATCATTCTCATCACGCACGATCGGCGCTTTCTGCAAAATGTGGCCAACAATATTGCTGAACTCGATCGGGGCCATCTCACCCAGTGGCGCGGTGACTACCAGGGGTTCCTGCGTCACCGGGAACAGCAATTGCTGGCAGAAGATAGAGCCAACGACCTGTTTGACAAAAAACTGGCCCAGGAAGAGGTGTGGATTCGCCAGGGTATCAAAGCCCGGCGCACCCGCAACGAGGGCCGTGTGCGCGCGCTCGAGACCATGCGCGACGAGCGCCAGAGCCGACGCGAACGCACGGGAAGTGCCAATTTTGGCGTTGAAAGCGCCGGCCAGTCTGGAAAAATTGTCGCCGAGCTCGCGCATGTGGAAAAGCATTTCGGGGACCTGCATGTTCTGGCTGACGTCTCCACCATCATCCAACGGGGTGATCGCGTCGGTATCGTCGGCCCCAACGGTGCTGGAAAATCCACCCTGGTAAAACTCCTGTTGGGCCAGCTTAAGCCCGACGCAGGGAAAATCTCCTTCGGCAGTAAACTGGAAGTTGCCTATTCCGACCAATTGAGAGATCAGCTGGACCCGCAACAAAACCTGATAGACAACGTGTGTGGCGGTCAGGATTTTATCGAAATCAACGGCAAGCGTCGCCACGCGATTTCCTATCTGGGTGATTTCCTGTTCAGCCCCGAGCGAGTGCGCACGCCGGTGAAAGCCCTCTCCGGAGGAGAACAGAACCGGGCGATTCTCGCTCGATTGTTCAGCAAACCTGCCAACCTACTGGTTCTCGACGAGCCCACCAATGATCTGGATATCGAAACGCTGGAACTACTGGAGGAGATTTTGTTGTCCTTTGAGGGTACCGTCCTGCTGGTAAGCCACGACCGGGATTTTATGGATAACGTGGTCACCAGCCTGCTGATACTGGAGGGCGATGGCGTGGTCAGTGAACAAGCTGGTGGCTATAGCGATTGGGAGTCGCGCGGAGGCAGCCTCGGGGCGCGCACGACACAAACGACAGCACCGCCGCACGAGCAGGCAAATGCTTCCGTGGCGAACGCAGCTGTCACCAAAAAAAACAAGCTGTCCTATAAACAGCAGCGCGAGTTGGACAGCTTACCCGCTGCGATTGAAAAACTGGAACAACGCCAAGGGAAGCTGGAGGAGACCATAGCGCAGCCCGGTTTTTATCAGGGGGATCACGCCCAGGTGCAGGCAATACTGGATGATCTCGTCAGCGTACAAACGGAAATGGAGTCAACCTTTGAGCGCTGGACGGCGCTGGAGGATGGCACTGATTAGTGCCTGCGTAAAACGCAGACCGACGGCAGGTCGGCCTCCGAAAGCCAGAGATTGTCGCTACAATGGCCAAGTGCAACCCAACGAGCTGCGTATCGAGAATCTGCATAAGCAGTTGCAACGACAACCACCAACGGAGACACAATGAGCAGCTACCACCAACAGATAAACTGCCCAGCGAGGGAAATCGACCTCGATTTCTGGCGCAATCCGCAAGGCATATCTGTGCCCGATGACGAACTGCGCTTTCTGTTGGTACCCGATGCCGTTGAGGCGATGGCCGTATTCGATCTGGCGCAGCAGGTACATCTCTACCAAAACAACCAGATACCCTCAGGCGAACCCATCACCAAGGCACTGATGGCCACCATGGGTGGTTTACTGCCAGGTATCCTGCTCTACGACCATCTGGTGCAAGGAGGTCCACCGGGCACGCCGCAAATCGAATTTGGCAGCGTCGGTATCTCCTTGTATAAGGGCCCCAACGAGCGCTACGAAAGTCCCCTGGTCAAACAGGACGTGTCTATCGATATCAACGACCATATTGTACTAATAGTTGACGACCTGGGGGATCGAGGCGGAACCATGCAATTCCTCACTCAATATATTGCTGAGAAAGGTGCGCGCCAGGTATTAACGCTGGCGCTCTATATGAAGCCCCAGGCTATCAGTGTC